>CAZVOI010000630.1:0-14413 GCA_964628275.1 uncultured Acidobacteriota bacterium | reverse complement strand
TCGCCCCCCTTTTCACGCAGTCCTTGGAAAAGCCTACTGCAGGCTGGCCAGGATCAGGATCTGGCCCTTGTCGCCCTTCGGGTCCTCGAGCGCCTTGCCCAGGATGGCGCCGCGGGCCGCGTCGTGATCGGTGACCTTCATGGCATGCCCCGGAACGCCAGAGCTGGTCAATAGATCGCCGGCCTTGATCGCGCCGTTGACGTTGGTCGCCAGGCAGTAGGCCGTGCCGGTGAGCGTGACCGGAACCTTGCCGAGCGTCCCGTCCATCGCACGCAGGGTCATCGCCGGGCGGTATTCGTTCGCGCCGGCCACGACGCCGGCGACGCGACGGTCATACGCGGAAGTCGCGAGGCTCATCGCGCCGCGATGCTGGGCATCGATCACCACCACCGAGCCCGGCTCGATCGCAGTGCTGGCCGGGAACATCTCGGCCACGTCGCCCGACGCCGCGCCGATGCCCAGGCTGCCGTCGACCACGAAAGTCGGCCGGCTGGCGGAGTTCAACACGTAGAGACGTCCGGCGTCGGCAGCGGTGATGTCGAGGATCAGGCGATCCGAGCCGCGGCGATTCGCGAGCCCGCCAATCCCGTCGCCAACGCTATCGGAGCTCAACACGGCGACCGGTACGCCAGCAGAATTGGTCACCGCGACGTCTCCGCCGTTGGTGCTCTGGGCGCGCGCGATGCTCGCCGCCGCGGCGAGCCGGTCGCCGTCGTACATCGCATCCCGAGATGCCCAGGCACCGCCCACTCCGAGACCCGCCACCGCACAGATCAAGCCGAAAACCGCCAGTTTCTTGGCCGACATCGCATCCTCCATGGTTTCACGCACTCTCAACGGCAACCCAACCTCGAGACACTGCGTCGTCCTGGCCCAAAAAGGACACCTGATCAGACCTTGGGTGCTGGAATAGATATACGACTATTGCCCCTCCCGGGACGTGATTCCCCTCACTCTGTGATCCGCCTCACCTCCGCTCAGGGCGCGGAGGCCAAGAAGCTCGCAAGCAGGGCCGCGACCTCCTGGGGCCGCTCTTCCTGCGGCAGGTGTCCGCAACCGGCCAGGATCGTCAGCCGTGAGCGAGGGATGGCGGCGGCGAACCGGTCGGCCTGCGCCAGTGGAATCCAGCGGTCTTCCCGCCCCCAGAGAATCAAGGTGGGCGCCTGGATCCCGCGCAGCAGAGCCTCGAACGCGGCGGAGTCGGTACGAGGCGTTCGGAGCAGTGACGAGATCGAGGCCACCGCACCGGGCCGCAAGACTGGCGCCACGTATTCCTCGAAGCGCTCCTCGGTGACCCGTCGCGGATCGAAGAAGACCTGCCGCAGGCCGATACGGGTCAACGCCCGGCGCAGCGGAACGTGCTCCAGGAGCGCCACCGGCAGCGCCCCCACGAAGCGCAGCACGGCAGGCCGGTCCTTCGGTGCTAGGTTCAAACCCGCCGAGTCGATCAGCACCAAGCGCTCGACACGCTCGGGATGCCCAGCCGCGATCGCGGCGGCCGCAGCTCCGCCCATGCTGTTCCCCACGAGGCTGGCGCTAGGCAGCGCGAGCTGGTCCATCAGGCCGAGAACCACCGGCGGATACGCGTCGAACGACAGCTCGCGGGGTATGTCGGATCCGCCGAAGCCAGGCAAGTCGAGAGCGATGACGTCGTGGCGCTTGGCCAGATCGGCGAACACGTCGCTCCAAGAGTAGATCGACGACGCCAGCCCGTGAAGCAGCACCACCGGCGAACCCTGACCGGCGCGGACGTAACGAACCTTCAGGCCTTTCACACTCACCAGACGCGGTTCCAGCCCCAGCTCGCGTAGCCAGCGTCCGGTGGCGCCGGCCGGCCGTTCGCCGATCGCGATCCAGGCCGCCAGGACGACGAGCGCCGCGACCGACGCGATCCGAACGAGCGGCTTCACCCGTTCAATAGCCGGCGCAGCTCGGGCAGCGCCTGGACCGCCGCCTGCTCACCGGCCTCGTAGAAGCGCGGGATCTTCCAAGGCTGCATCCAGCCCGACTCTCCCATTTGCGGCGCGATCACGAGGTCGGCCCCCGACAGCTCGCTACGCGTGCGGCCGCGCAACAGCGTCAGCCCCGCGCGCAGCGCCAGCGACACGAACGAGGCTGCCACCGGCCAGCGCGTGCCGCTGTTGCAGTCCAGCGCGACCACCAACGCGCCCTCGCCGCCCATCTCGCGCGCCAGGCGCACCGGAACGACGGTGGTGATGCCGCCATCGTAGAGACGACGGCCGTCCAGCAGCATCGGCGGAAACACTCCCGGGAAGCTGCACGAAGCGCGCACTGCGTCGCGCAGCGGGCCTTGCTTGAAGACCACGGCCTCGCCGCTGTCCACGTCGGTAGCGAGCACCACCACCGGAATCTTCAGGCCCTCGAATGTCGCGACCGGCAGGAACTCGTCGATCAGCGCGCCGAGCTTGCTGCCCGAGAGAATCCCGCCGCCCCAGCCGCGCACCCACGTCCAGGGGTGCAGGTGCGTCGCCTGATCCACCAGCTGGTCCAGGTTGGCGCCGCCCGCCCACGCCGCCGCTACCAGCGCGCCGCCCGAGACGCCCGCCAGGCCGGCTACCGGAATGCCTTCGCGCTCCAGCACACGCAGCACGCCCAGGTGCGCCGTCGCGTGCGCGCCGCCACCGGAGAGCGCGAGATACAGGGGGCGCAACGGACGATCGCAGCCTCAGGCCCGCGTGGCGGCGAGCCGCGCGGCGTGGATCTCTTGGAGGCTCACGACCTCGAGCGGCTTCTCGCGCAATGCGCGAATTGCCTGCACCGTGGCCGCGGCGGCGGTCAGCGTGGTCACCACCAGCACGCCGTGGAGGGTGGCGCTCTTGCGGATCGCGCCGTCGTCGAAGAACGACTCGCGCCCGAGCGGCGTGTTGAAGATGATGTCGATCTTGCCGCTCTTGATCATGTCCACGCAGTTGGGACGCGCCTCGTTCACCTTGAAGACCTTCTGGGCCGGAACGCCGTGGGCGTTCAGGTACACGGCGGTTCCCTGGGTGGCCACGATCCGCATGCCCATCTGCACCAGCTCGCGCGCCAGCGGCAGCACCCCCGGCTTGTCGTTGTCGTTCACGCTGATGAAGACCGTGCCCGCGGTTGGGATCGTGAAGCCCGCCGAGGCCTGCGACTTCGCAAAGGCCATCCCGAAATCGTCCGAGATCCCCATCACCTCGCCGGTCGACTTCATCTCGGGCCCGAGCAGGATGTCGCTGCCCGGGAACTTCAGGAACGGGAACACCGACTCCTTGATGAAGAAGCGGTCGACCGTAAGGTCCTCGGTCAGGCCCTGCTGCTTCAGCGAACGGCCGGCCATGATCCGCGAGGCGACCTTGGCCAGCGCCACGCCGGTGCCCTTACTGATGAAGGGCACGGTGCGCGAGGCGCGTGGGTTCACCTCGAGCACGTACACGATGTCGTCCTTGATCGCGTACTGAATGTTCATCAAGCCCTGGACTTTCAGCGCCAGGCCGAGCTTGCGCGTGTAGCTCTTGATCTGGTCGAGGTGTCGCTCGGCGATCGCGTATGTCGGCAGCACGCCCGCCGAGTCGCCGCTGTGAATGCCGGCCTGCTCGATGTGCTGCATGATGCCGCCGATCACGACGCGCTCGCCGTCGGCGACGGCGTCGACGTCGACCTCGAAGGCGTCCTCGAGGAAGCGGTCCACCAGCACCGGATGCTCGGGCGAGGCGGCGACCGCCTCGCGCGCGTAGCGCTCGAGGTGGGTCTCGTCGTAGACGATCGCCATTGCGCGGCCGCCCAGCACGTAGCTCGGCCGGACCAGCACCGGATAGCCGAGACGCTGCGCGACCGCCTTGGCTTCGGCGATCGAGTTCGCGGTGCCGCTCTCGGGCTGCGGTATCCCGAGCTCCTTCAGCAGCTTGCTGAAGCGCTGGCGATCCTCGGCGACGTCGATCGAATCGGGGCTGGTGCCGAGGATCTTCACGCCGGCCTTGTGCAGCGGCACCGCGAGCTTCAACGGGGTCTGGCCGCCGAATTGGATCACGACGCCCTCGGGTTTCTCCAGCTCGACGATGTTCATCACGTCTTCGAAGGTGAGCGGCTCGAAGTAGAGACGGTCCGACGTGTCATAGTCGGTCGAAACCGTCTCCGGGTTGCAGTTGACCATGATCGTCTCGTAGCCCTCTTCGCGGAAGGCGAACGCGCCATGGCAACAGCAGTAGTCGAACTCGATCCCCTGGCCGATCCGGTTGGGCCCGCTGCCGAGGATCATCACCTTGCGGCGCGAGGTCGTCTCGCTCTCGTCCTCGCGCTCGTAGGTGGAGTAGAGGTAGGGCGTGTGCGACTGGAACTCTGCCGAGCAGGTGTCGACGCGCTTGTAGACCGGCACGATGCCCTGCTGCTTGCGCATCGCGCGCACTTCGTGCTCGTTCGAGCCGAGGAGCTCGGCGATCCGGACGTCGGAGAAGCCGAGCCGCTTCGTGCGCCGCAACGTCGCGGCGTCGAGGCCCGGCCGGATCTGCTTCTCGGCGTCGGTGATCTCCTGCAGCTGCTGCAGGAACCAGGGATCGATGCCCGTCATGCGATAGATGTCCGCGTGCTTCCAGCCCAGCTCCAGCGCGCGCTTCACGTAGTAGATACGGTCCGGATCGGCGGTCACGAGCTTCTGCTTGATCAGCGTGTCGTCGATGTCCTTGCGGTTGAAGCCGGAGCTGCCGGTCTCGAGGCCGCGCAGGCCCTTCAAGAGCGCCTCCTTGAAGGTGCGCCCGATCGCCATCACCTCGCCCACCGACTTCATCTGCGTGCCGAGCGTCGGGTTGGCGTCGCGGAACTTCTCGAACGCCCAGCGCGGGATCTTCACCACCACGTAGTCGAGCACCGGCTCGAACGAGGCCGGGGTCAGCTTGGTGATGTCGTTCTTGATCTCGTCGAGCGTGTAGCCGATCGCGAGCAGCGCCGCGATCTTCGCGATCGGGAAGCCGGTGGCCTTGCTGGCGAGCGCGGACGAGCGCGACACCCGCGGGTTCATTTCGATCACGGTCATCCGGCCGGTCTTGGGATCGACCGCGAACTGGATGTTGGAACCTCCGGTTTCGACGCCGACCTCGCGGATGATCGCGCGCGCGGCGTCGCGCATCTTCTGGTATTCCTTGTCGGTCAACGTTTGTGCCGGCGCCACCGTGATCGAGTCGCCGGTGTGGATCCCCATCGGGTCGAAGTTCTCGATCGAGCAGATCACCACGAAGTTGTCGGCGCGGTCGCGCATCACCTCGAGCTCGAACTCCTTCCAGCCCAGCACCGATTCCTCGACCAGGACCTGGTGCGTCGGCGAGAGGTCGAGACCGCGCTCCGCGATCTCTTCGAACTCCTCCGCGTTGTAGGCGATCCCGCCCCCCGAGCCGCCCATCGTGAAGGAGGGACGGATCACCGCCGGCAAGCCGGTGATCTCGAGGATCGCGATCGCCTCCTCGAGCGAATGCGCGAAGCCGCTCTTCGGCACTTCGAGGCCGATGCGTTGCATCGCCTGCTTGAACAGCCTGCGGTCCTCGCCTACCTCGACGGCCTGGCGGCTGGCGCCGATCAGGCGGATGCCGAGCCGGTCGAGCACGCCGCGCTTCGACAATTCGACCGCCAAGTTCAGGGCGGTCTGCCCGCCGACCGTGGGCAGCAGCGCATCCGGCCGCTCACGCTCCAGGATCTTCTCGACGTACTCGGGTGTCAGCGGCTCCACGTAAGTGCGGTCCGCATACTCCGGGTCGGTCATGATCGTGGCCGGGTTCGAGTTGACGAGCGAAACGCGCAGGCCCTCGCTCTTCAGCGCCTTGATCGCCTGCGTGCCGGAGTAGTCGAACTCGCACGCCTGCCCGATCACGATCGGCCCGGAACCGATCACGAGCACGGACTTGATCGAAGGATCGCGCGGCATCAGCCTGCCCGCCGAGCCGCCATCAGCTCCACGAACTCCTGGAACAGGTAGTGCGAGTCGTGCGGTCCCGGGCTGGCCTCCGGGTGGTACTGCACGCTCATCACCGGCAGATCACGGTGCCGGAAGCCCTCGACGGTGCCGTCGTTCAGGTTGACGTGCGTCTGGATCAGCTCCGGCTTTTCGAACAGCGAGGAGTCGACGGCGAAGCCGTGATTCTGAGCGGTGATCTCGACGCGGCCCGTCGCCAGGTGCTTCACCGGATGGTTGCCGCCGCGATGGCCGAACTTGAGCTTGAAGGTCTTCCCGCCGCAAGCCAGGCCCAGGATCTGATGGCCGAGACAGATACCAAAGACCGGCAGCGTCTCGATCAGCGCCTTGGTGGCTTCGATCGCATAGCCGCACGGCTCCGGATCGCCGGGGCCGTTCGACAGGAAGATGCCGTCGGGGTGGAGCGCTCGAGCCTCGGCGGCCGAGGTGGTCGCGGGCACCGCCATCACGTCGCAGCCCGCCGCGGCCAGCATGCGGCCGATATTGCGCTTCATGCCGAAGTCGTAGGCGACGACCTGGAACGGCTTCTTGGTTTGCGCGGTCGCGGCGAACCGATACGGTTCCGTGCAGGTCACCTCGCGCGCGAGATCCGCGCCGATCATCGAACGTGCGGCGCGCGCCTTGGCGACGAGTGCGTCCCGGCCCGAGGGCGCCGACGAGACGACGCCGCGCTTCGCGCCGTGGGTGCGCAAGTGGCGCGTGAGGGCCCGGGTGTCGACGCCGGTGATGCCAACGATCCCCGCTTGCTGCAACCAGCTCTCGAGCGAGCCCTGGGAGCGCCAAGAGGAGTGGACCTCCGAGATCTCACGCACCACGAAACCCGCGACCTGCGGTTTGCTCGACTCGCTGTCGTCCGGGTTCACACCGTAGTTCCCGATGTGGGGATAGGTCATCGTCACGATCTGGCCGGCGTAGGACGGATCGGTCAGCACCTCCTGGTAGCCGGAGAGCGAGGTGTTGAATACCACCTCTCCGGTCGTGTCGGCATCGCTGGCGAAGGACTCTCCTTCGAACACGGCGCCGTCTTCGAGTGCGAGCAGCGCGGCTCTTCGGCTCATCGGGCGCGGGATTCTAAGGGCTCAGGCGGCGCTGGACGGATCGTCAGCGGATCGCGCCCAGCTTGGAGAACGGCCAGAACCGATACACGGCCTTGCCGTAGATGTACTTCTCGGGCACTTCGCCCCAACTGCGGCTGTCGTTGCTGCTGTTGCGGTGATCACCGAGCACGAAGTAGTAGCCCTTCTTGATCTCGGCGGAAGGGAAATTGTCGTGATCCCGAAACTGCGGCGCCAGGTAGTCCTCGTTCACGCGCTGGTTGTTGACGAAGAGCTGGCCGGAGCGCAGCTCGATCAAGTCACCGGGCAGGCCGACGACGCGCTTGATGAAGGAGATCTGGGGCTCGCGAGGGAAGTAGAAGACCACCACGTCGCCGCGCTCGATCGAATGAACCCGATACAGGAACTTGTTCACGACGATGCGCTCTCCGTCGGCCAGGAGCGGCAGCATGCTGGTGCCCTGCACCCGGAATGCCTGCGCCACGAAGACGATCAGGAAGAAGCAGAACAGCGCCGCCACCGAGAGATCGTGGAGTAGCTCGACCAGTGCGCGCCACAAAGAGGCGCGCGCGCCTTCTCGAGGCAGCACCAGCGGCTCGGCCGCCACCGCGGGATCCACGCCCATCGGCTCCACCCGGTCAGTCTCGCTTCACGACCCGGGTGCCCGCGAGCCGGTCGTGCAGGCCGTGTCCGTCGAGCGCGATCAACAGAAAGCCGCCACCGAGCAGCGCGCCTGAGATCAAGTATCCGAAAAAGCGCGCGGTCGCGCGCGTGAACCCGATCGGGCAGTCCCCGCCGGTCGACTCCACAACCAGGCCAACCCACCGCTTACCGAGGGTCGCGCCGCGCACGGCCCAGAAATAGATGAAATAGAGAGCGCCCAGTGCCAGCGTGAGCATCGCGAGAGCCAGCGTGAGCGCGATCGGCGTGAAGGCTACGCCGGCCGAGATGTCGCGCAACCACCAGTAGTGCGCCGCGGGCGCCAACAGCAGAGTCTGCAGCAACGCGACGCCGCCGAAGTCGATCAATCCGGCCAGCACGCGAGGGCCGAGCTCGGGGGCCCTGGAACGGGGCGCGCTCGGCACGGGCGACGGCTGAGGAGACAGCGAGCGCGGCGGCACCGCCACCGGCATCCGCGGCTGGGGCGGAAGACTCTTCTCTCGCGGAGCGGGAACGACCCCCTCGCGGATGGGGGGGTGCGCCTCCGTGCGCACTGCCGGGCGCGGTTCGGGGACGGCTTCCAGGGCCGCAACGGGTTTCTCCGCCGGGAACTCGCGCGGCGGAACCAGCGCGGTCGGGGACGAGGAGGACATCGGGCCCGGCGCGGGGATTGACTCCGAGCCGACGGCTTGCGCGTGAGCCGGCGCTTCGACGTCCGGCTTGGCGTAACCCTCGGGCGGCGTCGGTGGAGCAGCCGTCGCATCGGCCTCGGGAAGCCCAACCGGGCTCTGGTTGGTGGGTTCCAGCGGCTGGCCGTCGTCGGGACCGACCCGGGCGCCGCAGGCATTGCAGAAACGCGCCGGCATCGGCACCGCGGTCCCGCAGGCTGTGCACACCGCCTTCGGCTGGATCACCTGAAGCCCGCCGCCGCACTGCTTGCAGAAGAGGTCGCCGCGGCGGTAGTCGGCGCCGCACTGGCCGCAGCGTAGCCGGGGCGCGGAGGGGTGCTGCACGACCTTGCCAGCGGGGTCGAGCGCTTCGACGTCCTCGCGGAACAAGAGACGCGCCGTGCCGATCGCAACCAAGTCGCCGTCGCGCAGGCTCCGCTCGTTGACCTTGTCGCCGTTGACGAGCGAGCCGTTCGACGAGTTGCAGTCGCGCAGATAGAACTGTCCACCGCGGAGCTCGACCACCGCGTGACGCCGCGAAACCATCGCATCGGGCAACACCAGGTCGTTCGACGGATCGCGACCGATCGACATAGGCGTGCGCGGCAGCAACATCTCATGGCGGTGCGGCGAGGTCGGATTGACGATCAGCTTCGCCACTAGCCAGCCTTGAAGGTGTACTTGCGCGCCAAACGCACCTTGACCTTGACGCCCTGCTTCACGCCGGGTGCGAACTTCCATTTGCGGATGGCCTGAACCACGCCCTCGTCGAGCGTCTTGCCGCCCGACTGCACGACCTCGATGTCCCCGATCTCTCCGTTCTCGCTCACGACCCAGGAGAGCGTCAAGGACACCGATTCGCCCGAGCGGAGCCTGGGCGGCGAGTACGGATCTCCCGACAGCTTCTTGGGCGGCGTGTCGACCTCGTCTTCGAGATACACCTTCGCCGGATCGACGCTGGGAGGGACGGGCGCTGCCGGCGCGGTCGCTGGTGCTACGGCCTGCGTGACCGCGGGCGCGGCGAGCGTCGTCGTGGGCACCGGCCTCGGCGTTGCCGGCTTGGCCGTCGGAGTCGGAGTCGGGGTCGGGGCCGCGGTCGGCTCGGCGGCTTCGGAGGGAGGCGCGGATAGCGGCGCGACGGAGGCGAGCGGAACCAGACGCGCATCCAGGCGCGCGGGCGAGCCCTCCTCGACCTTCAGGAACTCGATGTGGTTGAGGAAGCCCTCGGTGGTGAGCTTGAAGCGGCGAGTTCCGGTGCGTAGGCGGAAGCCACGCAGCGGCGTCTGGCCCACCTTCAGCCCGTCCATGAAAACCGTCGCTCCCGCCGGCCGCGAGAGGATGTCTGCTTCGCCCATCGCCGTCTTGGCTGCGGGCAACGACAGGCTGACGACCGCGGAGGGTTGCGCGTCGCTGAGCGTCACACGCTGCCCCGCCGAGTCGTACCCCTTGAGCTCCGCCACCACGTCGTGGCTGCCGGTCGTGAGCCCGCTGATCGTCGCCGGCGCCGTTCCCTTGGCCTGGTCGTCGATCAGGACGCTGGCGCCTGCGGGCGTCGTCTCCACCCGGATCGTGCCCGGACCCGAAGTAGTCGCTACCAGGGTCGTCGCCGTGGTCCCGCCTGCCCCATCCGCTCCGCCGCGCCCCTTCGCGATCAACACGAGGATCACTACGACGCCGACCAACACCGCGAGACCGACGCCGATGACCGCTGCGACCGGCAAACCCTGTCGCATCGGCGGCGCGTCCTCTTCGGGCAAGTCCTCGATCAAGTCCTCGAGCTGCTCCGCGGACGAACGCGACGAGGACCCGGGCGGGCGCGAGCCTTGTCCGGGAACGCGTGGGAGCTGGCTCTTCGGAGCGAGCGAGGATGGCGACCGATAGGCGGGGAGCGCGCCGGCCTTGAAAGCCGGCTTGAAGGGAGGCGCCGAGGTCGGCTGGGACACGGCCGGCGGCGTCGCGGGCGCGGCAGGCGGAGCTACGAGCGGCGCGGCCCCGGCGCTAGGAGGCGGCAGCACGACAGTTTTGTCCTGGGCAGGCGGCGACGCCGGCATGCTCGAGCGTTGCACCACGATCGTCGCCGGCAAGTCGTCGTCCCCGGAACCAGCCGGCGGCGCCTTGGGCTGCCGCTCGAGACCGAGGGTCGGCGGCAGGCTGTCGCCTCGCCCACTGGCTTCGCCCGGCCTCATCGCGATCGTCTGCGGCATGTCATCGTCGTTCGGGGCGGCCGGACCGCGGGGCCGAAGGGCGTAGCCCATCGAGTCCTGGATCTCGTCCATCGACACCACGACCGAGGGGTCGTCGGCGCTGCGCTGCAGCAATCCGGGCGTTGTAGCGGCGGTTGAAGGCGGGGGCGCAGCAGCGACTTGCTGCACCGGTATGACCTGGGTTGCGACTCCAGGGTCGAGCGCGCTGAACCAGGTCCCCAGGCAGTACTCGAGGTCGCGAACGAATTCCGCGGCAGTCTGGTAGCGATCGTCGCGCTTCTTCGAAAGCACCTTCGGGAAGACTTCGTGCCACTTCTCTGGGATCAGCCCGTTCATCGCGAGGTTGTCGGGCTCGATCGGCCCCACGTGCACGAGCTTGTAGAGGATCGCGGTGACGTTGTTGCCCGGGAATGGCTGCTGGCCGCACAGCATCTCGAAGGCGCAGACGCCCAGCGAGAAGATGTCGCTGCGACCGTCGAGCTTCTCGCCCATCGCCTGCTCGGGGGACATGTACGAGGGCGTGCCGAGAAGCTGGCCGACTTTGGTCATCTCGGAATCGGCCAGCTTGGCGATGCCGAAGTCGGAGATCTTGATGCGCTCTTCTTCGTAGAGCAGCAGGTTGGCCGGCTTCACGTCGCGGTGGATGACGCCCTTGGAGTGCGCATAGTCGAGGGCCGCCGCGATCTGGCTGATCAGTCCAATCACCATCTCGGGCCGGAACTTGACGCCGCGAGCGAGCAGCGACTCGACGGTCTCGCCTTCGATGAACTCGAGGGCCAGGAACGGCACGCCGTTGTCCTCGCCGATGTCGAAGAGCGTGACGATGTTCGGGTGCGAGAGGGTTCCGGAGATGCGCGCTTCCTGGTAGAAGCGCTCCAGGAACGTCTTGTACTCCTCGCTGCCGCGGGCGATGTCGAGCCGGATCGTCTTGATCGCGAGCGTCCGCTTGATCAGCGGATCGAAGCCCTTGTAGACGGCGCCCATCGCGCCCGCACCCAGGTTGCCCTGGATCTCATAGCGCCCGATACGCTTCGGAAGCGGCGGATGCGAACGATCGCCTTCAGCCATGGGTTCCTGGTCCTCGCTCTTTCCCTCTCAGTATAATGCCGGCCTGATGGCCGAGCGCTCCACTTCCGTTCTCGACTACGGAACATTTCAACAACCGCCCAGCCCGCTGTTCCGCGATTACTTGTTGGGTCGCAATGGGGTGGCGCCGTTCTACGCCGGAGGACGCTGGGACCTGGACGCCATCGCGGCGGCGGCCGACCAGGCAGCCCGGGCCCCGCGCGACCGGCAAGCGCTCGCAGACGCTCTGGTCGCGCAGCAGCGCGCGCGCGGCGCCGGGCGCGCCGCCGAACAGGCGGCGCGGCTCGCCAGTAAGGACGCGACGGCGATCGTGACCGGGCAGCAGGCGGTGCTGTTCGGTGGGCCGCTGTTCGTGCTGTACAAGGCGATCGCGGCGGTCAAGTTGGCGCGGCTGCTCGAGGAACGGCGCGGCGCACCGGTGGTGCCGGTCTTCTGGGTCGCGGCGGACGACCACGACTTTGCGGAGATCCGCCAGGTATCGGTCCTCGACGAGCAGGGCCGCATCCGTTCGTTGCGCTACGCGCCCAAGGACGAGCCCGTGGGCCAACCCGCGGCGAGCATCCGACTCGAAGACACGATCTCCGAGCTAATCGACGAGGCGGCCGCTTGTCTGCCGCCGAGCTTGCATCGCGATGCGGCGATCGAACGCTTGCGCGCGAGCTACCGGCCGGGCGTGTCGCTCTCTTCCGCTTTCGCCGCATTCTTGTCCTCGCTGTTGCCCGAGCTCGCGATCCTCGATCCCGCCGATCCGGCCTTGAAGAAGCTGACGGCGCCGGTGATGAAGCGCGAGATCGCCGAGGCCTCACCCACGTCCCGACTGGCGGCCGACGCCGCGCCCAGGCTGCTTGCGGCCGGCTATCACCAGCAGGTCCCGGTACGTGAGGGCTTCCTGAACCTCTTCTGGTACGACGGCGAGCGCCGGGCTCTGGCGTTGGCGGGCGGGCTCGTGGAGCTACGCGGCGCTGGAAGGCGGGTCGCCCCGGCGGAGGCCGAGGCGGCGCTCGCGCGCGAGCCCGAGCGCTTCAGCCCGGGCGTGCTGTTGCGGCCGCTGGCCCAGGACACGCTGCTCCCGACGGCCGCCTACGTGGGCGGCCCGGCCGAGATCGCGTACCACGCGCAGATCGGGCCGTCCTACCAGCACTTCGGGATCGCCCGACCGGCGCTGGTGCCAAGGCCGAGCCTGACGCTCCTCGAACCGGGCCAGGCGCGAGCCCTGGAAGCCGAGTCGCTGAGCCTCGCCGACCTCGAGGGCGATCCCGAGGCGCTGCTGGCGCGCTGGGCGCGAGAGGCCTACCCCGAAATCGAGGCGGCCTTCGCGAGCGCTACGGACGCGGTCGCCCGCGAGATGGCGATCGTCGAAGAGAAACTGGGCAGCCTCGACCCGACGCTGCGCGCGGCGGCGGATTCGGCGCGGGGACGCGCGCTGTTCCAGATCAACGGCCTCCACGAGAAGGCCACGCGCGCCTTGAAGAAGCGCGATCAAACCCGCGGCGAACGCCTGCGTCGCACCCGCGACGCGCTGTTTCCCGGTGGTTCCTTCCAGGAGCGGGGCCTCGGTTTCCTGGGCCCGCTGGCGCGCCACGGAGACGTTCTCTTGGACGAGATCCGCGAGGGCATGGACGTCTTCGCGAAGGGTCATCAGGTGCTCTCGCTATGAAGATCGGCATCACCAGCTATCCCACGCCGGGGGGCTCCGGCACCGTCGCGACCGAGCTGGGGGTGCAGCTCGCGCGCCGTGATCATCAGGTGCACTTCATCGGACAGAGGCTGCCGATGCGCGGCGACGGCTTCCAGGAAAACCTGGGCTTCCACGAGGTGGACCGCACCTCGCTGGGCCTGTTCGAGGATCCCCCCAACGATCTGGCGCTAGCCGCCAAGATGGCCGAGGTCGCTCGCGAGAACAAGCTCGATCTGCTGCACGTGCACTACGCGATCCCATATTCCGTGACCGGCTTCCTGGCCAAGCAGATCCTCGGCGATGCGGCGCCAAAGCTGGTCACCACGCTGCACGGCACCGACATCACCCTGATCGGACAGGACCGCTCTTTCTTCGAGGTCACGCGCTTCGGCATCGAGCGTTCCGACGCGGTGACGTCGGTCTCGGAGTTCCTGCAGAAGATGACCGCCGACGAACTGCAAGTGAAGCGGCCGATCGAGGTGATCCCGAACTTCATCGATCTGTCGGTCTACTGCCCGACCCGCGCCTACAAGGACACGAGCGGGTTCGCGAAGCCCGGCGAGAAGATCCTGCTGCACTCCTCGAACCTGCGGCCGGTGAAGCGCGTCGCCGACGTGGTGCGCATCTTCGAGCGCGTCAACCGTGAGGTGCCCTCGGTGCTGCTGATGGCCGGCGAGGGCCCGGAACGAGCGGCCGCGCAAGCGCTCGCCCGCCGCCTCGGGGTGGGCGACCGGGTGCGCTTTCTCGGCCAGCGCGAGAGCGCCGCCGAGATCACCGGAATGGCGGACGTGTTCCTGCTGCCTTCGGAGCTGGAGTCGTTCGGCCTGGCCGCGCTCGAGGCGATGGCCTGCGGCGTGCCGGTGATCGGTTCGGACACGGGCGGGCTGCCCGAGGTCGTGAAGCACGCCGAGACCGGCTACCTGCTTCCGGTCGGCGACATCGAGGGCATGGCCGCGCGCAGCATCGAGATCCTGAAAGACGACGAGCGCGGCAAGGAGATGGGCCTGGCCGGGCGGCGCCGCGCGACGGCGCTGTTCGGCGCCGACCGCGTGGTCAGCCAATACGAACGGCTCTACGAGCGCACGCTCGGCTGAACCAGCCGACCGCCTTGTGAAGAT
>CAZVOI010000629.1:0-1897 GCA_964628275.1 uncultured Acidobacteriota bacterium | reverse complement strand
CTCGAGCTGCTCCTTGGCCTTGTCGGCGGCCTCCTTGTTGACCCGCTCCAGGACCGGCTTGGGGGCCGAGTCCACAAGGTCCTTGGCCTCCTTCAGGCCGAGGCTCGTGAGCGCGCGGACCTCCTTGATGACCTGGATCTTCTTGTCGCCGACGGCCGACACGATGACGTCGAACTCGGTCTGCTCCTCGGCCTCCTCGGCGCCGGCGGCACCGACGCCGCCCGGGGCGGCCATCATGAGCGGCGCAGCCGCGGCGGCCTTGACGTCGAACATCTCCTCGAACTGCTTGATGAAGTCCGACAGCTCGAGCAGCGTCATCTCCTTGAACGTACCCAGCAGGTCCTCGGCGGTCATCTTCGTCTTCGCCATCGCTTACTCCTCCTCGTTCTCTGCGGAGGCCTCAGCCTCCGGCGTCTCTTCCGTCTGGTCTGTGACTTCGGCCGCGGGCTCCGCTTCGGCTTCGGCCTGGGCCGGAGCCTCGACCTCGGGTGGCGCCTCGGCGCCGGGGAGCTTGTCCCGGTAGGCCTCGAGCACGCCCAGGAAGCGCCCCTGGAGCGCCTGGAACATCGAGGCCGCCCGGCTCATCTCGGACTTCAAGATCCCGGCGATCTTGCTGAGCATGACGTCGCGGGAATCGAGGGTCGCCAGGGCCTGGGCCGTCGCGGCGTCCAGGATCTTGCCATCCATGTACGCGCCCTTGAGCACGAGCGCCGGGTACTTCTTGGCAGCCTCGACCACCTTCTTGGCCGCGGCCACCACGTCGCCCTGCACGAACGCGACCGCGGTCGGGCCGGAAAGGATCGACTCCATCTCGTGGATCCCGGCGGCTTCCGCGGCACGCTGGAACAGGGTGTTCTTCACCACGGAGAACTTCGCCTGCTCGGCGAGCGAGCGGCGGAGCTCGGTGGCGTCGTGCACGGACAGGCCGCGGTACTCGGCGAGCAGCAGGGCGTTCGAGCCCTCGATCCGCTCCTTGAGCGCCGTGACCCTCTCGGTCTTGCGTGCGTTCGGCATCGCGCCTCCATCGACGAAACAACGCGCCCCCGCAGACAGCGGAGACGCGCCCGTGGCGTGCCTTCGGTTCGCCTGGGCAGGTGCCCCGTGGGGATTACGCGCGCGAGCGCCCCTGCTGTCTGCGGCGGCGCTAGGGTAGCGGGAGCGAGAAGGAGGCGACAAGGCGTTTTCTCAGGCGTGGCAGATCACGACTGGAAGCGACGAAATCGTCGCGTTGCTGAGCTGATCTACTCCGGCTTCGCGGGAACACTCCCGTCGAGCCCCAGCGCGACCTTCAGGGCGCGGTCGAGGTCCACCACCTGGGCGGCCGACACCGAGCCGATCTTGCCTTCCAAGACCTGCTTGTCGAGCGTGAAGAGCTGGTTGCACATGATTCGACCCGCTTCGGGAGTAGGTTGCCCTGCTGGAAGGTAGACATCCCAGAGCTGTCGTTTCCTGGAAGGCTTGGAGGTCATCGCGGCCACGATCACCACCGAGCTGAAGGCATTACTGATGTCGTTAGACACGATGCAGACGGGCCGACGGCCTTGCTGTTGGGAGCCCTCGCCCTCCGGCAGATCGGCCCAGAAGATGTCCCCGCGGGACGGCCCTCCGGGCAAGGGTGGTCAGTCCTCTTCGTGGCGAAGGGACTTAAGCGCCGTAGGAAGGATCGCCTCGGAGATCTCTCGATCCAGCTCAGCCTGCTCATGGTAGGCGTGAGCCATCTCGTCGTAGAGCCGCTTGGCCGCCCGGCGCGGTGCGACCTTCTCCTGGTCCTCGGCGGTAGCAGAAACGGATACAGGGTCAGAGGGACGATCCACGTCGGTCCTCCTCCGGTCGCGGTTGCTCACCCTGCCACCTCCCAAATCGTACGTCAATGCCCTTCGTCACACGAACCGTTCCC
>CAZVOI010000628.1:0-7923 GCA_964628275.1 uncultured Acidobacteriota bacterium | reverse complement strand
CCCGCCATCATCGTCGCGATCAGCAGCCCGCCCAGCCCGAAGCGATGCGCGATCGGGGACAGGATCACGACGAACGCCGCCGTAGGCCCGGACACCTGGACGCGCGAGCCGCCGAGGGTCGCGATCAGCGCCCCCGCCACGATGGCGGTGTACAGCCCGTGCTGCGGTGCGACGCCCGAGGCGATCGCGAGCGCCATCGACAGCGGTAGAGCGACGATGCCGACGACGGCGCCCGCCATCACGTCGGCGCGTAGCGCTTCGACCCCGTAGCCCAAAGCCAGGACTTCGCGCAGAGCGGCGCCGGGCCGGAAACCGGCGGCGTCGGCGGTGGAGCGCAGCGCGCGGTAGCGTCCTGTGGCGTCCCGCTCCAGATCGCCCGCCGGCAGCGGGACCGTTGCCTCTTTGGGCCGGTTCACAAGCAGGAGGTCAGCGCGGCGCGTGCGTCAAGCGCATCGGCAGCACTTCGCGGGACAACGGGTTCAGCACCAACCCCAGCGTCTCGAGCGTCACCGCACCCAGCAAGGCTTCGTCGTGGCGCTCGCCGAGGATGACCGGCGACACGCGGTCGCGCCGCTGATACACGAAACGGGCCTCGGACAGCTTGCGCACGATGGATGTCCCGTCGGCGAGGGAGAACGTCATCTCGTCCTTGGCGCGCAGACCGAGCGCCGACCAAACCGGCGTGGGCAGCACGCTGAAGACCGCGCCGGAATCCACGAGGAAATCGACGTTTCGCGCCGGGCGCCTCCGCGCCACCGGTGTCACGACGATCTGAACGCGCGTGAGACCCACGTCTGGCGAGCTTAGCACCCGCGCTCGCCACGCTTGGCTTGCGCAGATGTGTGGTTGAATACCGGCCGTCGAGCCGGGGGCACGAAAAGAGGCCTGCGAATGCAGCGTCCAGTCATCGCTTGCGCCCTTGTGGTCGGTCTGAGCGGCGTATCCGTGGCGAATGCCGAGGACTGGCCGCAATGGCGCGGACCGCTGGGGACCGGCGTCTCAAACGAGACAGGCCTGCCCGCGAAGTGGACCCCGGAGCAGGCTGCGTGGCGCGCCAAGCTGGGCGGGCTCGGCGTCTCCTCACCGATCGTCTCGGGCGAGCGCGTCTTCGTGACATCGCAGGCGGGGCGAAGCGTGCGGCGTCCGGGCAACCACCCGACGCTCGCGCGCGGCGAGGAAGCCAAGGCCGAGAAACCTCTCGGCACGGAATCCGCGGGCGGCGCCAGCGAAGCGACCCGAACCGCCTTCGTGGTCGAGGCCTTCCATCGAAGCGACGGCCGCCGGCTCTGGCAACACCGACTCGACGCCGAAGCCAGCCTGCCCGAAGTGCATGAGAAGCACAACCTGGCCAGCCCCAGCCCGGTGACGGATGGGACGCTGGTCTTCGCATGGTTCGGCACCGGCCAACTGGTCGCGCTCCAGGCCGAGAGCGGCAAGCCCGTGTGGCAGCGACATCTCGGAAAGGACTACTCGCCGTTCGAGATCCAATGGGGCCATGGCAGCTCGCCCACGCTCTACGGCGACCTCGTTATCCTGCTCTGCGACCATCAGCCCGCTTCGTACCTGCTGGCGCTCGACAAGCGCAGCGGCGAGGTGCGCTGGAAGGCCGAGCGGCCGAAGGGCACCGTGTCGTACAACACGCCCACGGTCGTGCGCGGCCCGCAGGGCGACGAGATGATCGTGAACTCGACCCGGCGCATCGACGCCTATGACCCCAAGACCGGCGCGCTGCTGTGGTGGGTGGGCCAGGAGCACAACTTCGCGATCCCGGTCCCGGCCCACGCGGACGGCATGCTCTACATGAGCCGCGGCTATCGCAGCGGCCCCTACATGGCGGTGAAGATGGGCGGGCGCGGCGACGTCAGCGCGACCCACGTCCAGTGGTCGATGCCCACGGGCGCGCCCTATGTCTCCTCGCTCACCCTCTACGAGGGCCTGCTCTACATGGCCAACGACGCCGGCATCGTCACGTGCCTGGATCCTGCGACGGGACAGAAGGTCTGGCAGGAACGCATCGAAGGCATCTTCACGGCTTCGCCGGTGGCGGCGGACGGCAAGATCTACCTCCAGAGCGAGACCGGCGACACGATCGTGCTGAAGGCCGGTCGCGAGCCGCGCGTCCTGGAACGCAACCCGATCGGCGAGCGCAGCGTGGCGTCGCCCGCGATCTCGAAGGGACAGATCTTCATCCGCACCGACGGCCATCTCGTCTGCATCGGCAAGCCGTCGTGAGCCAGGGGCTCGAATTGATCACCGAGATTGAGGGTGAAGACCTACCGGGCGGGTGGCGTAGCTACCGAGCTTGACGATTTCTCCCTCAACACCGATCGCAGATGGGCGGGGTCAAGACGAAGTACGAGGTGAAGAAACGGGAAGCCGGCGAACGTGCGCCTTGACGACTTTCACTTCTCGTCACTGCCGCTGGAGGCGGCGAGGTCGAGACCGGCGGACATCAGCAGCCTGCGAGCATCCTGTACGCGGGCGGCCATCTCGACAGACCTGAGCTCGGGATGCTCTTCGAGCAACGCGAGCACGTCTGCCACGTCGTGTTCCCGTTTGCTGGGTCGGCGCGCAGGCTCGACGGCCGCCGCCAGTTTCAGCACGATGAGGTCGGCGACGCCCGCCACGCGCAACTGCACGCCGCTCTCGAGGTCCACCACGCTGGCGCGCTTGACGGCGTCACCGATCCCTTCGTCTTCGGCGGAGAACTGCACTGCGGTCCGCTGTTTCAGCGATCCGCGGCCCGGCGCACGCCAGTTGTCGCTGTGGTCGTGACGGCCGGTGTGCTCGAAGCCGGCGGCGAGCAGCGCCCGGCGGGGGATGTCGGCATAGGTTGGGACGGCGAAATCGATGTCGAGAGTACTTCGAGGCTCCTCGGTGTGCAGCTGCACGGCTACCCCACCGATGAGGGCATAGGGCACCCCTTCCCGTTCGAGGAGCTGTGCAACGAGCCGCAACGGTCCTTCCTTGGAATCACCAGCGGGCAGGCCCATGCTCTCGCTCCAGAGTCGATCGAGAGCATACCCCGTGGCCAAGCGCTCACGCGCTTCCGAGGTCGTTGGCGCCTTCATCCTGATTGAAGTTTAGCATTGCCGGAACACCCGGCGCCGGCGTGATAACGCCCGCAAACTGGCGCGCCACCCTTGACATTCACCTAACGCTCGCGATCTTCTCGGGCTACGTCGAGCGACGGTGCAGTGCCTTGAGCTTCGTCATACCTCCAAGTCAGCGCGCGGCGAGGTAGCTACAGAGGCCAAGCCCCGCGCGACGGAACATGCGCGCGAACATCGCCTTCACGATGGGAGAGAAGAGGCGCACCAGTGGCGTCGGCTCCAGGTACACGCCGTAGACGAAACGCGTCCGGCCGTTGCCCAGGTCTTCCAGCCGGTAGTCCTCGATGCCGGCGCGGAAGAGCGGGCGGTCGGCGCCCTCGAATCGGAACGCGAAGCGCTTGCCGCGATCCCAGGCCAGGAAGTGCTCGTACACGGTCCCCGTGGTCAGGGTGACGCTGCGCGTGGTCCCGACACCCTTCGGTTCGGGGCTGGTCCAGACGACGCGCTGGATCCCGTCGAACCAGCGCGGCCAGCTCTCGCCGTCGGCGAAGACGTCGAACACTTTCTCCGGCGCCGCGTCGAGCTCGACGACGTTCTCGAAGCGCCAGGGAGCGTGCGCGATGAAATCCAGCTCGACCGGCCGACACGAGAATCGCATGCTGGATTGTGGCACCTGGCGAGGCGGCGAGCCGCCCCGCCAGGTCCTTCGCCTAGAAGGTGAGCTTCACCGCCAGCTGCAACTGCCGCGGATCGCCCGGGCCCAGACGCAGGTAGCCGCTGAAGTCGAAGAGCGCCGCCGTGGTGAGGGTGTTGATGGTGTTCTTGCTGTTGAAAGTGTTGAACATCTCCACCACCGGGACGAGCGTAGCGCTGCGACCGATCTTGAAAGGCCGCTGCAAGCGCCAATCGAACGAGTTGTAGGCGTTGTCCTTGCGGTCCCAGTTGCGGCCGCGGTCGGTGCCGCTCTGGACCCGCGGCGAGGTGGTGATCGGCTGGGCGGATCGGGCCTGGAACCGGACGTTGGCCTGGAAACCGCCGCGCAGCTCGCCGTAGGCGAAGAAGTTGAACTTGTGGCGGATGTCGCGGTCGGACGGGCCGAAGTCTTGCGAGAGGTCGTAGAAGTTGAAGGTTTTCTCTTGGAACGGGTCGCGCTCGTTCGAGTCGTCGTCTTCGTCCTTGGCGAGGACGTAGTTGGCTTCGAGCTGGTACTTCTGGGAGAAGCGCTTCTTCACGCCGAGCGTGCCCCCGCGGTAGGTGCTCTCGCCGCGGCTGTTGGCCACGAAGACGTCTCCCAGGAAAGGCTCGAACGGGTTCGCCCCCGTGTACGAGGTGGCGTCTCGCGTCGGCGGCTGGTTGGCCGCCACGCCGGTTCCGTGCACGTTGTAGTTCAGGAAACGCGTGAGCCGGGTGCCTTTCGCGTACGTAAGGTCCACATATACGGACCAGTCCGGGGCGACCTCTTGCTCATAAGCGACGTTGGTCGTGTAGATGCGCGGGTTCTTGTAGTCCTTGTCGAACACGCGGACGCCTGTGAAGATCGGGAATTGGCCGGCCGCAACCGGCGAAGCCGGGAGAATGTTGGGCCAGACGGGCATCGGGAGCACCCCGGGGACCAGTCCGGTAAACAGGCCGCGGACGGTGGTCTGCTGTTGGAGCCCGTTCGCCGTCACCGAGCCGACCTGGGTGAGCATGTTCTGGCGGGCGTAGTAGATCCCGCCGTTCGCCCGGATGACGGACTTGCCGTTGCCGCTCACATCCCAGGCGATCCCGAGCCGAGGCTGGAACTGCGCTTTCTGGTCGGGGATCGTCCCGTCGGACGGGAAGCCGGGGGTTCCCAGGAACCTGGCGTACGCAGTGCTGCGCGGATCCACCGTCTCGGGCATGAACTGGGCGTCCCAACGCAGTCCGTAGTTGAAGGTCAGCTTGGGTGTGACCTGCCACTTGTCCTGTGCGAAGGCCGAGAATTCCTCGTTCGTGATATCGGACGCGCCCGGAGCGGGAACGCCGGCAAGGCCGCTGCCCGACTCCTGGATGTAGAGCAGCAGCGGCGATCCTCCAGACGTCGTGCCGGCCGGACACGACGCCGGGAACGTGACGTAGCTGCCGTTCGAGCAAGGCACCGTGTTCGGGCCGAAGCCGCCGGCCGCGGCCGGCGACGCGTAGCGCAGGAAGCCGGGCACGCTGTCGAACAGGTAGCGGCCCGTAAAGAAGCCGCGGAAGACCTGGCTGTTCTTGGTGTGCAGCCACTCCCCGCCGACCTTGATCGTGTGCGCGCCCGACACGATCGAGAAGTTGTCCTTGACCTGGAAGCGCGTGATCAGCTCGTCGACGGTGGGCTGCAGGAAGAACGGGCTGCCGAAGCGGAACGACGGGGCGAAGCCCACGCCGGTGTCGGCCGGGACGTTCGACGGAGTCGCCGCCCGCGGCCGATCCTCGCGCGAATAGGTGAGATGGAACTCGTTCAGCTTGGTCGCAGACACGGTGGTCAAGAGGTTGAGGTTGGTCACGTTGATCTTCGACGCGCCCTCGGTGCCGTTCGCCGAGTTCCCGTAGGTGGCTACGTCGAAGGTCTGGTTGTCGTTCTTGGAGTAGTTGAAGTTGTGCGAGATCGACAGGTTGCTCTTGGAGCCGAGCACCCAGTCCAGCTTGGCCAGCACCGCGTTGTTGTTGATCTTGTGCTCGACCGGCTGGCCTTCGTCCTGGTTGCGGCTCTGGCGGAAGAAGTTGAGCAGCGCCAGCCGCTGGCACTCGCCGTTGCCGGCGATCAGCGCCTCGTTGGCCGGTATCGTGGGGGTGGAGACGGGGCACGTGCCGATCGCCTCGGAGAGGTTCGGCCGCTGCAGCTTCTCGCGAATCCCTTCGACGGCCACGAAGAAGAAGGCCTTGTCCTTGACCAGCGGGCCGCCCAGCGTGCCGCCGAACTGTTCGCGGCGGAAGTCCTCGAGCGGCTTGCCGTCGGAGGTGTTCGAGGTGAGCGCCTCTAGGCGCTGGAAGTGGAACAGGCTGCCGTGGAGCTCGTTGGTGCCGAACTTGGTGATCACGTTGACGATGCCGCCGGCCGTGCGGCCGAACTCCGCGTTGGCTCCGGTCGCGACCACCTGGAACTCCTTGACGGCCTCGAGCGTGATGTCGATCGCGGCGCGCTGGCCGCCCATCTGCTCGCCGAAGAAGCCGTTGTTGTAGTCGCCGCCGTCGAGGCTGATGTTGTTGAAGACGCCGCGCTGCCCAGAGAACGTGATCTCATCGCCGTCCGGTCCCTGCACGATGCTCACGCCGGGGGTCAGCGTGAGCAGGTCCTCGAACTTCCGGCCCAGCACCGGTGTCGTGCTGATCGTGGTCTCGTTAATCGTGCTGCTCGACTCGGTGCGCGACCTGTCGACCGTGGCCGTGCTGGTCACCGTCACGGTCTCGTCGATCGAGGAGACCTTGAGGGTCAGGTTCAGGGTGATCGCCTGGCCGACCGTCAGCGAGAGGTTCTGCTGGACCAGGCTCGCGAAGCCGGCCTTCTTCACGGTCACCAGGTATCGCCCCGGCGACAGTTGCAGGAAGATGAAGCGCCCGTCGTTTCCAGTGGCGAGCGTCCGGCTCTGGTTGGTGTCCAGGTTCTTGGCCTCGACATCAGCGCCCTGGACGAAAGCGCCCTGCGGATCCGAAACGTTGCCTTGAATCACGCCGGTCGTGATCTGGGACTGCGCGAATGCGCACGGCGCAGCGCTCACCAGGACCAGGAACGCGCCCAGTAGTCTCTTTCTCATCCTTCATTGCTCCTTTGATGTCTTCGGGACTATAGCCAGCCCCGCGGCTGGTTCACAGCCCAAACGGTCGACAATCCGCAACTCGGGCGTCATATCAGTGTCACACGGCTTCAGCGGGGGGCCTGGCGCCCTCGGCTGGCGACGTCGCCCGGAGCGCCGCGAGCACGCGCTCGGGCAGCAGCGGGATCTCACGGATCCGCACGCCGGTAGCATGGAACACCGCGTTGGCGATCGCGGGCGCCGGGCCGCTGATCGGGATCTCGGCGATCGCCTTGGCTCCGAACGGGCCGGTCGGCTCGTGGGTCGGCACCAGGATCGTCACCAGCTCTGGAACGTCGGTCGCCGTGGCGATCGTATAGTCGCGGAACGAGCGAAACTGCAGCCGGCCCTCCGCGTCGAACGGCATGCGCTCGCAGAGCGCATAGCCGATCGCCTGGACCGCGGCGCCTTCCACCTGCCCCTCGGCCATCTGCGGGTTCACCACTTGCCCGCAGTCGACCGCCTCGACCAGCTTCAGCACTCTCACCAGGCCGGTCTCCACGTCGACCTCCACCTCCGCGAACACGGCGGCGAACGGCGGCGGCGAGTCGTACGACATGTGCGACGCGCCGGCCATGATCTGGAACTGGTCCTTCTGATACAGCGACGACAGGCAGACCTGTTCGTAGGTGACGAAGCGGCCGTCCTTGGCGCAGACCTTGCCGTCGCGGGTGATCAGGTCTTTCGCTTCGAGGTCGAGCAGCTTGGCCCCTACGCCGATGATCTGGCCGCGCACGTCGAGCGCTGCCTTCTCCACCGCGCGTCCCGAGATGTAGGTGGTCGATGACGCGTAGGCGCCCGGGTCGAACGGCGTCAGGTCGGTGTCGGACGAGTACGGGATGATCTTGTCGATCGAGACGCCCAGCGTCTCGGCGGCGATCTGGCAGAACATCGTGTCGGATCCAGTGCCGATGTCGGTCGCCCCGATCGTGAGATTGAAGGATCCGTCTTCGTTCATCTTGAGCGCCGCCGCGCCCATGTCCACGCCCGGAATGCCGGAGGCCTGCATCACGATCGCCATCCCGACGCCGCGGCGCAGCGGGCCCTCGCCCGCCACCAGCTGCTTGCGCTTCTTG
>CAZVOI010000627.1:0-11188 GCA_964628275.1 uncultured Acidobacteriota bacterium | reverse complement strand
GCCGGGCGGCGCCGATTTCGTGGCGGCGTTCAACGGGTCGCTGGCGCTGCTCAGAGGCGTCAATCCCTACGCTCACAAGATCCCCGATCTCGCCGATCCGCTGGGTCGCGAGACGATCGCCGGCCGTTGGTACAACACGGTCTACCTGCCGACTCACCTTGCGACATACGTGCCGCTCGCGGTCGTCACCTCTGGCGCGAGACGCAAGGCCGTGCATCTGTGGTTCGCGCTCAATCTGGTGTGGCTGGTCGGGCTCTCGGCCGTCACGGCCAAGCTGATCGCAGACGGGACCCGCGAGGACTTCGATTCGCTGCTGGCGCTGCTGCTGCTCTTCGTGTGCGCTTCGAGCCCCGCGGTGCAGCTCCTGCTCGAGCGCGGGCAGAGCGACCTGTTCACAGCGCTCCTCGTCTGGGGCGCCCTGCTGCTGTCGCTGCGCGACTGCTGGTTCGCAGCCATCTTCCTGGCCACATGGGCTTTGCTGATGAAGGGGTATCCGGTGCTCTTCGTGGCGGGGCTCGGGCTCAGCGGCCTGCGGCGCCGCAGAGGCGCGACGATCGCGGGGTTCCTGGCGGCGATCGCGATTCTGTTGCTGCCGGTCGTGGGCTATCTGCCGATCGGGCTCGAGGCGGCGCGCGCGCGCTCGCAGCTCTTCTTGAACACCTGGTACAACCACGGCTTCCAGAACCTGGTGTACGAGGTCGCGCCGCGATACGCCCGGGAGGGCGCCCTGGTTCTGACCGGGATCGGCGTGGCGGCCGCCTTGCTGTGTTGGATCCAGGCCTGGCGCGCGGCCGAGCGGAGCGTGGCGAGCGTCTGCTGGATCAGTCTCTTCACCTTGGTCTCGCACGCCACGATGGTCGGCTACTCGGCGACGAGCCACACTTACAACCTGATCCTGGTCTTGCCGGGAGCGGTGGTGATCGCCCTCGGCCAGCGCGAGCTGGTTCGCGTTCTGGGCATCCCGCGGGCGGCCGCCGCGCTGGGGACGGCCCTGCTGCTGACGCTTTCGGCGCTGATCCTGGTGAAGACCCGCTCGCCCACGTTCCCGCTCGCGAGCTTGGGCCTCGTCGGCGCGAACCTGATCGGCCTCGTCCTCGCCGCCTATACTCTCGCCGCCTCTCCCAAACGATGAGCCGAGTCAGGGGACTTCGCTGGTGGATGATGGGCCTGCTGATGCTGGGCTCGATCATCAACTACCTGGCGCGCAGCACGCTGGCGGTCGCGGCCCCGACGTTGCTCAAGGAGCTCGACATCACCACGCAGCAGTACTCGTGGATCGTGGCGACGTTCCAGGGCGCGATCATGCTGCAGCCGCTGTGCGGATACGTGATGGACGTGATCGGCCTGAAGCTCGGCTTCGCGATCTTCGCGATCGCCTGGTCGTTCGTCGGCATGGCGCACGGGCTGGCGCACAACTGGCAAGCGCTCGCCGGTCTGCGCGCACTCCTGGGATTGGCGGAAGGCTCGGCCAACCCGGCAGGCATGAAGGCGACCGCCGAGTGGTTCCCGGCGCAAGAGCGCGGCCTCGCGGGAGGCCTGTTCAACATCGGCGCATCGTTCGGCTCGATGCTCGCGCCGCCGCTCGTGGTCTGGGCGATCCTCACCTACAACTGGCAGGCGGCATTCGTGATCACGGGAGCGATCGGCCTGGTGTGGGTCGCGCTCTGGCTTTGGCTCTACAACTCGCCCGAGAAGCATCCGGCACTCTCACCCGAGGAACGCGACCACATCGCCGCCGGCCAGGAGAAGCACCTGAAGAGCGACGGGGCGCGGCCGTCGATCTCGAAGATCTTGGGCCAGCGCAACTTCTGGGGCATCGCGATCCCGCGCTTCCTGGCCGACCCGACCTGGGGCACGCTGACTTTCTGGATTCCGCTGTACCTCACCACGGTGCGCGGCTTCGACCTGAAGCAGATCGCGCTCTTCGCGTGGATGCCGTTCCTGGCCGCCGACTTCGGCTGCTTCTTCGGCGGCATCATCAGCATGACGCTCCAGAAGCGCGCCGGGTTCAGCCTGATCAACGCCCGCCGCTCGGCCTTCACGGTCGGGGCCTTGATGATGACCGGGGTCGGCTTCGTGGGCTTCGTCGAGAACCCGTACTCGGCGATCGCGCTGATCAGCCTGGCGGGCTTCGCGCACCAGACGCTCTCGGTCACCGTGATCACGATGGCGTCCGACCTCTTCAAGCGCGGCGAGGTCGCGACGGTGGCGGGAATGGCCGGCACCTGTGGCAACGCCGGCCTCCTGACCTTCAACTTGCTGATCGGCGTGTTGGTGGCGACGGTGGGCTACACGCCGTTCTTCGTCTGCCTGGGCGTGCTCGACCTGGTGGGCGCGCTCGTCCTCTGGAGCGTGGTGCGCGATCCCGCGACCCGGACCGAGCCCGCCGTCGCCTCGGCCTGATGCCCGCGCCGAGGCGGATCCGGAACCCGATCCTGCCGGGCTTCAACCCCGACCCGTCGATCGTGCGCGTCGGCGACGACTACTACATCGCGACCTCGACCTTCGAGTGGTACCCGGGCGTGCAGATCCACCACTCGAGAGACCTCCAGCACTGGCGGCTCCTGACCCGGCCGCTCAACCGCGCGAGCCAGCTCGACATGCGCGGCGACCCCGACTCGTGCGGCGTCTGGGCGCCGTGCCTCAGCTACGCCGACGGCCTCTTCTACCTCGTCTACACCGACGTGAAGCGCTACGGGCGCACCACCGTGGGCGGAGCCAGCGGCGCCTCGCTCCGGGATTTCCACAACTTCGTCGTCACCAGCCCGCGCATCGACGGCGAGTGGTCCGACCCGGTGTACCTCAACAGCAGCGGCTTCGACCCATCGCTCTTCCACGACGACGACGGGCGCAAGTACCTGGTGAACATGCTGTGGGATCACCGGCCCGGGCAGAACCGCTTCGCCGGAATCGTGGCGCAGGAGTACTCGGCGAAGGAACGCGCGCTGATCGGCCCGCGCAAGGTGATCTTCGAGGGAACGCCGCTGGGCCTCACCGAGGCGCCGCACCTCTACAAACGCGGCGGCAGCTACTACCTGCTGACCGCGGAGGGCGGAACTGCCTGGGGCCACGCGGCGACGATGGCCCGCGCGCGCGACCTCTGGGGACCCTACGAGCTCCATCCCGACACGTACATCCTGAGCTCACGGCATCGACCGGACGTGGCGCTGCAACGCGCCGGGCACGGCGACCTGGTCGAAACGCCGAACGGCGAGACCTTCATGGTCTTTCTTTGCGGCCGGCCGATACCCAACCGCGGCCGCTGCATCCTCGGCCGCGAGACCGCGATCCAGCGCATGGCCTGGTCGTCGGACGGCTGGCTACGAACGGCCGACGGAGAGGGCGTCCCGTCGGTGGAGATCGCCGCGCCGGATCTGCCGGAGCACGTCTTCCCGAAGCCGCCCGTGCGCGAAGACTTCGACGCTCCGCAGCTTCCGCTGGACTTCCAATGGCTCCGCTCGCCGTTCCCCAACGAGCTCTTCAGCTTGAGCGCGCGCCCGGGCCACTTGCGTCTCTACGGCCGCGAGACGATCGGCAGCCTGTTTCGCCAGGCACTGGTTGCGCGCCGCCAGCAGGCCCACTGTTTCAGCGCGCGGACCGTGATCGAGTTCGAGCCCGAGCACTTCCAGCAGCTCGCCGGTCTCGTCTGCTACTACGGCGGCAGCAAGTTCCACTATCTCCACCTCACCCACGACGACGCCACCGGCAAGCACCTGCGCGTGATGTCGAGCTTCGCCGACCAGGTCCAGACCGACGCGTTCACGCCCAAGATCGCGATCCCGAGCGGCAAGCCGGTGGAGCTCCGGGCCGAGGTGGACTGCGAGCGTCTCTACTTCGCGTATCGCTCGGCCGGCGACTCGGAATGGCAGTGGCTGCCGCAACAGTTCGATCAGAGCGCGCTCTCGGACGAAGCGACGGCTCCCGGCAGCCCCAACTTCACGGGAGCCTTCGTCGGGATGGCCTGCCAGGATATGGCGGGCACCGCGCGGCCCGCCGATTTCGACTGGTTCGACTACGAAGAGCGCGGCTTCGTGACCGATCCGCGCGCCGGCTAGAGCGAGCTACTTCGCGCGGCGCGGATAGTCCTTGGGACTCTCCAGGCCCCACTTGATGAAGCTGCGCAGGTCGTTGTTGGAGCCGGCCAGGTCGGGCTTGCGCAGGTACATCATGTGGCCGCTCTCGTACCACGCGAAGCGGAAGCGGTCCTTGAACTCGCCGCCCGGCTGGATGTGCGAGATCGAATAGACCGCGGTGAAGTAGTCGGTGGCGGCGTCGTAGTAGCCGCCCTGGATCAGCACCTTGAGGTAGGGGTTGGCGCGCATCGCATCGCGCAGCATCTCGGCGACGCTCTGTCCCTCGTCCTGCGCCCACGGACGCACGTTGCCCCAGACGTTGTACTGCAACTCCGGGTTGTAGCGCAGCTCCGACCGGAGGTACTTGTTGACCGCGTTGCCGAACGGGCCATTCCAGTCGGTGAGCGCGGGGTCGTACTCGGGGTTCTCGCCGGCCGCGTCGCGGTCGACGCCGAGATAGCGGCTGTCGAGGCGACCCACGGTCAGCCGCTGGTCGCGCAGCAGCTCCTTCCAGAAGCGGCGTGAGTCCACGCGCAGGTTGGCCGACTCGACGTAGTCGGCGGTGAGGCCGGTGAAGCGCGCCAGGCGTTCGGCGACTCTATTTCGCTCGGCGTCGCCCAGGCGATCGCCCTTCACGAGCGCGCCCAGATATTCGCCCATCGCGAACCCTTCGGCCTCGGCCAGCACGTCCTTCAGCGGCTTGGCTTGAAGATCCGCCGCGAGCTGGCGGTGATACCAGGCGGTGGCGGTGCGCTGCGGCAGCGCCGTGGCGTAGCCGACGTCGGGGCCGCGCTCGACGTCGATCCCGGTCATCGAGACCAGGATCACGCCGTTCAGGTAGATCTGGAACCGAGTCTGGAGCGAGCCGGCCAGCCCGGCTGCGCGCGTCGTGCCGTAGCTCTCGCCGATCACGAACTTGGGAGACGTCCAGCGGTCCTTCTTGATCAGGAACGAGTGGATGAAGTCGCCCACCGACTGGATGTCGCTGAGTTTGCCGTGGAACTTGTGGATGTCTTCGCCCTCGACCATCCGGCTGAACCCGGTGGCGATCGGATCGATATAGACGATGTCGGCCACGTCCAGGATCGAGTGCGGGTTGTCCTCCAGCGCCGCCGGCGGGCGCTGCGCGAAACCGTCGTCGTCGTACACCACGCGCCGCGGCCCGGTGTAGCCCATGTGCATCCAGACCGAAGCGGTTCCGGGCCCGCCGTTGAACGAGAAGATCATCGGCCGGGTGCTCGCGTCCGAGACGCCGCTCTTGGTGTAGGCGATGTAGAACATCTTCGCCACCAGCTTGCCGTCGTCGCGGATCGGCAGCCAGCCAGCCTCGGCCGCGTAGGCGACCGTCTGCCCGCCGATCTTGGCGGTGTGCTGCGTGACGACCGGGTCGTTCGGCAGCAACTCCGCTTCCTTGCCCGCCTTGCCGCCGCCCGATGTGGCGGCAGGCGAGGGTGCGACGGCGGGGCGGCCCTGCGCGAAGGCGTCGGGCGCGACGGCGAAGAGAAGGGCTACGGTCGAGATCAAGACGAAGCGCGAGGCCATCATGGGCAGGCTCCTGGAGAGATGACGTACCCGGGTTCTGAGTCGCCGCAAGCTACGCCGCGATCCGCCGCCGGTCAAGGAGGGCGCGCTCGCCTCCCGAATTCCAGACTCTCCCTCGAAACCGGCACGGTGAATCTGCGCCATCTGTTCGTCTGTTCGCCGTAGAGAATGTCGCCCACCTTGACCTCGACCTTGTGGCCCGCCCGTTCCTGGGCTGGCGTGATGGTCTCGAAGACCACGTGGTTGGTGGTGACCACCCGGCGAGTTGGGTTCGTTCGACGCCAGGCTCCGGGCTTCTGCGGTCGAGCGCTCAAGCCCGTGTGGTACATTTCAGGAACGGACTTTGGTGGTCTTTATGGAAATCTTTCCCGGTATCTCGATGAATCCGGACGTTCGGTTCGGCAAGCCCTGCATCGCGGGGACTCGAATGGACGTCGCCACCGTCGTGGGGTTGATCGCGGCGGGTGAGACGGTTGAGACCGTGGTCGGCGAGTACCAGCTTTCACTCGAGCAGGTCAGAGCCGCCTTGTCCTACGCGGCTCACGTCGCGGCTCACCTTCCGCCGGCGGTGCGTCAGGCGTCTTGAAGGTTCTGCTCGACGAGAACTTCCCCCTCGCCCTTTTGCGCAGCCTGCTTACCGACGGCCAGCAGGCTGAGCACATCATCACGATTGGCTGGCGTGGCGCCTCCGACCAGCGCATCCGCGAGCTTCTCGACAAGAACGTGCTGTTCTTGACCCAGGACGAGGATTTCCTGTTCGACAAGCCCGTCGCCGCGATTATTGTGCTCTCGCGCGTGAAACAGTCCCGGCGGTTGGGGGAACGAGTCGAGGTCTGGCGCCAGGCCATTCGTGAGCTGGTCTCTATCTCTCGACCGGAACGACGTTTCGAGTTGATGGACGACGGCCACTTGTTGCCGTGGAAGCACGAACGCGGAACCACGTGGGCCACGAACCCGCCACCGCGCGCACCGTCCGATGACGACCGCTGAGCGTCGCACTCAGGCGGCGGCCCCGCGCCGCCGCCGAGGTGGCCGTTGACGACGCGTTCCAAAGAAGCGCCGTGTCGGTGGCGGGGCTGGTCGCCTACCGGACCATTGCGGGCAGCCAGAGGCAACTGACCTGGTTCGACCGATTGGGCACGGCGCGTGGCGTCGTCGGCGACCCGGGCGGCACTCTTCTCGATCCCCGCGTGTCACGCGACAGCCGTTGCGTGGCCGTGTCCCGCACGGTGCATGTGGCTGCTGGACGGCGCACGCACGAGCCGCTTCACGGTCGATGCGGCGCTAGACCGTTTTCCCCTCTAGTCGCCCGACGGCGCCCGGATCGTCCTCGCCGCCCTCAATCATCCGAACATGGCGGCTATCCGGGTGTATTCTGGTCCGGAAGAGAGGCGCCGGGATGCCAGTGCTCGATTGGTCCCAGTGCTCCGCGGTCGAGAGCGTCCCGGGGAAGGTGAGCGGCGCCTGGGTCCTTCGCGGCACGCGGATGCCAGTGGCGACGATTTTCGAGAACCTCGAGGCTGGCGCGAACATCGACGACCTTCTGGAGTGGTACGACGGCCTTGACAGGACGCAAGTACAGGCCGTGGTCGAGTTCGCCACGCGTAGCCTCGACATGGCGGCGCCCGGACGCTGATTGCGGGTCCTGCTCGATCAGGGCACTCCTGTTCCGATTCGCCGGTATCTGGCACACCATTCGGTCCGAACCGCCGTCGAGCAGGAATGGGCCACGCTCCGGAACGGCGAATTACTCGCGGCCGCCGAGGCCGCCGGCTTCGACGTACTCCTCACGACCGACAAGAACATCCGCTACCAGCAGAATCTCGGCGGCCAACGCCTGGCCATCGTGGTGATCGGCTATTCGCGATGGCCTGGGCTCGAGGCGCACGTGCACCGCGTCGTTGAGACGGTGGACAGGGCGGCTCCTGCCAGTTACGCCGAGGTGGAGATTCCCAGCGGTTGAGGAGGGGCGCCCTCTGCGGTCCGGTGTCGCACCGTATAATCCGCCTCAATTGGCCATCACCCCCGGCACCCGTCTTGGCCCGTATGAAATCACTGGCGCTGTAGGCGCGGGTGGGATGGGCGAGGTGTTCCGCGCGAGGGACACAAAGCTCAACCGCGACGTCGCGATCAAGGTGCTACCGGAAGCGCTGGCTCAGGACACCGAGCGCGTGGGCCGCTTTCGCCGAGAGGCGCAGATCCTCGCTACGCTGAATCATCCCAACATCGCCGCCATTTACGGGCTCGAGGAGGGCCCTTCACTAGCCCTCTCGGGAGGCCCAGGGCAGTCGGCGGTCGTGGCGCTGGTGATGGAGCTCGTCACCGGCGAAGACCTGGCGGAGCGACTGCGACGCGGCGCGATTCCGGTCGTTGAAGCGATCGGCATTGCGAAGCAGATCGCCGAAGCCCTCGAAGAAGCCCACGAACACGGCATCGTCCATCGCGATCTCAAGCCCGCGAACGTCAAGGTCACGGCAAACGGCAAGGTGAAGGTTCTCGACTTCGGTCTGGCCAAGGCCCTCGAAGGCGAGAGCGCGGGCGCGACTGCCAACTCCCAAATCTCACACTCCCCGACGATGTCCCGCCATGCCACGGAGGCGGGACTCATCTTCGGCACCGCGGCCTACATGTCGCCGGAGCAGGCGAGAGGGAAACCGGTAGACAAGCGCGCGGACATCTGGTCGTTCGGCGTGGTGCTGTGGGAGATGCTCACCGGCAAGCGGCTCTTCGTCGGCGAGACGGTAAGCGACGTGCTGGCCGCGGTGCTGACCCGCGAAGCGGATCTCGGCGCGCTGCCAGCGGACACGCCACCGCCGATTCGCAAGCTGCTGCGCCGCTGCCTGGAGAAGGATCGCAAGCGCCGGCTCGCGGATGCCGCGGATGCGCGGCTGGAACTCGAAGACGCGCTGACCGCTCCCGCCGCAGACGCCACGCGGGCGACCGCCGGATCCTCGGCTCGCGTGCGCCTGCTGTCGGCGCTGGTCGCGACGCTCAGCGTCGCGCTGATCGCAGGCCTTCTCGCGTGGGCGCCGTGGCGGGCCGCGCCTGTCCTCCCCGAGACCCGCCTCGACATCGTCACCCCACCCACCGACGATCCCACGTCGTTTGCCCTCTCGCCCGACGGCCGGCAGATCGTCTTCGAGGCCTCGGGTGAGGGCGGTTCCCGGCTGTGGCTGCGGCCGCTGGCGACGATGACGGCGCAGCCGCTGGCGGGCACCGAGGGTGGACGCTTTCCCTTCTGGTCGCCCGACAGCCGTTCCGTGGGCTTCTTCACCGCGGGCGCGCTGAAGCGGCTCGATCTCGGCGGTGGCGCCCCACGGACCCTGGCTCCGACCATCGGCAGTCGTGGCGGGACGTGGAACGCGGACGGCGTCATCGTATTTTCGCCGAGCAGCTCCGGCCCCCTGATGCGCGTGTCCGCCAACGGGGGCGCGGCGGTGGCGGTGATGACGCTCGGCCCGCAGCAGTCGAGCTACCGCTGGCCGCACTTTCTGCCCGACGGCCGCCGGTTCCTGCTCTACGCGCAAGGCCCGCCGAACACGGCCGGGATCTATCAGGGCGCACTTGGCGGGAGCGCCCCGACCCGGTTGACGCCCGCCGACAGCGCCGGGACGTATCTGCCCTCCGGGTGGCTGCTGTGGGTGCGGGCGGGCACGCTCGTGGCCCAGCGGCTGGACGTGGCGCAGGCGGCGCTCACGGGCGAGCCGGTGACGCTGGCCGACGGGGTGGCCGGTGACGACGGGTTCCAAAAGAGCGCCGTTTCGGTCGCGGCGACGGGGCTGGTCGCCTACCGGACCAGTGCGGGCAGCCAGCGGCAACTGACCTGGTTCGACCGGTCGGGCACGGCGCGTGGCGCCGCCTCTGACCCGGACGGCACTCTTCTCGATCCCCGCGTGTCACCCGACGGCCGTCGCGTGGCCGTGACCCGCACGGTGCAGGGCAACACCGACCTGTGGCTGCTGGACAGCGCTCGCACGAGCCGCTTCACGTTCGATGCGGCGATAGACCGTTATCCCCTCTGGTCGCCCGATGGCGCCCGGATCGTGTTCCGCTCGAGGCGAACGGGCGCGGGTGACCTCTACCAGAAGCTCACGAGCGGCGCGGGAGTGGAAGAGAGGTTCGTGGCCTCCGATCAGCGCATGACCCCGACCAGCTGGCCGGCGGACGGTCGCTTCCTGCTGTATCTCAATATCGACCCGCAGACGAACCATGACCTCTGGGTCCTGCCGATGGCGGGGAATCACACGCCGTCGGTGTTCTTGAAGACCCCGTTCCGCGAGACCTGGGGCGCGTTCTCGCCGGACGGTCGGTGGGTGGCCTACCACTCGAACGAATCGGGGCGGGACGAAATCTACGTGCGGCCCTTTGTCCCGCCCGGCGCTATGGGCGCCGCTGTCGCGGCATCGGGCCAGTGGCAGGTCTCCACGGCGGGCGGCATCCATCCCAAATGGCGGCCAGACGGCAAAGAGCTGTACTACCTCAACCCTGCCAGCGAGATGATGGCCGCGCCGATCACCGTCAGCGGGTCCACGATCGAACCGGCCGCGCCGGTGAGGCTCTTTCCCACGCGCACCTTCGGCGGCGGCGTGGACAGTGGGCAGGGTCGGCAATACGACATTGCTCCCGACGGGCGCTTTCTGATCAACACGGCGCTCAGCGGCGCTGCGGCGGCGCCGATCACGCTGCTGATGAACTGGAATCCCGAGGGGAAGAAGTGATCCTCGCCACCGGCGAAGACCCGCCTTCTTTCACTCCTCCCGGTGCGCTTATCCTAAGGCTGGCCCATCCATGCCGAAGCTCTATGAGTACTTCGGGGTTCTCGTGATGTTCTACGCCAACGAACATGAACCGGTGCACGTTCACGGCAAGTTCCAGGGACGGGAATCGCGCGCTGAACTGGTGTTGCTCAACGGCCTGGTCACGGAAATTCGCTACGCTGAGGTCGCCGGTCGCGCGCCGCTCGGCCCGAGCGAAATGCGGTACTTCGAAGAGATTGTCTCTGCGCGCGCCGATGAGATCGTCAGCAAGTGGATCGATTTCTTCGTCCTTCACAAGCCTATCAAGCCGGAGCGCATCACAAGGAGGTTGAAGTGATCCCAGCCATCATTAACATCCTCACCGCCGAGCTCGTCGAAGACTTTCGCATCCGGCTCCGTTTCGATGACGACACCGAGCAAACCATCAATTTCAGGCCGTTCCTGTCGAATTCGGTCCACCCTGACATCCGCGCCTGGCTGGACCCGAAGCAGTTTGCGAAGTTCCGCGTCGAGTACGGAGAGTTGGTATGGGGTGACTACGAGCTCTGCTTCCCTATCATCGACCTCTACCGAAACAAGATCGATCACCGGGGCTCGCTCGACGCCGTAGCGTAGCTCTTGGCGCCGGTCCGGCGCCGACAGCCAGGCGCGCGCCAAATGGGGGCCGGACCGCGTGGCCGCCCGAGCGGGCCGGGATCAAGAGCCACTAGACTGCATGGACTCTGACCCTCACGCCCGGTGCGCGTCTCGGACCCTATGAAATCACCAGCGCGATCGGCGCAGGTGGCATGGGCGAGGTGTTCCGCGCTCGCGACA
>CAZVOI010000626.1:0-3788 GCA_964628275.1 uncultured Acidobacteriota bacterium | reverse complement strand
GTGTCGAGTGGAACGTGCCGGTCCGGATCGGCAATGTCACCGTGCTCCCCGGCGACGTGGTGATCGGAGACGAGTCCGGCCTGCTCTTCTTTCCCCCGCAGCTCGCGGCCGAGGCGATCAAGGGAGCCGAGGACACGCTCTACACCGAAACTTTCAAGCGCGAGATGATCGCGAGCCGGAAGTACCGCACCAAGGAGATCTATCCCCGGCTCAGCCCCGCGCTCGAGAAGCTCTTCGAGGAATGGAAGAAGACGCACCCGCGGCCCTGACACATTTTTAAGGAGGAGAACTTGAGCAACCTGATGCGACGGATCTTGGCCGTGGTCGTGCTTTCGAGTTTGGTAGCCCTGCTGCCGCTGCCGGCCACGGCCCAGGTGACGACCGGCACCATCGTCGGAACCGTCAAGGACCCGCAGGGCGGGGCCGTCCCGGGCGCCAGCGTGACGATCACCAACCTGGGCAAGGGCACCGCTTCGACGCATACGACGGATGCCGCCGGGTCATTCATGGCCCCGTTCATGATCCCGGGCAGCTACGACGTGGCGGTAGAGCTCGCCGGGTTCCGCAAGTGGGTCCACAAGGGAGTCGTGCTCCAGGTCAACCAGCGCGCGCGCGTGGACGCGACGCTCGAGGTGGGAGGCCTGACGGAATCGACCGAGGTCGTGGGTCTCTCGCCGCTCACGCGCACCGACTCCGCCGAGATGGGCGAGGTGATCGACGAGCGCGCGGTGCGCGAGCTGCCGCTGAACGGCCGCAACTTCGCGACGCTCGTCTACCTCACGCCCGGCATCACCCCGGGGCAGGTGAACGAGAACCTCTCCGGTGCCTCCACCTTCAACCCGCGCGGCGCCTCGAACTTCAACGCGCTCGGCTCGCAGGCCAACACCAACGCGTGGCTCGTGGACGGCATCGACAACAACGAGTTCACGTTCAACACCGTGATCGTGCAGCCCTCGGTCGAGTCGGTGCGCGAATTCAAGGTGCTGACGGGCACCTTCTCCGCCGAGTTCGGCCGCGGCGCCGGCGTCGTGTCGGTTTCGACCAAGTCCGGCAACAACGAGTGGCACGGCACGGCGTTCGATTTCGTGCGCAATGAGAAATTCGACGCCAAGAATTTCTTCGCGCTGACCACCGCGACCAAGGCCCCGCTCGACCGCCACCAGTACGGCGCCGCGCTCAGCGGGCCGATCGTCAAGAACAAGACCTTCTTCTTCGCGGACTATGCGGGCCTCAAGGAGGAGCGAGGCACGGTGTTCGTGAATACCGTGCCGACCGCGGCCACGCGAAGGGGAGATTTCAGCGACTACCGCGCGGCCAACGGCAACCTGATCCTGATCTACGACCCGCTCACCACCGCGCCCAACCCGAGCGGCGCCGGCTTCGTGCGCAGCCCGTTCCCCGGCAACATCATCCCGGCCAACCGGCTCGACAGCGTCGGCATGAACGTCGGTTCGATCTACCCGCTCCCTAACGGGACCGGCAACTTCGACAACTACACCTCGACCGTGAACCGCTCGGTGCGCGACCACGCCTTCACCGCGCGCGTCGACCACCGGCAGGGCGACCGCGACAGCTTCTTCGTGCGCTACAGCTACGGCAAGTTCAAGCTCGACGCTCCCCAGGGGCAAGCCGCCTGCTGCCTGCCCACGCCCGACTCGGCGGCCTCGCGCTTCGACCTGGGGCCGTTCGTGGCCGGGATCCAGAACACGCGCCTCACCACCATGGGCGGAGTCTTCAACTGGACGCATCTCTTCGGGCCGACCGTCGTCAACGAGCTGCGCCTCGGCTTCGCCAAGACGAACCCCGAGACGTTGCAGTCCGACTATGGGCGCAGCTCGGCGCAGAGCCTGGGCATCCAGGGCATCAACGTCAACGAGTTCGCCTCGGGGCTGCCCAACTTGAACATCCAGGACGTCACCGGCATCTCGGGCGGCCCGGCGTTCCTGCCGGTCAACCCGAAGCAGATCCACTACCAGCTCGAGGACACGCTCTCCTGGGTGACCGGGCGCCACTCGCTCAAGACCGGCTACCGCTACATCCTGCGCAAGCCCTCGCCGTACACCAACCAGAACACGCGCAGCAGCATCTCCGTCAACCGCAACCTGACGAACAACCCGGCCAACAACAGCCAGGGATCCGGCCTCGCCACGCTCCTGCTCGGCTACACCACCGGCGGCTCGCGCGGCTTCCTGGTCGACGTCTTCGACTACACCAACTCGGAGCACTCGCTGTTCGTGCAGGACGACTGGAAGCTGAGCGACCGCGTCACGCTCAATCTCGGCCTGCGCCACGAGCTCTACGTCCCGGACACCGAGGCCGAAGACCGGCTGCCGAACTACGACCCCGAGGGCAGGCGCCTCGTCTACGCCGGCGAGGACGGCGCCACGAAGCGGGCGAACAAGGAGACCCGCTGGGGCAACTTCGCCCCGCGCTTCGGCATCGCCTGGGACGTCACGGGTGACGCGAAGAACGTGGCGCGCGCCGGGTTCGGCCGGAGCTACTTCCCGGTGCCGCACGCGGCGGGCAACCTGCTCGAACAGAACGTGCCCAACTCGATCTCGCAGAACTACACGGTGGAGACCAACCCGCTCGTCTACACTCCCGACCGCGTCCCGCGCCTGTCGAGCCCCTTCCCCGCGATCGTGCCGGTGAAGCCGCGGACGACCGCGGAGCTGAACGCCGCCAACCCGGTCGTGTACGGCCACGCGTACTCGAACGAGACCCCGCACATGGACACCTGGCAGGTGAGCTACGCGCGCCAGATGACGAACACCCTGATGGCCGAGGTCGCGTACGTGGGCAGCAAGGGCTCAAACCTGATTTGGGGCGCGAACATCAACGAGGTGCAGCCGGGCCCGGGCACGCAGGCCTCGCGCCGGCTGATCCAGCCGCTTTCCAACGTGTCGACGATCAACTACTTCGACCCCTCGAACAGCTCGAGCTACAACAGCCTGCAGACCAAGATCGTCAAGCGGTTCTCGCACGGCCTGCAATTCCTGACGAGCTACACGTTCGGCAAGTCGCTCGACTACGCGGGAGCGCCGGCGTCGGGCGGCGGCGCCGTGGGCGGGCCGCAGAGCGTGACGCTCTTCGACCAGAGCCGAGGGCCCTCGGGCTTCGACGTGAGGCACCGCTTCGTGGTGAGCTGGGTCTGGGCGCTGCCCTTCGGCAAGGATCACGCCTTCGCCAACGGCGGAATCCTGAAGCCGGTCCTGGAAAACTGGCAGTTCAGCGGCATCGTCACGCTTTCCACCGGCCGGCCGTTCACCGTGTTCCTCAACACCGGCGTCAACAACGGCGCGCCGTCGTGGCCCGACCGCATCGGCGACGGCCGGCTCGACAGCCCGACTCCGGATCTCTGGTTCGACACCACGGCTTTCCGAGCGCCCACGCCCAACACCTACGGCAGCTCAGGGCGCGGCGTTCTCAACGCACCGGGGACCCAGACCGTGGACGTCTCGCTCTCGCGCATCTTCCCGGTCAAGGCGTTCCGGCTGCAGTTCCGGGCCGACGCGTTCAACCTGCTCAACACGCCGCAGTTCGGCTTCCCGAACGCGAACATCGGCTCGCCGACCGCCGGCCGCATCACCTCGACGATCGGCGACAACCGCTCGATGCAGTTCGCGCTCAAGCTGGACTGGTAGCGCCCGTCCCGGGGGAGGCGGACGACCGCCTTCCCCGGGCTCGATCCCCCCGCCGTGAAGATCACCGCCATCGAAACCCTGCGTCCCGCCGTCCAGCCGAACCTGACCCTGGTCCTGCTCCACACGGACGAGGGGATCGCCGGG
>CAZVOI010000625.1:0-9609 GCA_964628275.1 uncultured Acidobacteriota bacterium | reverse complement strand
CAAGCGCCTGGAGAGAAAAAAGATGTCTCGATCGGCATCTGTGCATCGGCTTGAACGCGCGCCCGCCGCACCGCTCTTCTAGACTGGCTTGCGCGGAGGGGGCTTGGTGAGACTGCTAGTCTGGCTCGCGGCACTGGCGCTGCCGTTTCAAGCGCTGCCGCTGCCGTTGCAGCCGGCCGAGATCCTCGCGTTGCCGGTCATCGCGGCAAGCCTCGCGCGGGGCTGGCGCGCCTTGTGGAAGGCGCCCGCCGCGCTCGACTACGGCGTCCTCGTCTGGACGTGCGCCGTTTTGCTCGCGGCCGCCGTGGCGATCGCTCGCGGAGTGCCCGCTGACGGAATCCCGCACGAGGTCGCCATCGCGATCTTCCTGGCCCTTCTCTATGCGGCGCTCCGCGCCTTACCGCGCGACGCGCAACAGGACGCGCCGAGCGCGTTGGTGGTGGCTGCTGTGCTCGCCTGCGCGTTGGGCGCCGCGGGGTCCGTGGCAAGCGCCCTGGGAGTCGAGACGCAGTTGGCATTCCCCGCGGATCGCCCTTACCCGTACTTCGGACATGCCCCCCAAGCCCGGGCTCTCACGCCGATGCCGAACATGCTGGCGAGCATCGCGATGCTGGCCCTCGTGGTGCTGGCGTCCGGCGCGGCGCGCTTCACAGCTCGTGCCGCTGCCGGCCTGGGCCTGGTCGTGTCGCTCGGCTTCGCCCTCACGTTCTCGAAGACGGTGCTGCCACTCGCCGTTGCGCTGGCCATCGTCGTGCTCCTACGCTCGACGGGCGCTCGATTCACGCGACTGGCTCTCAGAGCTTTCGTGGCCACGACGCTGCTCGTCGGCTTTCTCTACCTGGGGATATCGCACCTGCTGGTGCTGCGGGCCACTGCCGACCGGCGTGACTTCGAAGAGGTGCTGACGTTCACGTCCGGACCGCCACTCCTGGAGTGGCGGCTGTTCGAGCGTCCCTTGGTCGCGCTTCGGACGAGCTACTTCTTCAACAAGCAGGTGAGCCTCGAGGCGATTCGACGATCGTTTCCGCTCGGTATCGGCCCTGGTCAGCAACCTGCATTCGCTGCCCGCTTGAAGCGCGAAGGCCTCTACCCGCACGCTCGCCACGCCCTGACCGAAGCCCCCCACTCCACCTACACCGGCACCCTGGCCGAGCTCGGGGTTACAGGAGCGCTCGGTCTGCTGATCTTCGCGGCGGCCGGCTTCCGGACGCTGCGCGAGCGTTTCGCCGGCGGCCGGCGCGCGACGCCGCTCGACGTCGCCGCGGCCGGGATGACGGCTGCCGTGTTGATCGAGGCGCTCGCCACCGACGTGATGCACTTCCGCCACTACGTCTGGCTGGTGGCGCTCTTCGCGAGCGTTCCGTCAGCGGGAGAGGGAGCGCTGGCGCAGCGCCTCGAAGGCGACGATGCCGACCGCGGTCGACAGGTTCAGCGAGCGTAGCGCCTGCTCGCGCATCGGGATCGACACCAGGCGATCCCGGTAGCGTTGCTTCACGTCGGCCGAGAGACCCACGCTCTCGCGACCGAACAGCAGCACGGCGTCCGCGGGGAAGCTCACGTCCCACAGCCGGCGCTCGCCCTCCGCGCTCAGCAAGAACGCCTCGCCCAGACGCTCGAGCTCGGGTTCGAGGGCGGCGAAGCTAGGCCAAACGCGAGGCTTCACGAGCGGCCAATAGTCGAGCCCGGCGCGCCGCAGCTCACGCTCCTCGAGCGAAAAGCCGAGCGGCTCGACCAGATGCAGTTGAGCGCCGGCGGCCAGGCAGGTGCGCCCGGCGTTGCCGGTGTTCCAGTGGATCTCGGGTTCGACCAGCACGACGTGGAGCGACATGCTCCACGACACGATACGACACTACAATCGCCGCACCTGTGACCGTGATCCACGTAGTCGGCGGCGGCGAGCTGGGAGCGACGCTGGCGCGGCGCCTCGCCGAGCGCGAGCTGGCGCGCCGCGTCGTGATCGTCGATCCAGAGGTCGCGCGCGCCAAGGGCAAGGCGCTCGACATCGCGCAGGCCGGCCCGGTTCTTGGCTTCGACGTCTCGGTCGAGGCTGCCGCGGACTTCCGCTCGCTCGCGAGCGCCGATCTCTGGATCGTCGCGGACCCAGCCGAGCTTCAGAGCGCGCCTGCACCCGAACGCGTCGCCGATCTGGCGCGCGCTCTCGTGGCGGCGGCAGGCGGCGCGACCATCCTGGTCGCCGGCACGACCGCGGCCTCGCCGCTCGTCGCGGCCCTGGCGTCTCGCCATCCAGCGCCTGACCGCGTGCTGGGCAGCGCGCCGGTGGCGTACGCCGCGGCGCTTCGCCGGCGCATCGCCGAAGCGCTCGGCCTCGAGGCTCGCGAGATCACGCTCCCAATCCTGGGCCTGCCGCCGGCGGATGGGGTCGTTCCGCATTCGAGTGTGCTGGTGGGAGGCGCGCCGGTAGGCGGCCTGTCTCCTGTGGTGCTGCGCCAGGCGCTCGCCGCCCTGCGCGCTCGAGTGCTCGGCCCGGTCGCCCTTGCCGCTGCGGCCGTGCGCGTCACCCAGGCGCTCCGCGGCGGCAGGCCGACCGTCCTGTCGGTCACCACGATGCTGCAAGGCGAGTACGGCCACCGCGGCGTCGCTCTCTCGACGCCGGCGCGGATCGCGGAAGGGCGTGTCGTCTCTGTCGTGGAGCACGCCCTGGATCCGGTCGACCGCGTCGTATTCGACACCGCCGCCGAACGGAGCCGCCGCCAGGAGGGCTGAGCCGATGCCGCCTCTCGACTGGTGGCTGCTCGCGATTCCGATCACCGCGGTCGCGTTCGCGCTGCGCATCGGCGTGCATGCCGGGCGTGAGCCCGGCGGGGTGGATAGCTGGTACTACCTCGCGTTCGCCGACGCGGTTCGGCGCCGTCCCTCGCTCGACGTTCGGCTCCCGCAGTACCTGCTCCAGGACGAACGCCAATCGTATCCGCCGCTGTTTCCGAGCTTGCTGGCGTTCCTGCCTGCGGCTCGATTGCGCCGGACTTTCTGGCTCGTGTCGCCGGTCCTGGACTGCGTCCATCTGCTGCTCTTGTACTTCGTCGCGTATCGACTCACGGCGAGCGAGGTAGTGGCAGCGCTGTCGGCCTGCTGCTACGCCCTCACGCCGCAGACCGTCTCCGACACGCGCAGCCTCGGCGCCCGGCCGTTCGGCGCGCTGCTGACCTCAATCGCGCTGTTGCTGCTCCTGAAAGCAACCGTCTCGGGAGGGGGACCGGGTTTCTACGCCGCGGCCATTCTCGCCGGCGCGGCGGTGTTTCTGGCCTCCGCGGCGCTGGCGGCGGCATACGGCTTCGTCTGCGCCGCGCTCACGGTCTGGTTTGGCGATCCCCGCTATCTCGGCGTCGCGCTCGCGGCTCTGATCGCGGCGTTTCTCTTGTCCGGCGGTCATTACGCGCGCGTGGTGCGCAACTACGCATATGCGGTCCAGTACTGGCACCGCAACCGCGGGCGTTTTGGCGGGCACCCCGTCTTCGACTCGCCGATCTACGGAGAGCCCGGCCGCTTGCCCGCTCGTGCTCCCGGCTTCCTCGGCGGCACTGGATTCCTGAGCGCGACGGCCCTGCAGCAGACGCTGCGGCTCTTCGGCGAGAACCCGTTCCTGCTCGCGCTGCCGCTGGTGCATCAGGAGCTGGCTCCCTGGAGCGCACGCCTTCAGGCGTGGGCGATCGCGCTCTCCGCCTTCTCGGTCGTCGCGACGATCCTCCCGCCGCTGCGAGCGTTCGGCCCGGGCCGCAGCTACATGAAGGCCGCGATCTTCCCGACGGCGTACACGCTGGCGTCGGCGATCGGCTCGCTCCGCGGCCTCAAGACCCCGGTCGGCATTGCCACGCTGGCCTGCCTAGGGTTCAGCGCTGGCGCAATCTGGTTCTTCTGGAGCTACGTGCGCACACGCGCGAGCGAGCAGACCGCAACGACGCCGCCCGACTTGAAGCGCGCCATCGAAGCGCTCCGCACGCTGCCCGCGGGCGGTGTGTTCGTGCTGCCCTACATGTACGCGGACTGCGTCTCCTACAACGCCGGGCGGCCGGTGCTGTGGGGCGGGCATTCGGGCGATCTGCGGCCGTGGGAATTCGTGACGCCGCTGATCACCCGGCCGCTGCCCGACCTGTTCCGAGAATTCGGTGTCCGTTTTGCGCTGGTCGATCGAAGCTACGTCGATCCAGCACGGGTCGGCCTGTCCCAGACGCCCCAGGCGACGTGGGGCAGCTTCGTGCTGTTGGACGTGAGCTCCGGGACCTCGCGGCTACAGCGGACGGACGACGTTCGGGAAGTCGCGCCAGACTGAGACGCCGCAGAAGTGGTCGCCCTCGGTGCAGCGCGGAGCGATGCGGCCGTCGCGCAGCACGCACGGTGGGCCCATGTGGCGCGCCAGCCGGGGATGCAGCGCGCGCACCTGGTCCAGCTCGTCCATCGAGGCTTGGTAGATCTCCTCTTGAGCGTTGAGGCAGGTGCGCATCACCCATTTATGGGCGAGATACAGCAAGCTTCCCGTTTCGTGGAAGCGCAGCGCCTTGGCGTTGGGCAATAGATAGACGGCCGCTTCGAGCGGCGCGCCCATCTCCAAGAGGCGGTTCTTGGCATCCCAGGCCTGCTGCATCGCCTTCGCGTAGATCTGGTGCGCGCGAGCGTTCTTTGCGACCAGCGGGGGCGTGACGTAGTCGGGCCGAGCCGTGTCGGTCAGCGTCATCAGCGGGCGCGAGCCGGGGACCATGCGGTGCCGCTGGTCCTGGCTGTCCGCCGTGTGCGAGAGCTTCTTGAGGAACGTGTAGCTCGCGTGATGGAGCGCGCGTGTCAAGGGTGAATGCAGTGAGAGCTGCAGCGTCTCGAGGCGGTAGCGATTCAGACTCGGGTTCAGGACGCGTTCCAGCGCCAGGTCGTCGCTGATCGCCTCGCGCGTCGCGCCCATCACCGCGCGCACCGCGTCGGCGGTGGTGGCTTCGGCGCCGGGGGTGTAGTCGACCAGCAGCGCGGTCTTGCCGGCGAGCTGCGCGTCCAGCTCGGCTGCGACCGCGTCGCCGCTCGAGCGCAGGCCCGGCCAGCTCCGCTCGACGATCTCTTCCTCCGCGAGCGAGCCCATGCCGACGCGCTCGAAGAAACCCGGGTCCAGCTCGCGCACGCGCGCCACCATCGCCTCGATCACGGCCTCGCTCTCGCGCGGCGTGTCGCCGGAGCGCATCATGCGGTAGAGCCGATGCAGCACGATCCCCGAGACGGTGTGCACCATCGAGGTGAACGCCGCCACCGGGATCACGTAGCGCGCGACCTCGATCGCCTTCTTCTCCGCCTCGCGCGCCACGCGCTTGACGCGCTTCTCGGAGGCTCTCGGCGAGAGATGGCGCAGCTCGGAGCAGATCCGCAGCGTGTCCGCGCTCAGCAGTGTGGTGAGCTCGCGATAGCTTTCCCAGGCTTCCACCACGGAGTGCTCGAAGACCTCGCGCTGCGCTTCGGTCAACCCGGGCGGCACGTGCGCGCGGATCTCGTCGAGTCGCACGAAGCGCTGGCTGGACTGCTCCGAGTTGTAGAAGGGGTGCGAGTGCAGGAACGACCACACGAACTGGCGGCTAACGTTCTCGAGCCCGAACTCGAAGTGGGCGTGCTGGAAGACCGTGTGGTGGCCGGCCTCGAACGTCAGCGGGCCGATGCTGCGGCGCTGCGAGTCGGTGATTTCATCGGGCTCGACCACGCGCGGCGAATAGCAGGTGCGCGCCGCCGCGATCGCCGAGTCGTAGGGCCGCACCGAGGCGCTGCGCAGCGTGACGATCGGCGCGCCGCTCTGGACCGGGCTCGCGGTCAGGCTCAACTGGCTTCCGCTTCGTCGTCGGCGAGCACGAAGCGCTCGAACTCGGGCAGGAACCCCAGGCTGCGCATGTCTTTCATGCGGTCGAGGTAGACGCCTCCGTCCAGGTGGTCGCATTCGTGCTGGATGACACGGGCGTGGAAGTTCTCGGCCTCGACCTGAAACGGCGCTCCCTGCCGATCCAGCGCGTCCAGCCGGAGCTTCTTCAAGCGTGGCACCTCGCCGCGCAGCTCCGGGATCGAGAGGCAGCCCTCCCAGCCGACGACCGCCTGCTTTCCGAGCGGCGTGATCTTGGGGTTGATCAGCACCGTCAGCGGCACCGCGTCCCTGGCTCGTTCGTCCGAGGCCTCGACCTGCAGCACCGCGAGCCGGAGGCTCACGTGGATCTGGGGCGCGGCCAGGCCGACGCCCTCGTACTCCCTCATCGTCTCGATCATGTCGTCGATCAGCTTCTGGAACTCCGGCTTGGCGATGTCGGCGGGCTCGACAGCACGGGCTGTCGCGCGAACGACGGGATGGCCGATGCGAGCTACCTTGAGGATCGACATCAGTCGGCCGCTCCAATGTACACGACCGGTCCTATCGATAGAACGCGTCGCGGTCGCCGGCCGTCACCTCGATGACGTGCGCCGCCGCCTCGCGCAGCACGCCGAAGCCCAGCGCGTCGCCCGGCTGCTTCTTCCAGATCGCGCGATACAGATCGCGCAGCGTTTGGACCGCGTGACCGTCCACCGACAGCAGCACGTCGCCGCCGGCCAGGCCGGCCCGCTCGGCAGGTCCGTTCGCGATCACTCCCGAGACGACGACGCCGCCATCGTGGGCATGTGGGTAGAAGCCGACCCAGGCGCGCGCCGGTCCGCGGCGTTCGCTTTCGCCCAGAAGCTCCGAGCGATGGGTCGTGAAGAGATCGATCGGAATCGCCAGGCTGGAACGCCCGACGGCAGCGATGCCGAGCGAGATGATGCCGAGCAAACGACCCTCCAGATCCAGAAGCGGCGCGCCCGACAAGCCTGGGTTGACGATCGTGGTCATGATCGCGTGGTCGAGCATGTATTCCCAGAAGGCTTCGAACGGACCGACCCGCGAGACGTGGCCGGTGGCGAGCCTGCGTTGGTTCGGCTCGGTGCACGTCAGCAGGAAGACCGGCTGGCCCGGCGTGGCCGGCGCACCCGAAGCGATCGTCAGCGGGTGGAGTTCGGGCCCCGCGAGGTCCGCGATGCCGAGGCCGGTCTCATGCTGGATGCGGGTTCGCTCGACCTTGCGGGCGCGGCCGTCGGCAAAGGTCAACTCGACCTGGTTGGCGCCGAGCAGCAGGTAGTGGGCGGTCAGAACGTGACGCGTATCGATGGCGACGCCGACGCCCATCCGCTCTTCGCCGAGGACCGCTGCCGAGGGATGGCTCTCGGGAATCCGGCTGTGGACGAAAGCCAGCGCCGGAACCACTGCGCGCGGCGTTGCGACCGTGGAGTCCAAGAGGTCCCTCGCGAGACCCGGAATTATAGGCGCTCGGCCAGCTCCAGCAGCGAGCGCACCCGCAGCCGCCGGAACGCGGTTCGCAGAGCACAGCGCTCGGCGCGGTCGAAGTCGAGAACCGTGTTGTCGAGATCGGCCAGGACGGCGCGCAGCCGGGCCAGCCGCGGCCTACTTCGCGCGATAGGTGATCAGACCGCGCTTCAGGTCGTAGGGGGAGACGCCCACGGTCACGCGGTCGCCAGCGATCACGCGGATCCGGAACTGGCGCATCTTGCCATTGAGGCGGGCCAGCACTTCGTGATTCTCGCCGCACTTGATTTTGTAGTTGCCGCCGGCGAGAACTTCGCTCACGACACCTTGAAGCTCGATCAGGTCGTCTTTGCTCATCCAGCTTCATTATCCTTCGGCCGGGGCCTTCCGGCAACGCGGGCGCTCCGTACGGCGGCCGCCGGCGTCAGCGACGCGTCTTGGTCCAGTCCACGAAGCCGGCGCGGGTGGCGGGCTGGCAGTGCGGGCAGAAGTACGCGTCCATGCCCTTGACGCCGGCGGTGCGGAGCTTCGCGCCACAGCGCGGGCACACGTCACGCAGGCGGACCTTCAGGAAATCGCGCACCTTCAGCTCGATCGGCCCATCGCGCCGGGCGACCTCCTCGACCGCTTCGCGCATCACGCCGCCGATCGCGGCATGCAGCCGCAGCGCGTCGTCGTGCGAGAGCGCTCGGCAGAAAGTCTTGGGATGAATCCGGGCCTCGAACAGGATCTCGTCGGCGTAGGCGTTGCCGATGCTGTCGAGCGCCTTCTTGTCGAGCAGGAACACGCGCACCTGGTCGCGGCGGTGCTTCAGCAAGCTGGCGAAGCGTTCCCGGGTGAACTCGCGCGACAGCACGTCGATGCCGCCCGTCTGCATCCCCGGGATTCCCTTCCAGTCGTCGGTCGCGATCAGGCACGCCTTGCCCATGCGCTTGTCGTCCAGGTAGCGCAGCTCGACATCGTCTTCACCCGCTCGCGCGAAGCCGATCGCGAAGCACAGCGAGGCTTCGTCCTTTTCTCCCGGCTTCGCGAAACGAAAGCGCCCGGCCAGCATCGGGTTGACCGCGAGGTCGAGCCCGGGGAAGCGGAAGACGACGAAGTGTGACTTGCGGAAGACGTCCGAGAGCTTCCGGCCCAGCAGCAGCGAGAGGTTGCCGCGCACGGCGAAGCGCAGCACCACCGGTTCCTTGACGCGCTCCGCGTGCGCCTCGCCGCCGGCCAGGCGCTCGCGCAGCCGGCGCACGACGTGGAGCAGATCGGGCAGCTCCGGCATGGGTGAACTCTATTCCGTGTGGGATGGATCTTTCTTCGGATCGTATTGTTCGGCCGTGTGAAGGTCGAAGGGCTGGTGGTTCGGATTTCTCCGGAAGCCGCGGAAGTGGGCGTGGCAGCGGTAGCAGATCGCGATCTCGGGGAGCGCCGTGTAGAGCGCGGCGTCCACGAGCGCCGCGATCACCAGACTGATGTAGTACGTGAAGGGCGCGAACAGAGCGCCGACAACGACGATCGCGATTCCGGCACGCTGATTGAAATCGCGCTGGACGTAGAGCTGTTTTCCGCCGCATGCCGGACACACGTCCACCACGCGCGCCTCGCGGATCGATGGCGTGAGATCGAGCGCCGTCGGCGCGGCGCACCTCGTGCAGCACGCTTGCCCGTCGAGGCCCGCCAGCGCCTCGCCCCCGCACTTCGGGCAGTTGAGAGCGATCTCCGGCGTCACAACGGCAAGCCGGCGGCGATCCGTAGATACGTCGCCAGCAGCTCGCCCGAGAGCACCAGGAAGAGCTGGACGTACAGGATGCCGGTCGCGGACTGCGTCGAGCGCAGCTCCACCGTCTTCCAGATGAACCAGACGAGCGAGAACGGCCCGGCGATGCCGAAGAGCAGCCGCATCCAGACGAAGATCCCGTCGGCGCTCCACAGCCCCGATGCGACGAGCCGCGCGCCGTCGAGTCCGGCGTGGACGGGACCGAAGAGCGCGAAGGCCACGACGGCTCCGCGCAGCACCAGACCGACGACCAGCAGCAGCGTCAGCTTGCGGAGCGCGCTGATCGGCAGATCGAGGATCACCAGGTAGTAGTGGCCGAGGATCATCGCCGCCGCCGCGGCGCCGAGCAGCAGGATCGAGGTGAGCGAGGACGCCACCACCAGCGTGCGCGCCGGCGCGGGAGCGGCCAGGACGATGGCTGCGCCTCCCGCCGCCAGCGTGCAGACGAGTGACGGCGCCTGCAGCCGGCGCCAGTCGAAGTACCAGGCGCGGTTGTAGACGATCATCCCGCAGACCGCCGTCAGGCTGGCTGCAACCA
>CAZVOI010000624.1:0-14210 GCA_964628275.1 uncultured Acidobacteriota bacterium | reverse complement strand
ACCAGCTCCTCGATCGGATACGGCGTGTACGCGTCGACCTTGCGGAAACCGTGCTCGTGGACGAGGTACGCGGCCGCCACCACCTGCGCCGGCTGGCGGAACTCGGCCATCAGGCCGTGGAGCGGCGGCTTCGTCACGCCTGCTCCTCCTCGATCTCCGCGCCGGGCAGGATCGTGCGCATCTCGAAGATCGAGATCGCGGGCAGGAAGCGCACGAACAGGAAGATCAGCGTGACGAACAGGCCGATCGTGCCGATGTAGGAGGACCAGTCCCACTTGGTCCCCGAGTACATGCCCCAGATCGCGGGCAGGAAGTCGCGGTGCAGGCTGGTCACGATGATCACGTAGCGCTCGAGCCACATGCCGACGCTGACGACCAGCGAGATGCAAAACAGGAACGGCACGTTGCGCCGGAGCCTCGGGATCCAGAGCGTGTTGGGCGCGATCACGTTGCACAGGATCAGAGCCGAATACGCCCACCAGTACGGGCCGGTCATGCGGTTCCAGACCATGAACTGCTCGTAGGTGTTGCCGCTGTACCAGCCGAAGAACGCCTCCATCGTGTAACCGTAGGCGACGACCAGGCCGGTCGCGAGCATCACCTTGGCCATGTTCTCGAGGTGGCGGATCGTGATGAAGTCTTCGAGGCCGTACCATTTGCGCAGCGGGATCGAGAGCGTCAGCACCATCGCGAAGCCGGCGTAGATCGCGCCGGCGACGAAGTAGGGCGGGAAGATCGTGGCGTGCCAGCCCGGCACCAGCCCCACCGCGAAGTCGAAGCTCACGATCGTGTGGACCGAGAGCACCAGCGGGGTCGCCAGCGCGGCGAGCAGGTTGTAGGCGGTCTCGTAGTTGTGCCAGTGGTGCGCCGAGCCGCGCCAGCCCATCGCCAGCATCCCGTAGACGACCTTGAACGGCTTGCTCTTCGCGCGGTCGCGCAGCGTCGCGAAGTCGGGGATCAGGCCGATGAACCAGAACAGCGCCGAGACCGTGCCGTAGGTCGAGACCGCGAAAACGTCCCACATGATCGGACTTCTGAAGTTGGGCCACAGGCCCATCGTGTTGGGATACGGGAACAGCCAGTAGACGGCGAGCCAGGGCCGGCCGGTGTGGAAGACGGGATAGAACGCGGCGCAGGCCACCGCGAACAGCGTCATCGCCTCGGCGAAGCGGTTGATCGAGGTGCGCCAGGCCTGTCGCAGCAACAGCAGGATCGCGGAGATCAGCGTGCCGGCGTGGCCGATGCCGATCCACCACACGAAGTTCAGGATGTCGAAGCCCCAACCGATCGGCACGTTGGGCCCCCACACGCCGATGCCCTTGAAGAGCAGCATCCCGATCGACGCGATCAGCAGGTTCAGGAGGCAAAACCCAATCCCGAAACCCACCCACCAGCCGATCGGCGTCTTGCGCTTGAGGACGATCTCGCTGATCCGGTCGGTGACCGAGCCGAAGTCGTGGCCCGGGGCGACCAGCCGGTCTTGCTCGCTCTGTAGTCGTTCGTCGCGCGGGACGCTGGCCATCGCCTAGACGAGCTCCGGGTTGGGGTTCTTGACGTTGCCGAGATAGGAGGTCCGCGGGCGCGTGCCGAGGTCGGTCAGGAGGCCGTAGTTGCGCGGCTGCTTCTTGAGCTTGCTGACGCCGCTCTGCGGGTCGTTGATGTCGCCGAACGTGATCGCCTGCGCAGGACACGCCTGCTGGCAGGCGGTCTGGATCTCGCCGTCCTGGATCGGGCGGCCCTCGTTCTTCGAGTCGATGCGAACCTTGTTGATGCGCTGCACGCAGTAGGTGCACTTCTCCATCACGCCGCGGCTCCTCACCGTGACGTCGGGATTCCGCATCATCTTCAGGCTGGGGGTCGTCCAGTCGTCGTAGAGGAAGAAATTGAAGCGCCGCACCTTGTAGGGACAGTTGTTCGAGCAGTAGCGCGTGCCGATGCAGCGGTTGTAGACCATGTCGTTCAGGCCTTCGTCGCTGTGAACGGTGGCCGCGACCGGACACACGACCTCGCACGGCGCGTTCTCGCACTGCATGCACAGCACCGGCTGCAGGCGCGTCTCGACCGTCTCGGGCTTCTCAGGATTGCCCTTGTAGTAGCGGTCGATGCGGATCCAGTGCATCTCGCGGCCCGAGGCGACCAGCTGCTTGCCGACCACAGGGATGTTGTTCTCCGACTGGCAGGCGACCATGCACGCGTTGCAACCGACGCACGCGTTCATGTCGATCGCCATGCCCCAGGCGTGGCCTTGGTACTTGTGGAGCTCCGGCTGGAACATGCTGAGCGACGCCGGTGGGTCTTCGACGAGCTCCGCCATCGCTTCCGGGTTCTTGTCGTACTCGGCGACGCTGACCGAGCGCACGATGTGGCGGTCTTGCGCCGTCTTTTCGGCGACCTGCTCGATCGTCCAGTGCTCTTGAGTCGAGGCGACGTTCACGCGCGCCTTCGTGTTGCGCGCCTCGACGGCCGGCGCCGCGTGCATGGCGGCGCTGGTGCGGAGCGCGTAGGCGCTGAAGCCGAGGCCGGTGCCGACGCGGCCGGAGCGGCTTCGCCCATAGCCGAGCGTGACGCTGATGCAGTCTTCGGCGTGCCCCGGCAGCACCCAGGCCGGCCCCTTCACCACCGCGTCGCCCAGCTTCAGCTCGACCACGTCGGTGTCGGTCGAGCGTCCGCGTACCGGCAGGGCGCGGCGCACGCCGAGCTTGGCGGCCGTTTGCGGCCCCATCGTGACGACGTTCTCCCAAGTGATCTTGCTGAGCGGCTTGGGCAGCTCCTGGAGCCAGCCGTTGTTGGCGTGGCGGCCGTCGAGCACTGTCGGGTCGGGCCGGAACACGATCTCGATGGCGCTGCTCGCGGGCTTCGGCACCGCCTTGGCCCAGTCGCCCAGCTTCGCGGTGACGCTTTTTTCCGGCTGCGCGGTGCCCGGCACGATTCCGTCGTGAAGCGCACGATTCCAGGCCTTCTCGAACTCCGTGGCCGAAAGCTTGGTCTTCCAGTGCTCACGAACGATGTCGTGGCTCGACTGCTCCGGCCGCGGCGAGAGCGCCGCCAGAACTTCATGCGCGGTCTTGCCGCCGTAGAGCGGCGCGATCAGCGGCTGCAGGATCGTGACCGTGCCGTCGGCGGCGCGCGCATCGCTCCAGCTCTCGAGGCTGTGCGCCTGCGGCACGTGCCAATGGCAGCGCTCCGAGGTCTCGGTTTCGTGGGTGCCGAGATGGACGCGCATCGCGGCGCGCTCCATCGCTTCGGCGAACTCGAGATCGGCGGGCGCGTCGTAAGCCGGGTTGGCGCCCACGACCAACAGCAGCGACACCCGACCGGCCGCGAGGTCCTGCGTCAGGTCGGTCAGCGAGTCGAGGTGGTCGACGGAGCGCGCGGCGATCGGCGCCGTGTAGGCGACGGTCTTGCCGGCGTTGCCCAGCTCCTGGTTGATCGCGTGGGCGAGCGCATGCACCGCGGGCGGCTGCGAGTCGCCGGCGATCACCAGCCCCTTGCCCGGATGCGCCTTCAGGTCCTTGGCGATGGCACTCGCCCACTTCGCGGCGCTGCCCGACGACGATCCGCCTTCGACGGCCAGTCCCAAAGCAGTCGCGAGCGCGCGCGCGAAGCCCTCGATCTCGCCCGACTTCATCGGCAGCCGATGGTCGGCGATCGAGCCCGCCAGGGACGGCGCGCTCTCGAGCGCGTAGAGGCGATTCATCTCGGCATGCTGGCCGCTGACCTTGCGCCGTTTCGCGAACGCCCGCGTGTCGCGCAGCGTCGCGGGCCCCAGCGACAGGAAGTCGGCCTCGAGCGAGACGATCACGTCCGCGTTCTCGAAGTGGTAGTGCGCGTCGACCGGCTCGCCGAACGCCAAGAGCGCGCCGGCACGGGCGTTGTCGCTGCCGGTCGGCTCCCACTGATGCCACTTCGCCTGCGGCAGCTCCTTCAAGACGTCGTCGATCTGCCGCGCCAGCGTGGGCGACGTGACGGCGCCGGTCAGGATGCGCAGGCCCGCGCCCTTCATTCCCTTCTGAGCTTCCAGCGCCGGCCGCATCGCGGCCAGGAACGCGCCCCAGGCACGGATCTCGCCCAGGTTGGTGATCGTCTGCGAGCGGTCCGGGTCGTACAGGTTCAGGATCTCGGCTTGCATGAAGACGTCGCTTCCGCCGAGGCTCGTGGGATGCCCCGGGTTGCCTTCGACCTTGGTGGGCCGTCCCATGTGGCTCTCGACCAGCACACCCTTGGCGTAGCCGCGGTCGACCACGGCCGTGGCGTAGTAGAGCGGCCGGCCCGGGACTATCTCCTCGGGGGCCTTCACGTACGGGACGATCTTTTCTTCGGGCTGGCGGGTACACGCCGACGAAAGCCCGGCGAGCGCGAGCGACGCGCCCATGACCTTGATGAAGTCGCGCCGTCCGGCGGCATCGTTCAGATCGGCCGCGCCCTCGGGAAACTCGCGGTGCAGGAACTCCTGGAACTCGGGGGTGTCGGCGAGCTCGTCGAGGCTGCGCCAATACTGCGGACCGCTGGCCGCGCGCAGCTTCTCGACTTCCTCGCGCAGCCGCTCGCTTCGGCCTTCGCCAGCGCTCATCGGTGGCACGTCGAGCAGCTGGTGCGCGGCTTGATGCCGTTCAAGGCCACCAGGTCGCGCCCGCGCTGGAGCTGGTCGGGCGGTGGCTCCCACGCCGGATTGAACACCTCGGCCTGCGGCCGCACGTAGCGCTCGGGGTTTCGGTGGCAGTCGAGGCACCATTCCATCTGCAGCGTGCTCTGCTGGTAGACGAGCGGCATCCGGTCGACGCGGCCATGGCACGTCGAGCAGCCCACCCCTCTGTTCACGTGCGCGCTGTGGTTGAAGTAGGCGAAGTCGGGCAGGTCGTGCACGCGCGTCCACTGGATCGACTGGTCGCTGCGAAAGCTGGCGCGCACCGGCTCGAGCGTCGGGCTGTCGTTCCAGATCTGGGAGTGGCAGTTCATGCAGGTCTTGGTAGGCGGCACTCCGGCCACGGCGGACTTCTCGACGGAGGTGTGGCAGTAGCGGCAGTCGAGACCGAGCCCGCCCACGTGGTGCTGATGACTGAACGGCACCGGCTGGTCACGCGCCACGCCCTGCTGGGTCACGTACGGCGAGGCCGCGATCTCGTAGGCCAACCACAGCGCTCCGGCGACGCCGAACAGGGCGCCGAAAATGCTGACCTTCGAGATGGTGTTCGTGCTGTGATGGAAGATCTGAGCCATGGAGCTCGTTTAGTGAATCAGCAGCAAGTGACGATGCGGCGACGTTGAATTGCGCGGGACTGTAAGCGACGCTCCCGAGGGCGTCAACAGTGAGCGGGCAGCGGCTAAGATGCCCGCGTGTCGGAGCCGCGGGTCGAGACTCCTCAAGTCGCGTCGCTCCTGGATTTCTCGGGCCGCGCGGTCGTCGTCACCGGCGCAGGTGCTGGGATCGGCGCCGGCATCGCGCGTCGTTTCGCCGAGGCGGGGGCGAGCGTCGTCGTCGCCTGCCGGAGCAACGTCAGCGGAGCGGATTCGGTGGCGCAGATCATCACGGAATGGGGCGGGCGGGCCTGCGTCCACGCGGGCAATCTCGCGAGCGAAGCCGAGGCCGAACGGCTGGTCTCCGTTTCGGTGGCGAGGTTCGGCGGACTCGACGTCTTGATCAACAACGCCGGCAGCTATCCGCTCCACGGACTCCTCGACATGAAGGAAGCCGAGTGGCGCTCCGTGATCGACGCGAACCTGACCACGGTGCACCTGGTGACGCAAGCGGCGGCGCGCTGGATGGTCGGCCAGAAGCGGCCGGGCGCGATCGTGAACATCGCCTCGATCGAGGCCACGAACCCCGCGACCTTGCACGCCCACTACAACGCCGCTAAGGCAGGCGTCGTGATGCACACGCGAACCGCGGCCGCCGAGCTGGGACGCCACGGCATCCGCGTCAACTCCGTCTCGCCGGGCTTGATCGACCGCGACGGGCTCCACGAGGCGTGGCCCGACGGCGTCGTCCGCTATCTGGCGTCGGCGCCACTCGGTCGCCTGGGACAGCCGGCCGACATCGCCGACGCATGTCTGTTTCTGGCCTCCTCGGCCGCGCGCTGGATCACCGGCGCCGACTTGGTCGTCGATGGTGGCGTTCTCACCAGCTCGGTCTACTGATCCCCAATGAACGGAGAGGCGTTGACGGCGGCGCGGCTCATCGAGATGCTGCGACTCGAGCCGCTCCCGATCGAAGGCGGTTTCTTCCGGCAGACCTGGCGTTCGCAGGACGTGCTCGGCGCGGCTGGCTCGCGCTTCGGGCGCGACAAGCCCGCCGGCACCGCCATCTACTACCTGCTCACGGACGAGCCCGACTCTTTCTCGGCTCTCCACCGCTTGCCGACCGACGAGATCTACCACTTCTATCTGGGAGATCCGGTCGAGCTCCTGATGCTCGGGGCCGGAGATGTCGAGACGGTAGCCTTGGGTCCTGACCTGCTTGCCGGGCAGCGCGTGCAGCACGTCGTGCCACAAGGCGTGTGGCAGGGCTCGCGGCTCCGTGACGGCGGGCGCTTTGCGCTCCTCGGCACGACGATGGCGCCAGGCTATGACCCGCAGGACTACGAGGCCGGCACGCGCGCCGACCTCGTGGCCCGCTACCCCGAGGCCGCCGCGGCGATCACACGCCTGACGCGCTGAATCTCAGGCGGAGCTCTATCTACGTCCCGTATAAGCGGTCGCCGAAATCTCCCAGCCCGGGCAGGATGTACTTCTTGTCGTTGAGGGCGCGGTCGAGCGCGGCGGTATAGATCTCGACGTCCGGGATCACCGACTCGAGATGCGCGACGCCTTCCGGGGCCGCCACGATCGAGAGCAGGCGCACGCGCTTCGCCCCGAGGCCGCGCAGGCCGTCGACGGCCAGCGCCGCCGAGCCGCCCGTCGCCAGCATCGGGTCGAGCAGGAAGACGGTCGCGTCGCCCAGGTCCTTGGGGACCTTCTCGTAGTAACGCCGCGCGACCGCAGTTTCCTCGTTGCGCTCCAGCCCGAAGTAGCCGACCTGCGCCGAAGGCACGATCTCGAGAAACGCGTCGAGCATGCCGAGACCGGCGCGCAGCACCGGCACCGCCACGACGCGCGCGCCGAGCCGCCGGGCGCGGGTCTTCTCGAGCGGCGTCTCGATCTCGACCTCCCGCGTCGCGAGATCGCGCGTGGCCTCGACGGCGATCAGCAGGCTGACGCGCCGCGCCAGCCGGCGGAACTCGTCGCTGGGTGTCGTCGTCTCGCGCAGCCGCGCCAGCACGTCCTCGACGAGCGGATGCGAGACGCGATGCAGCATGGAGCGAGCGGAGGATAGCACGCCCGCTTTGCTATACTCCGCGCCCGATGCGGCTCCAAGCCGATGAGATCGAGTTCATCGCGCGCAAGATCGTGAAGACCCTGGTCGGGGCGAAGCACCTCGCCGTCGACGCGCCGGAACGCGTCGTCGCCGAGATCGTCCACATCGTCACCGAGGAGCTCCAGGTCGAAGACCGGCTGAACGAAGAAGTGCGGCAACGCCTGCTCGAGCACGCTCCCGAGATGGAGCGCACGAACATCACCTATACGGAGATGTTCAAGATGATGAAGAAGAAGATGGCCAAAGAGAAGGGCATCATCCTTTGAAGCTGTCGCGGGAGAAAACGCTCCGACTCTCGCACCTGATCCTGGACTTCATCGAGAGCGACGACGACATCGACTACTTCATCGACCCGCAGCAACTGCGCGGCGAGATCGTGAAAATCATCGAGGGCGAGATGCGCACCGACGAGGCGATCGACGCCCTGGTGCGGCGCAAGCTGGAGTCCCAGAAGCGCACCATCGTCGAAGGCTCCGACGAATGGGACGTCCTGTATCGGAAATACTACGAGGACGAGGTCAGGAAGCACCGCAAGCTGATGCCCTAGCCGGGCCAGCTTCCCCCTCGTTAGCCCTTCCGCTCGGCCCGCGCGCGGTTGCCGAGGCCGTCGTAGGCCGCGTACTTGTAGGCCTCGGCCAGGGTCGGGTAGTTGAAGACCGACTGGATGAAGTAGTCGATCGTGCCGCCGAAGTGCAGGCAACCCTGGCCGATGTGAACCAGCTCCGACGCCATCTCGCCGAGGATGTGCACGCCGAGCAGCTTTAGGTCGTCGGAGCGGAACACCAGCTTGATGAAGCCCGCCAGGTCCCCGATGATCTGGCCGCGGCTGTTGGCCTCGTAGTTGGCTCGGCCCACGCAATACGGGATCTTCTTTTCGATGCAGCTCTCCTCGGTCTCCCCCACGCCTGCGATCTCCGGGATCGTATAGACCGCCATCGGCAGGATCGCGGAAACGCGATCCTTGTACTTGAGGTCGAAGGCGTGGCACATCGCCACGCGGGCCTGCTCCATCGACGTCGAGGCGAGCGCGGGAAACCCGATCACGTCTCCCGCCGCGTAGATGTGGGGTATTTCGGTTTGATAGTTCTCGTTCACCGACAAGTGGCCGCGCCGACCGGGTTCGAGACCGACCTTCTCGAGACCCAGATCGGCGGTCGCTCCCATCCGGCCGGTGGCGAAGAGCGCCCGCTCGACGTCCAGCTCCTCGCCGCTCTGGAGTCGCAGACGCACGCGGTCTGGATCGTCGAGCGCGACCGCGGCGACGGAGTCCGACATGACCACTCGCAGGCCCAGAAGCTCGATCTGCATCTTCAGGCGGTCGCCGATCTCGTGGTCGAGGAACGGCAGCAGCCGATCCTGACCCGAGATGAGCGCGACCTTCACTCCCAGCGCGCGGAACATCGTCGCGTACTCGCAGCCGATCACACCGGCCCCGACCACCGCGAGCGATTTCGGGATCCGATCCATGCGCAGGATGGTGTCGCTGTCGTAGAGCCGTTCAGGATCCTTGGGCGTGTCGTCCGGCCAGTTCGGGATCGAGCCCGCCGCGATCAGGATTATCGGCGCCTGGATCAGGCACTCCGACCCGTTCATCTGTTCGACCCGGATCGTGGTTGCGTCCGCAAAGCGCGCCCTACCGCGATACACCTCGATCTTGTGGCGGTCCAGGTTCGCCGCGATCATCGCCCACAGGTTCCGGACGACCTCCTCCTTGCGAAACATGAAGTCCGGCACCGTGATGTCCTGCTTGACCGAATAGTCGATGCCGAACAGGCCGCGCTGCTTGAGCCCGGAGAAGTAGAGCGCCGTCTCGCGCAGCGTCTTGCTCGGCACGGTTCCGGTGTTGATGCCGGCGCCGCCGAACCACGGCTCCTTCTCGACCAAGGCCACGCGCTTGCCGAAGTACGCGGCCTGGGCTGCTCCCTTCTCGCCGGCCGGGCCCGAGCCGATCACGATCAGGTCGAAATGCGCGGCGGGCATGAGCCGCGATTAGACCACGACCTTAGAATCGATTTCATGATCCTGCGGCTGTTCGCGTTCGTGGTGCTGGTCGCCTTGGCCGGTGGGGGTTATCTCTACTGGAAGAACAACCCGAGCCTGACGCCGCCTCGGAACCTCGGCGAGGCTCGAGAGCAACTGGAGGACGCGGCTGTCAGCGGCGCCGTGAAGACGGCGCTTGCGCTGCATCGAAGCTTGAAGCCGCTCGGGATCGAGGTCTCGACCGAAAACAAGGTCGTGACGTTGCGCGGCGACGTCCCGCAGGACGAGCTGCGGCAGGCGGCGGAGCACGTCACCGCCTCGGTTCCCGAGGTGAAGCAGGTCGTCAACCACCTGAAGGTCGTAGCGGGAGCGCTTCCAGCGACGTCGAAGGATGGCGACGGCCGAACCTTGGGCGAGAGGCTGGACGACGAGGCGCTGGAGGTCCAGGCGAAGCTGGCGTTCTCGCTCAACCGCAAGCTGAAGGACGCCAGGATCGACGTGGAGGCCTGGAAGCGCGATCTCAGGCTCACCGGGGAGGTCAGCGAGGAACAGAAGAAGCTGGCTCTGGACACCGCCCGCGAGATCCAAAACGTAGTTACCGTCACGGATCGCTTGACGGTACGCAGGTGAAACCAGAGTAAGATGCGCTGGTCATTATTCAAGGAGGGTCGTTGATGGAAAGACGGGTAACGGGGGCCTTGCTCGGGCTTCTGTCGTTCGCTGGAGTTGCTTCGGCGCAGGATCCGGGCACGGTCAAGAAGGAAGACGTCAAGACCTGGATCATCACGGTCGACGGCAAGGAACGCGAAGCGCGGCCGGCCACTCCGAACTATTCAGGCGATACCGGCCTCATCCACCTGAGCACCGCCTACACGCTGCCGAAAGGCAAGGCGTCCTTCAGCCTGTTCCGCGACAACCTGGATCGGGATCCGAAGGACATCGACCTCTCGATCCACGGCCTCACCGTCGGCTACGGCGCCACGCACAAGCTGGAGCTCTTCGGCAGCATCGGCGTGCAGAACCGAATCAACGTCGACGCGCCCTTCCAAGCGGGCTTCGCCAACGACTATCCGTTTGCGGGCACCTCGGCCGCGTCTCCCGGCTGGCAGACGGGCTTCGGCGACGTGCGCTTGGGCGCGAAGTACAAGATCAGCGACGACTATCAGGGGCAGAAGGTCGGGCTCGCGGTGCGCGGCTTCGTGAAGCTGCCGACGGCTGACGAGGCCAAGGGCCTCGGCACCGGCAAGACCGCGGGCGGCGCCGACCTGATCCTTTCGAAGACGCTGAACCGGGGCGCGGATATCCACGCCTCGATCGGCTACCAGTTCAACAGCGATCCCGATCGGGTGGGCATCGGCAACGCCGTCAACTGGGGCCTGGGCTTGAACGTGCCGGCGCTGCGCGTCTTCCAATTGCAGGCGGAGCTGACCGGCTCGGCCTACAGCGGCGCCGATTTCGAGCAGACGAAGCCCCTGGATTTGGTGATCGGCCCGGTGCTGTACCTGAAGCCTGGCCTGTTCATCCGGCCCGCCCTGTCCTGGAACCTGAACTTCGACGATCGCGGCCTTGGCTCGGCGAGCAAGAGCTGGACGGGCCGTCAGATCTCGATCGGTTATCACCCCGGAACGCCGGCGCGGTTGGTCGAGACCGCCGTGGTGGCGGCCCCGATCCCACCCGCCGCGAATCGGCCGCCCACGGTGTCGGTCACTTGCGCGAAACCGGTGATCCTGCCGGGCGAGACGATCCGCTGCCACGCCACCGCCTCGGATCCCGACGGCGACCCGCTCACCTACGCGTGGAGTTCCAGCAGTTGCCGCGTCTCGGGCAACGGCGCCGACGCGACTCTCGACTGCACCGGCGTCCCGGCGGGAACTAACGTCACGGTGACGGTCAGTGTGTCCGACGGGCGCGGCGGGACGGCTTCCGCCAACACCCAGGTGCGTGTCGAGGCTGCGACGCGGCGGCCCGAAGCACAGACGCTGTGCGACTCGGCGGGCTTCCCGAGAAACCTGTCGCGCCTCAACAACATCGACAAGGCCTGCCTGGACGACGTCGCCTCGCGGATGCGCCAGGACCCGCGCGCGCGCGTCGTGATCGTCGGCCACGCCGACAAGTCGGAGCGTTTCCCCGACGTGGTCGGTCGCAAACGCGCCGAAGAGGTGAAGGACTACCTCGTGAAGCAGCGTGGCGTCGACGAGAGCCGGATCAGCGTCCGCTCGGCCGGTTCGGCGCAGCCTGCCGACTCGGGCACGACCGCGGCGGCCCGGGCGAAGAACCGCCGCGTCCAGGTGATCTTCGTTCCAGACGGCGCGACCGTACCAGAGGACGACGACTAGTTCTCTGGCTCGGGATTCGACGAGGGGTACGGCTTCGGCCGTACCCCTTTTTCTTTTGCGGCCCGGCTTAGACTGCCGCCGATGCTGCTCCGTGGATTGCTACTCGTCACGACGTCGTTGGTCCTCTGTGGTTCAGTCGCGGCCGAGATCTGGAAGCTCGCCGGGCCGGAGGGGGGCGACGTGCGCGCGCTCGGCTGGAGCGAGCGGCAGCCTCAGGTGGTCTACCTGGGCACGGCCGAAGGCATCTTGTTCCGCTCCGACGACGCGGGCCGCCATTGGCGCCGACTCGAGCCCGGGTTTCCGATCTCGGGGGTGAGCCTCGACAACATCCAGGTCACGCCCGCCGGAGACGTGCTGGTCGGGTACTGGAGCGTCTCCGGCCAGGGCGGCGGCGTCGCGCGCAGCAGTGACGGCGGGCGCACATTCAAGGTACAGGACGGCATCGCTGGCGAATCGGTGCGTGCGCTGGCGGTGGCGCCGTCGGATCCGGCTCGGCTGGTCGCCGGCGCGCTCAGCGGCGTGTTCGCGACGGACGACGCTGGCGCCAGTTGGAGGCGCATCAGCCCACCAGGACATCTCGAGATCCGCAACATCGAGTCGATCGTGATCGACGCGCTGGACCCGCGCGTGATCTACGCCGGAACCTGGCACCTGCCCTGGAAGACCACCGACTCAGGCAAGACCTGGCGAGTGATCAGCGCCGGCATGATCGACGACTCGGACGTCTTCACGATGACGCTCGACCTGCGAACTCCGAAGACGCTGTTCGCGACGGCCTGCACCGGCATCTACCGCTCCCTGGACGCGGGCGGCTCGTGGTCCAAGTTTCGGGGCATCCCGTCGAGCAGCCGGCGCACGCGCGCCTTCGCCCAGGACCCGGATCGGCCGGAGACGCTGTTCGCGGGAACCACCGAGGGCCTCTGGGTCTCCGACGACTCGGGCGCGAACTGGTCCTTGCGAACGGACAAGAGCGTCGTCGTCAACGCGATCGTGGCGATGTCCGGCGGCACTCTGCTCCTGGGCACCGACGGCGCCGGTGTTCTGCGCAGTCAGGACCGTGGCCTGAGCTCGATGCCGTCGAACCAGGGCTTCTCGGCGCGGCTGTTGGGCCCGGTGATCGTCGACCGCGAAAACGGCCGGCTGCTCGCGGCGATCAAGAACGACCGCGTTCACGGCGGCGTGATGATCGCGCCGCGCGCCGAGGGCCCCTGGACGAAGCTGGCGGCCGGCCTCGAGGGTCGGGAGATCACGAGCCTCGCGCTCTCGCGCGGCGACGTGATCGCGGGGACGGATGGCGGCGTCTACGCGATCGCGCGAGGCGCAGCCGCGTGGCGGCGCTTGGCGACCGAGTCGCGCGGCGAGGATCTGCAGCCGCGCGTCAACGAGGTGACGGCGCTGGCCGACGCCACGCTGCTCGCCGCCACCGACAAGGGCCTGCTCCGGAGCAGCGACCGTGGCCGGCGCTGGGAAGCGGTCGCGGTGGGGCCGTCTCGCAACGTGATCAGCGTCGCGGTTCTGCCTGGAGGCGCGATCCTGGCCGCGACGCCGATCGGCGTCTACGAGAGCAACGATCGCGGCGCGAGCTTCGTGCGGCTCGGCAGCGGGCCCGACGTCAGCATCACTCACCTGCTGGCCTTTCCTGGCGACGGCCGCGCGCTTCTGGCGACGACGTCGTCCGGACTGTACAAATCCGTCGACGGCGGGCGAGGCTTCTACCGATGCTACGGCGGCTTGCCGATTTCCGAGATCGCTGGCGTGACGATCCACCCCGACGGTCGCTCGGTGTTCGCGTCGGATTTCGTGCGCGGCGGTCTGTATCGCAGCGACGACGCCGGCGAAACCTGGCGGGCGGTCCCGACCGAGGGGCTGATGCCCGACCGCGTCTGGAGCATGACCATCGACCCCGACCGCGCGGACCTGCTGCTGGCGGCCACGGCCTCGGGCGGACTGCACGTGGGCGGCGCCCCGAACCCGGCCGCTACCCACAACTAATCCCTTGGCGAGCTGTCCGCCGTGCGCCTACCGGAACAAGACAACAAGCACCGAAAGCTACCGCTGCAGCGTGTTGTTGGGCAGCAGCTCCCGCCGTCGACCTTAGCGAGCCAGTCTCCGGCGACGGCTCCTCGGTCGATCAGGCCCCGCCGTTACCCAGCACTCTGGCGATCGCGGTGATGGTATTCCAGTTGCGCGTGGTGACCGGGACCCCAAAGAGCCGGTCGAACGAGCCGAGGTAGCTGATGACCTTCATGTGACGCCGGTACACGCCGAAGACGAACCGATTGTCCCTCGCGAGGATCTTCAGCAGCCACCTGCCGCTGGAAGGGAAGCTCATGGGCAAAGGCGGCGTGGAGCGCGGGCGTTCGGACAGGACGCTCACGAAGCGGACGATGTCGGGTCGCACAGGCTGGTCCGCGAAATGATTCTGAGACATCAGCCTGACGATCTCGCGGCCCTGGCAGATCGCGATCTCGGCGTCAAAGGGAAGCCTGCGTGCCAATTCGGCGCGGAGTTGCGTCCGGCTGACTGGCCGCCGGATCACGAAG
>CAZVOI010000623.1:0-1531 GCA_964628275.1 uncultured Acidobacteriota bacterium | reverse complement strand
CGCGAGCGCGACACCGCACCCAACCCCTTCCTCGACTACCGCCTCACGGTCCGGTTCAGCCACGAGTCCGGCTCGCCCGTGTACGACGTCCCCGGCTATTTCGCCGCGGACGGCAACGCCGGCGAGACGTCGGCCGAAGCGGGCGCGAAGTGGCGCGCCCACCTCTCCCCCGACAAGGCGGGCCGCTGGACGTGGCGCGCGTCGATGGTGCGCGGCCCGCGCGTGGCCGTCGAGCCGGCGGCGAAGGGCGAGCCGGTGGCCGGCGTCGACGGTCTCGGCGGCTCGTTCGAGGTCCTCCCCACCGACAAGACCGGCCGCGACTTCCGCGCCCGCGGGCGGCTGAAGTACGTGGGCGGCCACTACCTTCGCTTCGCGGGCACCGGCGAGCCGTTCCTCAAGGCCGGGCCCGACTCGCCCGAGACGCTCCTCGCCTTCACCGACTTTGACGGCACCCTGGCCACGAAGACGGGGGGGCCGCTCAAGACGTGGGCGCCCCACCTCCGCGACTGGCGCCCGGGGGACCCGACCTGGAAAGGCGGCCGGGGCAAGGGCCTCGTCGGGGCCCTGAACTACCTCGCGAGCCGGGGCGTGAACGCGTTCTCGTTCCTCACCTACAACGCGGGGGGCGACGGCGACAACGTGTGGCCGTTCGTCGAGCGCGACGACAAGCTCCACTACGACTGCTCGAAGCTCGACCAGTGGCAGGTGGTCTTCGACCACGCGCAGTCGCGCGGCCTCTTCCTCCACTTCAAGACGCAGGAGACGGAGATGGACGACCAGCGCCTTCAGGACGAGCGGACGCCGGGGAGCGTCCCCGAGGCGCTCGACGGAGGCGCGGTCGGCGTCGAGCGCCGCCTTTACTACCGGGAGCTGGTGGCGCGTTTCGGCCACGAGCTCGGCCTCAACTGGAACCTCGGTGAGGAGAACACCCAGACGCCGGAGGAGCAGCGGGCGATGGCGGCCGCCTTCCGCGAGTACGACCCCTACGGCCATCTGGTGGTGATTCACACCTACCCGGGCGACCAGGACCGCGTCTACGCCCCGCTGCTCGGCCCGGCGTCCGGACTCACCGGCGCCTCGCTCCAGAACCACTGGGAGGCCGCGCACCAGCGGGTCCTCAAGTGGCGGCGGGAATCGGCGAGAGCCGGCCGGCCGTGGGTCGTAGCGAACGACGAGCAGGGCCCTGCCTCTCTCGGGGTCCCGCCCGATCCCGGGTTCGAGGGCTTCTCGGGCAAGGCGAAGGCGAAGCAGAAGGAGGGCTCGCCCTCGGAAGTCGGGGGGGCATTACGAGGGGACCGGGAGTACGACATCCACGATATCCGGCGGCACACCCTGTGGGGCACGCTCATGGCCGGCGGGGCCGGAGTCGAGTACTACTTCGGCTACCAGCTGCCCCAGAACGACCTGCGGTGCGAGGACTGGCGCAGCCGCGAGCGCTCGTGGGACTACGCCGCGGTGGCGCTCCGCTTCTTCGCGGACGAACGCATCCCGGTCGACGAGATGGAGCCGGCGGACGCGCTCGTCGGCAACC
>CAZVOI010000622.1:0-6385 GCA_964628275.1 uncultured Acidobacteriota bacterium | reverse complement strand
CGTAAGCTCGAACTCGATCCATCCTGCCGAATCGCGACCTATGGATTTGGGCGTTGAAGAGGCCCCTCTACGCACGAAGCACGGTACTTAGTCTCGGGCCCCGTGCGCTTGGATTCGATCCATCCTGCCGAATCGAATCCCCGATGCTTTTTGAGGTTGAAATGGTCGCTTTGGCTGGTATACCCTCGCTCCACTTGTTCCTGATGTGTCGTGCAGTAAAGGGTCCCCGCAGGGCTTTGGGCGGGAAGCGCAGCTTCCGACGTCTTGTTTTAAGGAGGGGTGTGTGAAAGAGGGCTACGGTCGTCGCTTGTTCGGGTTGCTTGCTGTGCTGGCCATCGGGTTGGCGGCTATGCCGTCGAACGCACAGATTCTCTACGGCAGCGTCGTCGGTGTGGTCAAGGACGCACAGGGAGCGGTGCTCCCGGGCGCGACCGTCAAGATCGTCAACAAGGCCAACAACCTCACGCGGGAAGCCGTCACCAACGCGCAAGGCGCCTTCAGCCTGGTAAACGTGCAGGCCGGCTCCTACGACGTGATCGTATCCATGACGGGATTCCGTGAGGCCACCCGAACCAACGTTCCGGTTACGATCGGCGGGGTGTCCCGCGTCGAGATGGCGTTGGAGCTCGGGACCCTCAGCGAAACCGTCACGGTCGCATCCGAGCAGTCCCTCCTGCACACCGACAAAGCCGACGTCTCGACGGAGCTGAAGTCGACCGAGATCGTCGCGATGCCGCTGAACCGCTGGCGCAACTACCAGGCGCTGATGAACCTGGTGCCCGGAACCACGCCGATGGCTTTCGGCAACGCGGAAACCGACACGCCTGCCCGCTCGCTCGCCACCAACGTCAACGGCCAGGCGAACACGAGCAACGGTACGCGGACGGACGGCGCCACCAACATGAACATCTGGCTGCCGAACCACAACATGCTGATCTCCGGCGCCGAGACGATCGACACGGTCAGTATCTCCACGAGCAGCTTCGACGCCGAGCAGGGCATGACGGGCGGCGCGGCGGTCACGGTGATCACCAAGTCCGGCACCAACAAGTTCCGGGGCTCGGTCTTCGAGCTCTTCAACCACGACAGCCTGAACGCGAACCCTCGTTCTTTCACCGCCGGCGCGCCGCCTCCGAAGCTGCCGCTCAAGGCGCACAACTACGGCGCGACGCTCGGCGGGCCGATAGTGAAGGACAAAGTGTTCTTCTTCGGATCGTACGAGCGCTTCAAGAGGGAGTTCAGCACGTTCGCCCTGTTCTCCGTGCCGGATGCCGCGCTGCGGGCCGGGGACTTCAGCGGGACGAGCCAGCTCATCTACGACCCCCGGACCGGCAACCCTGACGGCAGCGGACGAACGCCGTTCCCCGGCAACCGAATCCCCGCGAACCGCATCGACCCGATCGCCCTCAAGGCCCAGAACAACCTCTATCCTCTGCCCAACATCCAGGGCATCGGCGTGGGAGGCCTGACGAACAACTACCGGAGACAGGAAGACCGCACGTTCGACCGCTCAACCTACGACATGAAGCTCAACTGGAACCGCACCAGCGCCCACCAGATCTGGGTGAAGAGCAGCTACATGGACGCCGTGGTCGACGACCTGACGAACTACCTGGGACCCAATCCGGCGGCCGAAGGCGACGGAGGCTTCACCAAGGTGTACGCGTTGACGGGTGGCTCCACCTGGACTTTGTCGCCGACGTTGCACATGGACGTGACCGTCGGTTGGAGCAAGCAGAAGCAGGACGTGCTCCCGCCGGACTTCGAGGAAGGCGCCTACGGCCTCAACGTGCTCGGCATTCCGGGCACGAACGACCAGGGCTCGGGCGACAGTCGCTATTACGGCATGCCGCCGTTCCGCATGGGAAGCTTCAGCGTGATCGGCAACCGCGACACCTGGAACCCCATCTTCCGCGACGAGCGCACGACTTCAGTGGCGGCCAACCTCACGAAGGTGGCGGGGCGCCACGAGTTCCGCGGCGGCTACTTCGTCAACTACCTGTACCTCGACCACTGGCAGCCGGGCGACGCCGGCGCCGCGCCGCGAGGCGACTTTACGTTCAACGCGAACACGACCGCCCTGCGCGGCGGCCAGGCCGGGAACTTCTACAACAACTACGGGTCGTTCCTGCTGGGCCTCGTGGGCACGGCCGCCAAGAGCTTCCAGAACGAGCTGATGACGACCCGCGAGTGGCAGCACGGGCTGTACCTGCGCGACCGCTGGCAGGTCAGCAACAAGCTCACGCTGGACCTCGGGCTGCGCTGGGAGTACTTCCCGATCCTGAAGCGCGCGGACGGACGCGGCATCGACAGGCTGAACCTGCAGACGCTCGACGTGATCGTCGCCGGGCGGGGCAGCAACCCCCAGACCAACGGCCTCAAGACCGGCCTCAACAACTTCGCCCCGCGTTTCGGCGCCATCTGGCGCATCAACGAGAAGACCGTCGCCCGCGCCGGCTACGGCCTGAGCTACAACGCCCAGTCCTGGGGCCGTCCGATGCGCGGGGACCTCGACTATCCGGTGACGGTCAACACGTCCTACATCAATGCCGAGCAGTTCGCGTGGAACTCGACGCTGGCGCAGGGCATCCCGCGAACCGTCTCGCCCAACATCAGCACCGGGAGCGTTCCGCTCGACCGCGCGGCCGGCTTCTGGACGCCCGAGCCCGACAACGTCGACCGCGGCTACATCCAGACCTGGAACGCGTCGTTCGAGCGGCGGCTGCCCTTCGACACGTCGCTCACCGTCGGCTACGTCGGCGCCAAGGGCACCGGAAACTTCGCCGCGGTGGACATCAACGCCCCCACCACCCTCGGCGGTGGCGCCGCCAGCCGGCCGTACTTCTCGATGGGCCGGCTGATCGCGATCAACTCGTGGGGAGCGCGGCTCCGGACCGAATACAACTCGCTGCAGGTCGCGCTCAACAAGCCGTTCTCGCGCGGCCTGCTCGTGAAGGGCGCCTACACGCTCAGCAAGTCGATGAACGAGAACGATGCCGACGGCAGGGCCACGTTGAACTGGAACACACCGAGCGAGCTGTATCGCAACTGGGGACCAGCCGGGTTCGACCGCCGTCACAACCTCCAGCTCGCCGTCGCCTATGCGCTGCCCTGGCAGCATGGTGAGAACGGCTACGGCGGGTTCCTCAAGGCCCTCGTCAGCGACTGGCAGCTCAACGCCATGCTCGGAGCCTTCAGCGGCACTCCGTTCACGGTCACCGCGAGCGGCACGACGCTCAACACCCCCGCCAATACCCAGACGGCCGACCTGGTGGGCACGTTCCAGCCGACGGGGAACATCGGCGGGGCCGGCACCTGGTTCAACACCAGCGCCTTCGCGGCGCCCACCGGCGTTCGCTTCGGCACTTCGACACGCAACCAGTTCTACGGCCCGGGCGGGTACAACCTCGACTTTTCGGTGTTCCGCTCGTTCCCCGTCGGAGGGGAGAAGCGGATCGAGGCTCGTGTCGAGGCCAACAACGTCCTGAATCATGCGGTCTACGCCAACCCGAACAGCGACTCGACCTCAGGCAACTTCGGCCTGATCACCACGCTCTTGGGCGGCGGGGCGTTCACCAACCAGACCTACCCCGAACGCCAGATTCGGCTGGTCCTTCGGATGAGCTTCTAGGTCCGATTCGTTTCGTCGCAGCCGCCGTGGCATGCTTCCATGCCACGGCGGTTTTCTTCTTCCCGTGATGTGCCTGCCTTCGTCTTCGCGGTCGACGTCATCGAGCGCCGAGCGGCGGAATGAATCCGCCGCCCGGCGGCTAAGGAAACGCTTCGCCTTCGGCAGGCAAACTCTCGAAATGAGCCTCACAGCGCTGCTCCTGCCGCTGGTGCTCACCTCTTTGGCTTCGCCGGTCCGGGCTCAGGCTCCCCCGCCCTTGCCCTCGCTTCCGCTCGACGCGTATCCACGCGGGGCGCGCGAGGCCATCGCCCGCGCCTATCGCGAGGCCGCGGCGCGACCGAGCGAGGGCACGGCAGCCGGCGAGCTGGCGCGCCTGCTTCATGCCTGGGAGCAGTGGGACGCCGCGCACGCCGTCTACGCGCGGGCCCAGGCGCTGGCGCCCAGCGGCTTCGACTGGCATTACTTGGACGGCGTCGTCCTGCAGCGCCTCGGCCGCCACGCGGACGCGGCGGAGTGCTTCGAAAAGGCGCTCACGTGGATTCGCGGCTACCTTCCCGCCCGTGTGAAGCTCGCGGAGGCGCTGTTCGAGGCGGGCAGGCTCGAGGAGAGCCGCGCGCTCTACGAGAAGCTCGTCCAGGAGCCGGCTGCCGAGCCGGCAGCGCGCTTCGGTCTCGGCCGCATCGCCGCGGCGGAAGGCCGGCACGACGACGCCGTCGGCGAGCTCCAGCGGGCCACGTCGCTCTTCCCGGAGTGGGGCGCGGCCCATTACGCGCTCGCGCTCTCGCTGCGCGCTCTCGGGCGCCGTGACGAGGCGCAACGGGCGCTCGAAGCTCACGCCCGGCATGGCCCGCTGTGGCCCGGCGTGGCCGATCGCGTGCTCGAGAGCGTGGCGGCGCTGCGGGACGACGCGGCCACGCTGCTCCGCCGCGGACAGCGGCTCGCCGAGTCCGGCGACTTGGCGGGCGCGATCGCCACGTACCAGGCCGCGCTCGAGCGCGATCCGTCGCTCGGGATCGCCCACGCGAACCTGCTCAGGCTCTACGGCCGCGCGCGAGACTGGACGCAGGCCGAAGCGCACTATCGGGCCGCGGTGGCGGGCGACGCGGACCCGGTGGAGGCGCACTACGATTACGGCGTGCTGCTCGGCATGCAGGAGAAGTGGGATGAGGCCGCCGCCGCGTACCGCAGGAGCATCGACGTCAACCCCGTGTACGCCGAGGCGCTGAACAACCTGGGAGGGATCCACGAGCAGCGCCGCGAGCTCGAGCAGGCGCTCGAGCTGTACCGGCGGGCGGCCGCTAGCCGGCCCACGTTCCGCCTCGCCGGTTTCAACGCCGGCCGCATGCTCGTCGCGCTGGGCCGGCCGGAGGAGGCCGGCCGCGAGTTCGAGCGGCTGGTGCCGCCGCGCGACGCCGAGGCGCCGCGCTACCTTTTCGCGCTCTCGGTGGCACAGGTGCGCGCCGGACATCGGGAGCGGGGCATAGCGCTCGCGGAGGAGGCGAAACGGCTGGCGGCCGAATTCGGACAGCGGGACCTCGTCGCCGCCATCGAGCGGGACCTGGCCTCGCTGAAGTGACGTGCGCCACCCGGCGCGGACGCTCGAGATGAGCGTCGCTCGAGTCAGAAGCGTCATGGCCACGCTGCTGGCCGCGGCCTTGGCGCCCGAAGCCGCCAAGGACGCCGTGCTGCGCGCCGGCGAGCCGCTCTTCGCCGAGTCCGCGGCTCCGGCCGGCCTCGCCTTCACTCGCGTGAACGGCGCGAGCGGCAAGTACTACCTCCCGGAGATGATGGGCTCCGGCGTCGCGCTGTTCGACTACGACAACGACGGCTGGCTCGACCTGTTCGTCGCCAACGGCGCGGTCAACGTCATCGAGGCGCAGGGCGGGCAGCCGTCGCCGTTCCGGATGAAGAACCAGCTCTTCCACAACACCGGCGCGGGACGCTTCGTCGAACGAGCGCCTCGGGTGGCCCGGCGTTCGCCCGCGCCGAGATCAGCTGCGGCGCGGCGTTCGGCGACATCGATAACGATGGCGACACCGACATCCTCTTCACAACCAACGCCGGTCCGGTGAGGTTGCTGCTCAATCAGGCAGGCCGTACGAGCAACTGGCTGCAGATCGCCCTTGAGCAGGGTCCGGGGAACCGGGACTGCCTTCGGCAGCTCGGATCGGCATCGAACGTGCCGGCCGGCCGACGCTCTGGCGCCGGCTGCGGACCGACGGCAGCTATCTTTCCGCGAGCGACGCGCGGGTGCAGGTCCTCGTCCAATGGCCGGACGGCCAATCGGAACGGTGGACTGGGATGGCAGGTGACAGGCTGGTGAGACTTCGACGAGGTACAGGATCCCACCGATGACTTGCGTCGGGAGAGAACCCGACCGCGTGGCTTTTCGACGCCCAAGGCCTGGCCAAGGCCTGAATTCCAAGCCGGCCATCGCGATAGCTCAACGACGGACAGGCCACTTCGAGGATGCGCTGGTCCGAACCGGCCGTCGCGGGCCAACAAGCCATGCCTTACCAGGCGCTTTGAGCGTAAGGTGATGCGGCGTATCCTTGGTTGATGAAGACGATCACGATCACCTCCAAGCGGCAGGCGACCCTGCCGGTAGAGGTATGCGCGGATCTCGGGATCGGGCCCGGCTCCAAGGTCGAGCTCGAGCGGCGAAGCGTCGATGGCGAGACCGTCTGGGTCCTCCGGGCTCCGGGACGGGATTGGTCTTGGCTCGGGGGCGCCAGACGCTACGCCAGGGGGAAG
>CAZVOI010000621.1:0-1632 GCA_964628275.1 uncultured Acidobacteriota bacterium | reverse complement strand
GGGATCCAGCCCGACCGCGAGAAGGCGCCGGGCGCCTTCCACAAGCTCAAAGTGAAGGTGGCGCGCAAGGGCGTGAAGCTCTCGCACCGGCCGGGCTACTTCGAGCGCGAGGCCACCGGCCGCGCCCAGACGCCGCTGCAGCGGCAGTTCGACCTCGCGGAGCTGGTGATGACGGGCGAAGGACGGAACGACGTGCCGTTCACCAGCCTGTGCCTGCCGTTCCCGTCGCCGGGCGAGAAACAGACGCTCGGGCTCGTGCTCCAGGTGCCGCGCGACTCGCTGCCCTGGAGCTCCAAAGAGCCCCTCGGGATCGAGGTCTACGGCTACGCGGTGGCCGAGGACGGGAGCGTTCGGGACCACCTGGCCCAGAGCCTGCGGCTCGATCCGGCGCGGGCCGACCCGCAGGGGCAGGCGCAGGGTCTCTCGGTGTTCGGCTCCTTCGAGGTCCCGCCCGGCCGGTACACGATTCGGCTGATGGTCCGCGAAACCGCGAGCGGCAAGAGCGGAGTGCGGCTGCTCGACGTCACGGTGCCGCCCTACGACGCGCGCTCCGTCTTCGCGCTGCCGCCGCTCGTGCTCGACGAAACCGAGCGCTGGGTCAGGCTTGACCTCGCGCGGGACAAGGGCGCGAACCCGGACGCCGAGGCCCCGTTCCAGATCGACGCCCAGCCCTTCGTCCCGCGCACGAGCTTCGAGGTGCGCTCGGGCGGGCGCGAGCGGCTGGTGCTGATGGTGTTCGACCCGGAGCTCGAGGGCGACCCAGCCGCCGACGTCGAGATCCGCTCCTCGCTCACCGCGAGCGACGGTCGCGCGGTCGAGCCGGGGCGGCTCAAGGTCGAGCGCGTGCTCGACGACGGGGACGGCCGGCGCACGTTCGTCTTCAGCTACCTGCCGGAGGAGGTCGCGGCGGGGGACTACACGCTGCGGATCGGCCTCGGCGAGGGCGGCAGCTTCGCCCAGTCGTACGCGCTCTTGCGCTTCCGCGTGCCCGCGCAGGGCACCAAGCACGTTCCCACGAACCCGGGCTCCTGAAGTGGCGGCGCCGGTGCGCCCCCCGCGCCGCCTCCCGCTCCAGGTCGATCAAGAAGCTAGAGCACGAGGACTTCCAGGTCGGGGATCTTCCCGAAGCTACGCCGGTCGCGCGTGGCCACGCGATAACCCAGAGCAATCGCCGTGGCACCGATCAAGAGGTCATGGGATCCGACGCGCGTGCCCTTCGCAGCGAGGCCTGCCCAGAGTGACGCATGGATCCGCGCTGTCACGAGGTCGAAAGGGAAGACAGGAAGCACGGCAAGGAGCCGCTCGACAAACGTCTGACGGCGCTGCCGCTGTGCGGTAGTTGCCGCCCGATGGACGCCGTGCAGGAGTTCGGAAGCGGTGACCGAGGCAGTGCCGACCGGCTCCTCGGTGTGCGCGCCCAGGGCGTCGTCGAGATCGAGCGTCCGCCGTTCGGCGGCTATGAGGACCGACGAATCGATCAGCGTCCCTACGGCGATCGCGGGGGGCGCCCCTGGCTCCGGGCGGCGCGTCGCACCTCGGAGGCGTAGCCGGGGTCGGGCTTCGGGATCTCCCGCAGCAGGGATGCGAGATCGCGCCAGATCAGACGCTTCACTGGCGCGGCCGGCGTCATGC
>CAZVOI010000620.1:0-2724 GCA_964628275.1 uncultured Acidobacteriota bacterium | reverse complement strand
TCTCTGCCGGCGCCTTCGAGTGGGCGAGGCAGGCGCTCTTTGATCCGCAGGACCCATGGCTCGTGCTCGCCGATCTCGGCGCCTACGTCCACCGCCAGGACGAGGCGCTCGCCGAGTTCGCCGACCCGCGCACGTTCACCGCGAAGGCGATCCTGACGCTCGCGCGCACGCGCCGCTTCTGGGTCGAGCGGCTCGCGTGAGCGAATGGCCTCATTCAAAGGAGCCTGGCCCATGAGGAGTGGCTACTTCGTCTTGTTGTTGGTTGCGGCCGTACCCGCCTGGTCCGCGGCCCAGGGCCTGGGCGACACCGCGGCGCGCGAGCGCCAGAAGCGCCAGCAGACCGCGCCGGCGCCGGCGAGGGTGTTTACGGAAGCCGACCTCGCGAAGCCAGAGGCGCCAGGGGAGGAAGAGACCGCCCGGGCCGAAGACGCGGCGGGCGCAGCGGCCGAGCCCACGGAACCCGCAGCGAAGCCGAACGACGCCGACGCGACCGATCCCGCCCTGCGTGAGCTCGAACGCGAGCGCCAGGAGCGCAAGCTCCAGGAGGCCGAGTGGCGGATCCGTTTCGCGGGCGCTCGCGAGCAGGTGGCGCTGGCCGAGGCCGCCTGCTGGCGCGAGGTCATCCGGACGGAGTTCTACCAGGGCATCCCGGTCCAGATGAAGGTGAAGGAGTTCGTCGAGAGCGAGGAATTCCGGCAAGCCAAGCGAGCCCTCGCCGACCTCGAAGAGCAGTTCCGCAGGACCGGCCTCCCGCCGGGCTGGGCCCGGGAGCCATAGGTAGGGTGTAACTTCGCCCGCAAGATCCTGTGTGGGATCGACTGACCCTTGGGCGCGGTGGCGGCAGCGTTGCGGCCTGTTCGAGGTCGACGGGGGCGATCAGCGCGAGCCCGAAGCTGCCTTGAGAAACAGCCGGGCGGACTCACCTTCCAGGCGAAGCTCGCCACTGCCGATGCGGTGGGCAGCCTTCGGGACTGCGTGCTGCAGAGAGAAGTCGACTTCGACGATGCCCATGTGCGCGGCCGTGGGCTTGACGAGGTGGAGACGCTCCGATTCGGGACCACGGCAGACGACGGCGTTGGCTTCGTCCGTCGCGGTCCAGCCCACCGCGCGCAGCTGCGCCACGAGCGTCTCGCGCTCGGCCGGGGCTAGGGCGATCGTGAGGGCGACGACGTCCTTCAGCAGCGCGGACTCTCGCCGACCGGACTGGCCGATCTTCGCCACATAGCGGTCGAGCACGTCCGCGCGGGCGATCGATCGGGCCGGCGTGAGTGCGCCGTACCAGCGGGCCAGGAAGTCGCGATGGTACTCCATCAGCCACACGCGCAGGCCCGCGATCTCGCGCGCGTAGGTCATCTCGAACCAGGGGGCCTCGTCAGTCTCGGTCTTTCGCGTGACGAGACCGCCGCCCGCCGCGCCGATCGCGTCCTGCCAGCGCTGCTTGACGACAGCGCTCACTTCCGGCTCCTCGATTCCCAGCGCGAGGCCGCTTGCTCCCGCAAGCCCTTGCTCGCCGGGCTCGAACAGCTCGAAGTAGCTCCGGCGGCCGTACCAGTAGCTGCCGGTGTAGCTCTTGTCGTTGCGCACCGTCGTGCGTGCCTCGAAGGGCGCGAACTCGCGCGTCAGAAACGCGGACGTCCGCGCGGCCTCGTAGGTCGCCGCGTCGACCACGACGTAGAAGTGGTTGAGGGTGACGACGGGCCCGTGTTCGCCTGCCGCCGTCATGCTGGAGAGCGCCGCCAGGCACACGCTGGCAAAGCAGACTGCGATTCGCATGGGATCCCCCGGTGCGGGAATGTTACCAGAGGGGGTTGGCGGCCACGAATAGGCATTCTCACCGACGGACGGCGGTGCTACGCTACCCGGAGATGAGCGCCCAGACGACGCCGAGCCTGGTCGAGCTGTTTCGCCGAATGGAGGCTCAGCTCGAGCGCGAGCCGGAGACCGTCCAGGGCGAGATCGCGGGCGGCGTGTACCTGATGTCGCCGCGGCCGCGCGCGCGCCACGGAGCCTCTCAGGGGAACCTGTTTGCCGAGCTGCGCGCGCGCTTCGGGACCTCCGGGGGCGGAGGCACTCCGCCAGACTGGCTGTTCGTCATCGAGCCCGAGATCCGGTCCGAGAGGACCTTCTCCCGCCTCGTTCCCGACGTCGCCGGCTGGCGCCGCTCCACGAGCGGGTGGCCCGACCTCGATACGACGCCGATCACTTCCATCCCGGAGTGGGTCGCGGAGGTCCTGTCGCCCACCACCGAGGCCAGCGACCGCACGGAGAAGGCCTCGGCCTACGGAGCGATGGGCGTGGGCTGGCTCTGGCTCGTCGACGCCGACAAGCGGACGATCGAGACCTTCACCAACGTGCGCGGCCGGATGGCGCCCGGGCCCGCGTTCCGGGTCGGTCAGGAGATGAGCGGCGATCCGTTTGGGCCGACGGCTATCCTGGTCGAGCCGCTCTTCGCCTGAGCTACCGCCCCGCGTAGAGCACGAGCGCGCCGCGGGCCCAGACCTCGATCCGGTCCCAGAAGAAAAGCGGGACCAGGTTCGCGAGGGCGAAGGCGGCCAGCCAGGCCTGGTCGGCACGCGCCAGCTCGAGCACGGGCTTGTCCTCGTTGCCCGCATCGATCGTCATGACCTTGAGGATCTTGAAGTAGTAGTAGGCCGCAATCGCGGCGTTGATCGCGGCGATCGTCGCGTAGATCCCCATGCCCTGCTCGATCACGGCGGCGAAGAC
>CAZVOI010000619.1:0-2446 GCA_964628275.1 uncultured Acidobacteriota bacterium | reverse complement strand
CTCTCGACGCCCAACGGCGCCCGGCTGGATCGTGCTCTGGCCGGGCTCGATTTCATGGCCTCGATCGACTTCTACGTGAACGAGACGACGCGCCACGCGCACGTGATCCTGCCGCCGACGGCTCCCCTCGAGCACGACCATTACGACCTCGCCTTCCACCTGCTGGCCGTGCGCAACACCGCCCGCTATTCCGGGCCACTCTTCGATCCCGGTCCCCACGCGCGCCACGACTGGCAGATCCTGCTCGAGCTGTCGCGGCGCATCGAAAAGAAGACGGGCCGCGCGACGCTCGCCTCACGCGCCACGCATGCGCTGCTCGCTCGCCTCGGGCCCTCGGGCGTGCTGCGCGGGCTGCTGCGCTTCGGGCCGAACGGCCCCGGCCTGAACCCGCTGGGCGGCGGCCTCACGTTCGGGCGCCTGAAGCGCGAGGCCCACGGCGTCGATCTCGGGGCGCTCACGCCGTGCCTGCCCGAGCGGCTCTACACGAAGACGAAGCGGATCGCGCTGGCTCCCGAGCGCTTGCTCGGCGACGTGCCGCGGCTCGAAGCCTCGCTCGCCGGAGCCGCCCCGGCGCTGGTGCTGATCGGACGCCGCGAGCTGCGCAGCAACAACTCGTGGATGCACAACTCGGAGCGCCTGGTGAAGGGGCGCGAGCGCTGTACGCTGTTGATGCACCCGAACGACGCCGCCGCACGCGGCCTGCACGCCGGCCAGACGGTCGAAGCGCGCACGCGCGCCGGAGCCGTGCGCGTGCCGCTCGAGCCGAGTGACACCGTCATGCCCGGCGTCGTCAGCCTGCCGCACGGCTGGGGCCACGGCCGCGACGGCGTGCGGCTGCGCGTCGCCGCGGCGCACGCGGGAGCCAGCCTGAACGACCTCACCGATGAGCAGGACGTCGACCTCCTGGCCGGTACCGCCTGCCTCAGCGGGGTGCCGGTCGAAGTCTCGAGTTAGGAGGCGAGAGTTGGAACGACTCGAGGATCGCGTGGCGATCGTGACCGGTGGGGGCAAGGGACTTGGCGCCGCCTATGCGCAGGCCCTCGCCGCAGCCGGCGCCGCGGTCGTGATCGCCGACGTGGTGGACTCCGGAGCCGTCGCGAGCGAGATCCGCGCCACGTCGGGCGCTCGCGTGCTGGACCAGGTAACCGACGTGAGCGACGAGGCTTCGGTGAAGGCGCTGGTCGCGAAGGCGCTCGAGACGTTCGGCAGGATCGACGTCCTGGTCAACAACGCGGCGCTCTACGCATCGCTCGCGAGCGCCGACGTCTCCCAGATCGACACGGCGCTGTGGGACCGGGTGATGGCCGTCAACGTTCGCGGCCCATTCCTGATGGTGAAGCACGTGGCGCCCCACATGATCGCCCGCCGCTACGGCAAGATCATCAACATCAGCTCGGGCGTCGCGTACAAGGGTCTCGCGCGAATGGCCCACTACGCGACCTCCAAGGGCGCGATGCTGAGCTTCACGCGCTCGCTCGCCCGCGAGCTGGGCGCCCACGACATCTGCGTCAACTCGCTGGCTCCCGGCCTGATCCTGAGCGACGGCCTTTCCGCCGAGCGCGAACACCTCGACGCCAATCGAGACCGCGTGATCCAGAGCCGCGCGCTCCAACGCGACGGCTTTCCGGCCGACCTGATCGGCGCGCTGCTGTTCCTCGCATCCTCCGACAGCGACTTCGTGACGGGCCAAACGATCGTCGTGGACGGCGGCTCGGTGAACACCTGAGGGCCTGGCCAACGTTGAAGCAGCGCCACACGCCGGAAACGCTGGGGGCCACGCTCATCCTTCTCGTGTGCGGGAGCGCGCTCACCTATCTGAGCCGCCGCTGGGGCATCGGGAGCGACCTTCCGACTCAATTCGCGGCCTTCGCCGGGCCCTTGGCAGTGGTACTCGGAGTCGGCGCCGCTCTCCACGGTCGTGCCATGCCGCCGAGTCACATCACGCCACCCGCTCGGGCATGGGGTGTCCTGGGCTCTCTGGCCGCCACCGCCAACATGTCGTCGCTCGGGTTCTTCGAGCGCGGCGGAGCCGTCGGAACAGCGCGCTGGCTGATGCCAATCGGCCTGATCCTCGCGTGGTTCCTCCCGCGACGGTTCTACGGCGAGGAACCGGTCGGAGGCTCGGCGTTGGTCGGCCTCCTGAATGCGATGGAGGAGCTCGGAGAGGCTCATCCGGAACTGTTCGACACGGACGTACGTGAAAGAGTCTGGGAGGTGGTTCAGCGCCGATACCTCGAGGCCGACGCCGGCTACGAGGTCCCAGCTCAGCTCGGCATGTTCTCGAGCGAGGGAAACGCAAGGCTACGGTCGGTCCTCCAGCAGCATCTGGAGAACATGGCCCGCTCGGCGGAGACGGACGGGCTCGATACGGCGGCGAAGCGGCTCCGCAGCATTCAAGAGGAGCCGGTCAAGTCGGCGCAGGGAGCGCTTAGTTACGATGCGTTCT
>CAZVOI010000618.1:0-19893 GCA_964628275.1 uncultured Acidobacteriota bacterium | reverse complement strand
TGGAAGATCGCGAGCTTCTTCACGTTGGCTCGAAGGCAGAGTCGCACTGCCTCTTGCCAGGTCGAATGCCCCCAACCCACTCGCTGCGGAAACTCCTCGTCGGTGTAGGTGCAGTCGTAGATCACGAGATCAGAGCCGTCGATCAGGCTCAGGATGCGCTCGTCCGGTTTGCCGGGGAGGTGCTCCGTATCCGTGACGTAACACAACGATTGGCCGCCGTGCTCGATGCGATAGGCGGTGGCGCCGTTCGGGTGATTCAAGGGCGTCGTGCGGACATTGATGCCGTCGCCGAGATCGAAGCTGTCGCCGGCGGTGAAGTCCTGAAACTGCATGCGCGCATGCATGAAGTCGATCGGCACCGGGAAGACCGGCTGCTGCATCTGGCCGGAGAGCGCCTCGCGGATTCCCCCGCGATCCTTCAAATGGCCCGCGAAGATGCGGAAGGCGTGATCCCCGCTGTAGCCGGGGCCGAAGAACGGGAAGCCGTTGATGTGGTCCCAATGCGTGTGGCTGAACAGGATCACGCCCTGGGAAACGCCTTCCTTCAAGAGCGCCGCGCCCAGGCTCCTTATTCCGGTGCCGGCGTCCAGGATGATGAGTTGGCCGCCCGCCCGCACCTCGACGCAACTCGTGTTTCCGCCGTAGATCATGTACTGGGGGGCCGGGCAAGCAATACTTCCCCGGACGCCCCAGAACTTGGCCTGGAGAGGCATCTGAGCCGCCATTGTACGCTCGCCCCGCCGTTTCGTGGTTGCAAGGACCGCTTACAATCCGAAGGCTTTGCGCGCCGCGCTCATCCGCATGACCGAGGCGCTGTTTCGGGTCCTCTTCACCTATGACTGCGACGGAGAGCAGCATGTGCCCCCAACCGGGCCGGCGGTGATCGCCTCGAACCACCCCTCCTACCTGGACCCAATCCTGCTTTCGCTCCGGATCGATCGTCCGATCCACTTCATGGCCTGGGACGCGCTGTTTCGGGTGCCTCTCTTGGGCAGCTTGATGCGGCTCTTCGGCGCCTTCCCGGTGGACACGCGAAAGGGCAAAGGGCGTGAGGCCTACGAGGCGGCCAAAGCTCTGCTGCAGCAGGGCGAGCTGATCGGGATCTTTCCGGAGGGCAAGCGCTCGCGCGCCGGATGGCTGGAGCCGGCGCTCCGCGAAGGTGCCGCGCGCCTGGCTTGGGAAACGGGCGCGCCGCTCGTCCCGGCCACGGTGGTGGGCGCGTTTCGCGCCTGGCCGCACTTCCAGTCGCTGCCCAAGCCGGCGCGCATCAAGGTGCGCTTTCACGAGCCGATCGATCCAACCGCGTTTCGCTCCGAGCCCGAAGACGTGGCGTTGCCGGCGCTGCTCGCCGAGCTGCGGCGCCGTGTGGAGCGATCGCTGTTGCCGGGGGTGAAGGCCGACCTGCGGCTGAACGTGTTGTGGCGGCTGCCGGCGCCGTGGCCGCGTCTCTACGAATCCGGTCCGCCGCTGCTGCTCGCTCTATTCATCTTCTGGAAGACGCGATCACTGCCGGCCGTGCTGCCGATCTACGCCTACATCGCCTACCTGCTGCTGGATCATTTCGTGATCCCGCAGGGCCGGCTGGTCAAGTGGATCCGCAACGCCTCCCCGGTGCTCTTCGTGCTGGCCTTCGCGCCCTACGCGCTCGCGGCGCTCGCCATGCCTCCCGTTGCCGCAGGGACCGCGCTCTCGGCGATGCTCCTGGGCGCGCTCTTCCCGTATCTCTACGAGCACGGAATGACGGCGCTGGGGTTCGTTCGCGGCCTCAGCTCTGCGGCGTATCTCGAGCTGATCGTCCAGCGTCTGGCGCCCTCCGAGCTCGGACCGCACGTGGCGCTGCCGCTCTTCGCCGCCGCCTATGCCTGGGAGAACAAGACCGTCTTCTGGCGCTACACTGCGCCTCTCTTGTTGGCCTACGGCCTTTACCTGATCCACGACCTGGGCGGCGGCGCCGAAGTACTGCCGCACGCCAGCGCCGGCCTGCTGGCCTGGATGCTGGGAAAGCTGATGCCGATGCGCCCGCGCGCTGGCGCCGAGCCCGAACCCGAACGGCCGGGCCTCGGGCTCAACCTCTGAGTTCCAGGCGAGTGAACGGCGAGCCCGAACAACCGCCCTTGCCGGATCGCTCGGCCGATCCTCAGGCGGCTTCAGCCGAGCCAGCCGATCAGTCTTCGATCGGCCGCTGGCTGATGGAAGGCTCCGGCGACGAAGAGCGGCACGTCGCGCACGCGACCTACCCGTGGTGGAAGGTCATGTGCCTCACCGGCGTCGACTACTTCTCGACCCTCGGCTATCAGCCGGGCATCGCGTTTCTGGCGGCGGGCGCGCTATCGCCCGTGGCCACGCTGATCCTGATCCTGGTGACCTTGTTCGTGGCGCTGCCGGTCTACGCCGAGGTGGCGAAGCACAGCCCGCACGGCCAGGGCAGCATCCTGATGCTCGAAGAGCTGATCCCGCGCTGGCGCGGCAAGGTCTTCGTGCTGGTGCTGCTCGGGTTCGCGCTCACCGATTTCATCATCACGATCACGCTGTCGGCGGCGGACGCGACCGCGCACATCGTCGAGAACCCTTTCGTCCCGGCGTTCTTGCACCATCGCGTGGGCCTGACCCTGGTGCTGCTGGCATTCCTGTGCGCTGTGTTCCTGAAGGGGTTCAAGGAGGCGATCGGCTTCGCCGTGGCGATCGTCGCTTCGTATCTGACCCTGAACGTGATCCTGCTGGCGCGAGCCCTGTACGAGGTGTTTCGGCATCCCGAGACGCTCTCTTTCTGGAGCGCCAGCCTGCATCGCGAACACGGCAACCCGATGGGAATGCTGCTGCTGGCCGCGTTGCTCTTCCCCAAGTTGGCGCTGGGCCTATCCGGATTCGAAACCGGCGTCGCGGTCATGCCGCTGGTCGAGGGCCGGACCGGCGACACCCCCGAGCGTCCGGTGGGCCGGATCCGCAACACGCACCGGCTGCTGCTCACGGCGGCGCTGATCATGAGCGTGATGCTGCTGGGCAGCAGCCTGGTGACCACGCTGCTGATCCCGGCCGAAGCCTTCGAGAAAGGCGGCGACGCCAACGGCCGAGCGCTCGCCTACCTCGCCCACAGGTACTTGGGCGAAGCCTTCGGCACGCTCTACGACCTCTCCACCATCACGATCCTGTGGTTCGCGGGTTCGTCGGCGATGGCGGGCCTCTTGAACCTGGTGCCGCGCTACCTGCCGCCGTACGGCATGGCTCCCGATTGGGCGCGCGCGACGCGGCCGCTGACGATCGTGTTCACCCTGATCGCCTTCCTGGTGACATGGCTCTTCGATGCCGACGTCGACGCGCAGGGCGGCGCGTACGCCACCGGCGTGCTGGTGTTGATGACCTCGGCGGCGGTGGCGGTCGCGATCGCGCACTGGGGCGGCCGCCGGCGCTGGCTCTACGTGCTGATGACGGCCATCTTCACCTACACCACGATCGCCAACATGATCGAGCGCCCCGAGGGCTTGAAGATCGCCTCGTTCTTCATCCTCGCGATCGTCTTGAGCTCGATCAGCTCGCGCGCGATCCGCTCCACCGAGCTGCGCATCGACAAGGTGCGGCTGTCGAAGAACGCCGCGGCCTTCATCGGCGATGTGGCGCCGAACGACGTACGCATCATCGCTCACCGTCCGGACAAGCGAACCGTGGCGGAGTACGACAAGAAGGAGATGCAGGCACGCGACGATCACTCGCTGGATCAGGGCGAGCCGCTCTTGTTCCTCGAGGTGATGCAGGGCGACGCGTCCGAGTTCAACGAAGACCTGTACGTGCGCGGCTTCCAGGTCGGCCGGCATCGGATCCTGCGCTGCCAGAGCCCCGCGATACCGAACGCGATCGCCGCGCTGCTGATCTATCTCCGCGACAATACGCGCAAGATACCGCACGCCTATTTCGGCTGGACCGAAGGCAACCCGATCGCCTACGTGCTCCGCTACATAGCACTTGGCGAGGGCGACACCGCGCCCGTGACGCGCGAGGTGCTGCGCCAGGCGATCAAGAACCCGCTGGAGCGCCCGCGCATCCACGTGGGTTGAAGCCAGCCTTCCACGGCTCGCTCGCGAGCCAGGCGAAGAGCTGACTCTGCATCTGCTCGAGGCGCCCGGTAAAGAAATGGTCGCTCTCGGCGATCACGCGGAGCTCGTGGGGTCCGGTCAGGGTGCTGGTGAAGGTCCTTAGCGCCGCGCCGTTGCCGAACACATCGCCCTCACCCTGGATGAACAGGCGCGGCACGCGGATCTTTCTGATGTAGTCGGTGTCGCTCAGCTTCGTGAGCGGCAGGCCGAGCGCGAAGACGGCGCGCGGCCGTGGGTCGCGCGCGGCAACCCGCAGCGCTATCGCCGAGCCGAAGGAGAAGCCGCCGAGGACGAGCGGGAGGCCCGGGAAGCGGCGCTCGGCCTCGTCGAGCGCCGCGATCACGTCGTCCTGCTCGCCGCGTCCGTCGTCGTGAACGCCCTCGCTCAGCCCCACTCCGCGGAAATTGAAACGCAGAGTGGCTAGGCCACGCCCTTGCAGCGCCTTGGCGGCGCGGAAGATCACCTTGAAATGCATGACGCCGCCCTGCAGCGGGTGGGCGTGGCAGACGACGCCAGCCGCGACCGGCGGCGCCTCGGGCATCATCAGGATGGCCTCGAGACGGCCCGCCGGACCGGCGATGTGGAAAGACTCGTTCTGGGCCAAGGCGGCGATTCTACGGAAACGCCGCCCGGCCGCCCTAGGCGGCCGCGGCTTGCGCGCGCATCGCGGCTAGCTGAGCCGCGCGCGGCGGCGGCGTGCCTTCGTTGGCCCGCTGCACCACGCGCCGCGCGCCGAGAGCGCGCGCCCTGCCGACCGTCGCCTTCATCAGCAGGCGATTGGCGCGACGCTCCTCGGGCCCCGGGAGGACGACCAGCTCGTCGAGGCAGGCCAAGAGGCCGCCCAGGCCGAGCTGGTAGCGCAACGAGAGGCTCGCGAGCCCCACGATGCGTCCGGCCGACTCGGCCACGCGCACGAGAAAGTTCGGGTTTGCCAGCGTCTTTCGGTACGTTTGCGCGAACCCGATCGGTTCCGGGTAGTAGCCGACCGTCTCGAGCAACTCCAGCACCGCGACGCCGTCTTGCAAGGCAGCCGATCGAACTTGAACGCTCATGTCTTCCTCCGTGGCTGAGCGGCCACGCCGTGTGTGTCTGAGGCCACGGGGCGTGTTCGACTCAAGGCCAACTTGGTCAGCGATTTACGGCGCTGACGCCGTCTGTCGCTTGGACTCTTTGGTCGGAAGAGCAAGATGGGGGCCAACCTAGAAGGCGAAGCCGATTCCCGTCTGCCAGACGAAGGTATGGGTGCTCCACGAGCGCGACTCGGTCCTGACCGGCTGCCCGGGCTCGGCAACCGTGAGCCGGATCTTGGGGTCGAGGAAGGCGAACCCGAGCCCGGTCGTGACCACGAATCGGGATCCGAGCGCGTAGTCGGCGTTGACGCCGAGCTTTCCCACGATGCAGTTGTCGACCTCGAACGTCGCGTGATCGTTCTGCATCACGTCGTCCGTGGTGGTGATCTTGTTGAAGGAGTAACCCCCGACCGCCGACGCGCCGTAAGAGAGGCGTCCTTTCACGATCGTGTAGCCCACGCCCGCCATGAACGGCCGGACCCGGAGCTTGCCGAGCAGGCGATCCTGGCCGCTGCGGCGCAGGTCGACCCGAAACCAATTGAGACCGATCGCCGGGCTCCATCCGGCCTTGGGTCGCCGCTTCACGAAACCGCCGAAGGAGATGTCGGACGCGACGTCGCCGTCCAGTGGATAAACGCCGTTGATGGCCGGCCCCAGTATGAACCGACCCTTCGTCTGCGCGGCTGCGGGCAGAGCCGCGAGCAACACCAAGACGGCACTCACGATCTTCTTCAACGAGCCCCCTGTTCCAGAGGGACGCATGCTATACCGGCAGCCGCAACACCGCGCGGCAGCCGCGCGCGTCCTTGCGGTCTTCGAGATGCAGGCTGCCGCCGTGCGCCTCCGCGATTTGCCGCGACAGCACCAGGCCGATCCCCGAGCCTTGCGGCTTGGTCGTGAAGAACGGCACGAACAGGTTCGCCGTGTTGGGAAGCCCGGGGCCGTCGTCTTCGACGAAGACCTCGACGAGCCGCGCGCGCGGCGGGCGCAGCCAACCGAGGCGAACGCCGCCGCTCGTTTCTACGGCTGCCTCGGCGGCGTTCTTCACGAGGTTGATCAGGGCGTGCTCGAGCTGGTCCGGGTCGGCGCGCAGCGCCAGGTCGGGCCCAGGGACGGTGGTCACCGCGACGCGCGTTTCGAGCCCAGCCACGCGGCGCACCACCGCGCCGATCTCGACGATCTGGAGCTGCGGCGCCGGCAGCCGCGCCAGGCGGCCATAGGCTTCCATGAAGCGCGACAGCGACTCCGACCGTGTGCGGATCACGCCCAGGCCGCGCCGGGTGTCGCTCTGCCAGTCCGAGGGCAAAGGCTCCTTGGCGACCAGCGACTCCAGGCTCGCGGCGATCGATCGGATCGGAGCCATCGAATTGTTCAGCTCGTGGCCGAGCACGCGGATCAGCCGCTGCCATGCCTGCCGTTCTTCCTCGCGCAGGGCGCGCGACAGATTCGTCAGGACCAGGAGCTGATGAGGCAGGCCGCCCTGGCGGAAGGTGCCGCGGTGCGCCTCGAAGCGGCCAGCTCCGCCCGGCAGCGTGAGCTCCAGGACCTGCGAAGCCTCGCCGCGCACGGCCACTTCGAGGCCCAGCTCCAGGGCGCCCCGACCCAGCAGCCGCTCCGCCGGCTGTGCCAGCAGGCGCTCGCCGGCGCGGTTCACGAGCCGCAGCCGCCGCTCGCCGTCGAAAGCGAACACCGCCACGTCCACCTCTTCCATCACCTTCTGGAGGAGCGCGGTCGCCTCGAGCGCGCCGAGGCGTTGCTCCCGGAGGGTCGTGGCGAGCTGGTTCACCTCGACCATCACCTCGGCCATCGCGTCGTCGCCTCGCGAGCGGCGCGCGCGGAAGCTGAAATCGCCCTCGCGCAGGGCGCCGAGCAGGTTCGAGAGCGTCTGCAAAGGCCTCACCACCGCAGCGCGCGCCGAGAACGCGAAGCCGAGCCACAGCCCGACCACCAGCACGCCGAAGGTCCATTGGGCCCGCGAAGAGTACGAGCCGGCGCTCAGCAGGCCGAGCGACAGCAGCACGCCCGGAGCGCCCGCGGCCAGCGCGGCCAGCAGCACGCGCCGCTCGTGATTCAGGCGTCCGCCAGCCATCGGCTTCTCAGAGGCCGTAGCGTTGCAGGCGTCGGTACAGCGCGCTGCGCGAGAGCCCGAGCGCGTCGGCCGCGCGGCTGACGTTGCCGTCGAAGCGCTGCAGCGCCTTCTTGATCAGGAAGGACTCGACCTGCTCGAGGCTCATCTCGTCGAGCTTGGCCGGGCCGCTCTCGGCGCCGCGCAGGCCGAGGTCGGCGGCCCTGATCTGCTCGGCTTGCGCCATCAGCACCGCTCGCTCCACCGCGTGGTCCAGCTCGCGCACGTTGCCGGGCCAGGTGTGCTCGGCCAAGGCGCGCAGCGCGGCACTCTCGAAGCCGGTGACGCGCTTCCGGTAGCGCTGCGTGTGTGCGCGCAGGAAGTGCTGCGCCAGCGGGCCGATGTCCTCGCGCCGCTCGCGCAGCGGCGGCACGTGGATCTCGATCGTGTTCAAGCGGAACAGCAGATCCTGGCGGAAGCGGCCTTGGGCGACCTCCTGGCGCAGGTCGGCGTTGGTCGCGGACAGGATCCGGACGTTGACCCTACGCGTGCGTGAGCTGCCGACGCGCTCGAACTCGCCGGTCTCGAGCACGCGCAGTAGCTTCGGCTGCAGGTTGAGCGGAACGTTGGCGATCTCTTCCAGGAACAGGGCGCCGCCGTCCGCCATCTCGAAGCGTCCGATCCGGTCGGTCTTGGCGTCGGTGAAGGCGCCTTTCACGTGGCCGAACAGCTCGCTCTCGAAGATGCCCTCCGACAACCCGCCGGCGTTCACGGTCACGAGCGGCTTGTCGGCGCGCAGTGACGCGGCGTGCAGCGCTTGAGAGACGGTGCCCTTGCCCGACCCGTTCTCGCCGGTGATCAGGATGTTCGCGTCCGACGGGCCGACGCGCGCGATCATGTCCAACACCGGCTGCATCGCGGGCGACTCCGCGATCAGGCTCGGGCGCTTGTCCGAACGCAGCGTGCGGTTCTCTTCCTCGAGACGCTCGCCGCGCCGGATCGCTCGCGCCAGCTCGCCCTGCGTGCGCAGGATCGCGAGTAGCCGCGCGTTCTCCCAGGGCTTCTGTACGAAATCGCGGGCGCCGCGCCGCATCGCTTCGACGGCGACGTCGACGCTGCCCCAAGCCGTCATCACGACGACCGGCAGCGTGCGGTCGATCGCGCCGAGCTGGCTGAGCACGTCGAGCCCCTCGCGTCCCGACGTCGTGTCACGCGCGTAGTTCAAATCGATGAGCGCTGCGTCGTACTCGCGCTCGCTGGCCGCCTTCAGGATCGCCGCGGGCGTCGCGACGGCCTCGATCTCATAACCTTCGGCCTTCAGCAAGAGCCGCAGCGCTTCGAGCACGTCGGGCTGATCGTCGGCGATCAACAGCCGAAGCCGGGTGTCGTTCATGGTCGGACGCGGATTGTAAGCCTCAGTCTTTCGACCGGTCCTTGGCCTTCACGGTCTCGACGATGGCCTGGAAACGAGGATCCGACCGCAGCACGTCGAACGCGGGAACGGACTCCACGACGACCATGCTCTGTTCGTGCGCGATCAGCGCCTGCTGGAGCGACGCGAGCGCCTCGCCGCGCCGGCCGAGAAGCGCTTCCTCGATCGCGACGCTCTGCCAGCTCCCGGTTCCGGCTCGCGCTCGCTCCCGGCTGCGCGCGAGCCGCCACTCGCCGGCTCGCCGCAACGCCTCGCCGGCGTCCGCTCCGTCGAGGCTCGCGAGCGCTTCCTTGGGCGCTCCCGATTCCTGCATCACCCGCCGCGTCAGGTCGACCGCTTCGCGACGCTGGCCGAGGGCCACCAGGGCCTCGGCGAGGCACGCCGTGGCCTCCAGCATGCGCGGCTCCAGCTCCAGCGTCTTGCGCGCCTGGGCCGCCGCGTCCGCGTAGCGTCGCGCGCGCAGCAGCACCCAGCCGACGTCCATCGTGGCCCGTGGCGAGAGCGGGTCGAGCTCTTGACCGCGGCGGATGGCGGCCACCGCGTCATCGAGCCGTCCCTGCGCGATACGGATCCACGCCAGGTCGTGGTGCGCCGGCGCATAGCTCGGGTTGGCGCGGAGCGCGCGCTCCAAGAGGTCCTGCGCCGCGGTGGGCTGCCACGCGTGCCAGAGTTTCACGCTCCCGAGCACGGTCAGCGCCTCGGCCGAGTGTGGGTCGAAGGTCAGCGCCTGCTCCGCCGCCGCGCGCGCCTTCGGCAGCACTTCCTTGGCCGCGCGTCCGCGGAAGCGCATCTGGAAGAGCGCGTCGGCGGCGCCGGCGTGCGCCGCGGCGTAGCCGGGGTCGAGCGTGCGCGCGGCGTCGAAGCGCTGGAGCGCTCGCGTGAGGGCGTCGGCGGAACGTTGCGACGCGAGAGCGCGCCCTTCGAGATAGGCCTCGTATGCTCGCGGGTCGCGCGTGCTGGGCTGCGATGCCGGCGCCGCCGCGGGCAGCAGCTTGGCGCGGAGCGCCGTGGCGACGCGCCGCGCGACCTCGTCCTGGAGGTTGAGCGATTCCTGGAGCGGCCGGTCGTAGCTCTCGGCCCACAGGTGCGTCTGATCGGAGACGCGAATCAACTGCGCCGTCACCCGCACGCGATCGACCTCGCGCCGGACGCTGCCCTCGAGCACGTGGGACACCCCGAGCTCGCGGCCGATCTGGGCGACGTCTTTGGCGCCCACCTTGTATTGCAGCACCGACGTGCGCGCGATCACGCCGAGCGTCTCAGGGTCGACGCGCCCGAGATGCGTGATCAGCTCTTCGGTGAGGCCGTCGGCGAAGAACGCGTGTGCGGCGTCGCCGCTGATGTTCTCGAAGGGCAGCACAGCCAGCATGACGCGCTCGATCTTCGCGGGCGTTCGCGCCGCGGGCGGCTCGCGCCGCGACAGAAGGACGGCGCCTCCCAGGAGTGCCAGGACCAGGCCCAGGGCAGCCAAGGCTCGGGGCGCGAGCCGCCGCACGTCCTCGTCACTAGCGCTCGTCGAGGCCGCCTGCACGGCCGCAACCGCGCCGTTCTCGACTCTCTGCACCTGCGCAACGAAACGGTAGCCGCGCCGCGGCACGGTTTGCACGAAACGCGGGTTGTCGGCGTCGTCCCCGAGCGCGTTGCGGATCTGCAGAACGCAGAAATTCAGGCCGCGGTCGAAGTCCACGAACGTCGAGTCGCCCCAAACCGCGGCCTGCAGCTCCTCGCGCGTCACGACGTTGCCGGCTTTCTCGGCAAGCAACGTGAGCACCTTCACGGGCTGCGGCTGGAGCTTGACCGGCAGCCCCTCGCGACGGAGCTCGGCCGAGGCCACGTCGAGCTCGAAGACGCCGAATCGCAAGAGAGCCAAGGCGGACTAAGGGTGTAGCACACCCGAGGCCTGGCTTCCAAAAAAGGGACGTCTAACCGCCGCGAGCAACTGGCTTGCGATCAGTGACTTGCATCCTGACCTGCGCCTGGCGCCGATCTCACCGACCGGCCATGGCGTTTGGCCGCCGACGCGGCGACATTGGGCCTCGACGGCCGGTCTTTTCGGCATGGAGACAACGATGATATCGGGATCGAGAGTAACGCTTGGCGTCGCCTTGGGAGTCTGGGTGCAGACGGTCGCGACCGCCCAGGAGCGGCGTTGGCCCGCGCTGGAGCGGTATCAGGCGATGGCGATCCCGGCCGACAATCCGATGACCGAGCCGAAGGTCGCGCTCGGCAAGCAGCTCTTCTTCGACAAGCGCCTCTCGGGCGACGGATCGCGAGCCTGCATCTCGTGCCACCAGCCGCAGCACGGCCTGACCGAAGGTGGCACGCCGCGGTCGGGCGCGTATGGCTCCTCGAACGACCGTTCCTGTCCTACGTTGTGGAACGTCGCCTATCAACAAGGCCTCTACTGGGAGGGCGCCGGCCGCACGATCGAACAGGCGGTCGCCGGCGTCTGGCGCTACAACATGGCGCCCGGAGGCCCCGGGCAACTGAAGCCGGCCGACGTGGCCGCGCGGCTCGACCGGATTCCCGGCTACCGCCGCCAGTTCGAGCGGGTGTTCGGGCGCGAAGCCGATACCGAGACGATCCCCAAGGCGCTCGCGGCCTATCTCAGGACGCTGGTGGCCGACCGTTCGCGCTGGATTCGCTTCTATTACGGCGACACGCAAGCGCTCTCGGCGCGCGCTCGGCGCGGCTACGAGGTCTTCGACAAGAAAGCGCGCTGCACGGAGTGCCACAACGGCCAGCTGCTGACCGATCTTCAGTACCACAACGTCGGCATCGGCTCGCGAGGCGAGAAACCAGAGCCCGGCCGGTTCGTGATCACGCGCCAGGAAAAAGACCGCGGCGCCTTCAAGACGCCGACGCTCCTGAACGTGGCGAAGAGCGCGCCCTACTTTCACGACGGCAGCGTCGAGAAGCTGGCGGAGGCGGTCGATGTCATGCTCGGCGGTGGGATCGCGAACCCGCACAAGGACGCGGCCCTCCAACCGGTCTCGATCTCCAGCGACGATAAGGCAGCGCTGCTGCAGTTCTTTTCGGAGCTGAACGTCGATTACGACGAAGCCGAACCCGTCCTGCCCGAAGACATGAAGGAGACGAACATGAGCGGAAGCGACCTCCGGAGCATCAGCCAGATCGCGATCGTGGTGCACGACGTGGCGAAGGCCGAGGCGTTCTACGGCACGACGCTCGGCCTCAAACACCTCTTCAGTGTTCCGGCGCGGCTGGCCTTCTTCGACATCGGCGGGACGCGGCTGATGCTGAGCCTGCCGGAGCCGACGGTGAGCCACAAGAGCGGCATCCTCTACTTCGACGTCGCGGACATCCTCGCGACCCACAAGTCGCTAGTCGCCAAGGGCGTGAAATTCGTCGGGGAGCCGCACGCGGTCGGCATGTTCGAGGGCAACGAGATCTGGATCGTCGAGTTCAGCGACCCCGACGGCAACCTGCTGGCGCTGCAGAGCGCGGTCAAGAAATGACGCAGGCGCTGCGCGGCCTCGCCCGCGACCGCGGCTTCGTCGTCGTCGCCGTCCTGGCGCTCAGCCTGGGCATCGGCGCCAACACCGCGCTCTTCAGCGTGATCGACGCGGTGCTGTGGCGCCCGTTGCCGTACCCCGACGCCGACCGGCTGGTCATGGTATTCGAGACGCACAAGGTCAAGTCACTGCTCAGCGAGCGACCGTCGCCCGGCAACGTTCTCGACTGGCGTGCGCGAAGCCGGTCTCTCGAGGGCCTGGTCGTATGGCATTCCGGCACGGCGATCCTGCGCGACGCGCAGGGACCCGAGGCGCTGCGCTCGGCCAAGGTCTCGCCGGACTTCTTTCGTGTTCTCGGCGTTCGTCCCGCGATCGGCGATGGCTTTTCACACGCGCTTCGCGGCGCCGTCTACAACGTGGCCGAGCAGTTTCGCGCAGGCGATCGCGAGGCGATGCTGTCGGACGGCGTCTGGAAGCGGCGCTTCGGTTCCGACCCCGACGTCGCCGACAGGGAGCTCTGGATCGACGGCGCTCCGTTTCGCATCGCCGGCGTGCTGCCCGCCGGGTTCGCGATGCCGAGCCTCGACACCGAGATCTACCTCGCCTGGGACATCCCGAGCTCGTATCAGCCGAACGACGGCCCCGGGCCGCGCTTTCTGGACGGACCGCCGCGCGACTTCCGCTTCCTGAACGTGGTCGGCCGGCTCCGCCCCGGGATCGGCGTCGACCAAGCCCAGTCGGAGCTCGACCAGATCGCTGCCGCCATCGCCGAGGCCCATCCCAGGGAAAACGCCGGCTGGGGGATCCGGCTGCACCCGCTCAAGGAGGAGATCGTCGGCCCCACCCGCGCACCGCTGCTGGCGCTTTTCGGCGCCGTGGGCTTCGTGCTGCTGATCGCCTGCGCCAACGTCGCGAGCCTGCAGCTCGCACGCTCGGCGGCGCGGATCAAGGAGATCGCGCTTCGCACGGCGCTCGGCGCCAGCCCGCGGCGCATCGTGGCCATGCTGCTGGCCGAGAGCTTGCTGGTATCCGTCGTGGGAGCCGGCTTGGGCCTGCTGATCGCCTGGCGGGGCGTTCCCTTGCTGCTGGGTCTGCTTCCGAGCGGGCTACCGCGCGCGGCCGAGATCGGCATGGATCTGCGGGTGTTCCTGTTCGCCAGTGCGATGGCGGTTTTGAGCGCGGTCGCGTTCGGCTTGCTGCCGGCCCTGCAGGCGACGCGCGTGGATCTGCTGCCGGCGCTGGCCGACGCCGGCGGCCGCGGACCGGCAACGGCCGCGGGCCGGCACGGCCTGAGGAAGATCCTGGTGACCAGCGAAGTGGCGGCGGCGCTGGTGCTGCTCGTCGGAGCTGGTCTGTTCGCGCGGAGCTTCGTGCGGCTGCGCGCCGTCGATCTCGGGTTCGACGCCCAGAACGTGGTCGCCTTCCGCATCGCGCTCGACACCGGCGCCTACCGCACCGGCGGCCGAGCCGCCGAGTTCTATCGCGCGCTCTTGCCGCGGCTGCGCGGCTTGCCCGGCGTGCGCTCGGCCGCGGCGGTCACCTACCTGCCGCTGCAGGACCGCGGTTTCGACCGGCGCTACTTCCGGGAAGGCGAGCCCGATCCGGGCGCGGCGGCGCTCGAGGCCGACCTGCTGATGGCGACGCCGGGCTACTTCGAGACGATCGGCATGAAGCTCCTGCGGGGGCGCGACTTCTCGGAGCACGATCGCCGCGAGACGCCGCGGGTGATCGTCGTGAACGAGACGCTGGCTCGCACGACCTGGCCGAACGACGAGCCGATCGGCAAGCGTCTGATGATCGACTATCAAACCGGCGTGTATCCGTACGAGGTCGTGGGCCTCGTCAACGACACGCGGCATCGCGGTCTCAAGAACGCGCCGCGCCGCGAGGTCTTCATTCCGCACGGGCAGAACCCCTACCTCGCGATGAACGTGGTGGTGCGCGCGACGCGCGATCCGGCGCTGTTGAAGAAGGCGCTGGCGCGGGAGGTCGCGGCGCTCGATCCCGCGCAACCGGTCGAGCGCGTGCGGCTGATGGAAGACGTCGTCCGCGAGGCCTCCGGCCCCGACCGCTTCGCGGTCGCGCTGCTGGCCGCGTTGGCCCTGGTCGCCGCGCTGCTGGCGGCGACCGGCATCTACGGCCTCTTGTCGTACCTGGTCGCGAGAAGGAGCCACGAGCTGGGCGTTCGCCTCGCGTTGGGAGCCGAGCGTCGCGACGTGCTGCGCCTGGTGATGGGAGAGTCGGCACGGCTCGTGGTCGCTGGGACCGCGGCCGGCCTGCTGCTCTCGCTCGCGCTGGCGCGCCTCGTCGGCGCCCTGCTGTTCGAGGTCTCGGCCTACGACGGAGCGACCTTCGCGCTGGTGCCTCTAGCGATGGTCGTGGTCGGACTCGCGGCGAGCTACGTCCCCGCGCGCCGGGCGATGCAAGTCGACCCGATCGTCGCGCTCCGGGCCGAATGATTCTGGACCTTGTTGATTCTGGAGGGCGTTCAATGAAGATGAGAACGGTCGTTCCGATGGGGCTCGTGGTGCTGGCGTCCTTTTCGTTTCCGTCGCTGCGCGCCCAGGACGGGAAGGAGACCAGCTTCAAGGGCGAGGTCGTCGACATGCACTGCTACCTGACCCGCGCCGCCAAGGGCGCCGATCACGCCGGCTGCGGCAACGCCTGCCTGTCACGCGGCGTGACCGCGGGCTTCCTGGGCGACGACGGGAAGCTCTACGTCCTGCTCGGCGAAAAGCCGTTCGCGGTGAAGGACGCCGTGGCGGGCATGGCCGGCGAGAGCGTGGTCGTGAAGGGCACGCTCGTCGAACGCGACGGCGTCAAGGGCATCCAGTTGAAGAGCGTCGAGAAGGTAGCCCGCTAGGGCCCGACGCCGTCGCTACTTCGCGAACGTCCTCACATACGCGACGAGGTCCCAGATTTCCTTCTCGCTCAGCTTCTGCTCGAAGACCGGCATCGGGGTCTTGCCCTTGGCAGTCTTCCAATAGATCTCGCCGTCGGACTGCTTGCTCATCCGGGCGCGGTCGGTCAGGTTGCCGGATTGGACGTTCAGGGCCTTGCTCATCGGCCCCTCGCCCTTGCCGGTCTGGCCGTGACACGGCACGCAGTTCAGGTTGTAGAGCTTGTGGCCGCGCTCGGCGGAAGCCGCGTCGGTCGGCGCGGGGCGCTTGATGTTCTTGGCCTCGGGCGGCGCCTCCCAGGTGACCTTCTGGGCGTGAGCCGGCGGGGCCGGCATCGCGAGGAAGATGGCTGCTGCGGCTACGGCGAGGCCGGCGGTCGTTTTCATCACAGCTCCATTATCTCTCGCGATCGTCGGAAGGACGGACAACAGGAAGGCCGCGCAAAAGGCGGCGCTGACGGAGACTTCGACCAAGCCGAATGAGGCGCGGTCGCGGGTCAAGGACGGCATTACCAGCAGAAAGCGTTCGGCGAACAGCCCGACCAGCGCCAGCCCGGCCGCGGTTCCGAGCCCGGCGTTCGACTGTTTGACGCGCCGGCTCAACAGCAGGCAAAAAGGGACGACGAAGCAGAGTAGGACGACGCCGGCGGCCAGCGCGCTCCAGGGCTCGCTCATCCGCCGCATCACGAAACCGGTCTCCTCCGGCAGGTCCCCGTACCAGATCACGATGTACTGGGAGTAGACGAGGTACATCCAGAGCATGCTGAAGGCCGTCAGCAGCTTGCCCTGGTCGTGCAGCACGCGCGCCCGGATCGCGTCGTTGCCCGCCTGGCGGCGAACCAGGATCGTCACGAGCGCGATCGCCGCGAGACCCGCGTACATCGCGCCGACAAAGAAATGCCCGCCGAGCAGCGTGCTGAGCCAGCGCGCGTCGAGCGACATCACCCAATCGAACGACAGCAGCGTCAGCACGACCGCGTAGGCAGCCACCACCACCGGCGCCAGCCGGTCGCGCCAGCGCGGCTGGCGCACGAACACGAACAGCAGGCCGTGCAGCAGCGCCAGCCCGAGCAGCAGGCGCGCGCTGACGAACGGCGCGGACAGCCAGCGTTGCTCGCGGTCGCCGGCCGAGGACAGCCACGGGTAGAACGAGGCGTGGCCGAGCGGCAGAACCAGAGCCAGCGCGAACGACGGCGCCAGGAATCCCGAAAAGGCCTCGACGATCTTGCGTAGCGGCTCGGCCCACCGGGCGTTCGACAGATGCAGGATCGCCAGGAACGCGCCCGCGGCCTGGGCCAGCCCCGACCAGAAGAGGAGATTCACCAGGTAGATGCCCCAGCCGCGAACCGCGTCCCCCCGGGTCACCGCGCTGACGAACATCACGGCGCCCGCCAGGACGACCGCGAAGAGCGCTCGGCGCGCGAGCGGCGTCAGCAGCCCGGTCATCGCTTCTGCAGCCTGCGCACGTAGTGGACGACGGCCCAGCGCTCCTCGGGGCTCATCACCTCGGCCTGAGCCGGCATCAGGAAGCCGCCGTCGCGGATCGTCCCGTACACGTAGCCGTCAGGGCGATCGGCGATCGCCGGGTCGCCGAGCGCTGGCAGTTGAAAACCAAACTTCTTTCCGACCGGGCCGTCGCCCGCGCCAGCGGAACCGTGACAGAGGCCGCAATACGTCTCGTAGAGCCGCTTGCCGCGTGCGAGCGTTTCGGGCGAAGCCGGCAGCGGGTTCCTGAGGCGCTCGCCGGCCTCGTCGCGGGACAGTGGCAGCTCCGCCAGGTTCGACCGCGCACCGGCGGGCGGCGGGGCGAGCAGGCCCGCGCCGGGCTGCTTGGACATGTCCGTCGGGAGCGCCGGACCGAGATGAAAGCCGGCCGCTGCGGCCATAGCCACCAGCGCGCCCGCCACCTTGAGGCTAGACACTCCGGACCTCCTCGGCGCCGGAGGCGGCGAGCAGCTCGCGCGCGCCAAGGGCCTTTTCGGCGGTCGTTGTCACCAGCACGCCGCAGCGGTCCTCCGAGAAACGCGAGTCGTAGAAGGGCGCGGTCGAGAGCCGCGGCAAGCGGGAGTGGATCAAGAAGCCGGCAAAGGTCGCGAGCGCGGCCAGCAGGATCGTCGACTCGTAGCCGATGATCAGGAACGGCGGCAGCGATACGATCGGCTTGCCGCCCGTCACCAGCGGCAGCTCGAGCGACGTCCAGATCGCGAGCGTCAGCCCCGACGCGCAGCCGACCAGGCCGCCAATCAGGGTGAAGCCGCGGACCGGGCTGTGCGGAGAGCCGAGCGCCGCTTCGAGCGCGTCGTCCGGCGCCGGCGAGAACGCCTCGACCCGCGTGTGGCCCCGCTCGTGCAGCGCCGCGATCGCGCGCACCGCGCCGGCGTTCTCCGCGAAGATCGCCAGCAGGCGTTCGTCAGCCATGGAACGCCTCGTGCGGCTCCGGGTGCAAGAGCGCTTCCTTCAGCTCCGTGATCGGCAGCACCGGAACCAGTTTCGCGAACAGCAGGAACCAGAGCGAGAACCAGGCGAAGCTGCCGACCGTGATGGCGGCCTCGACCCACGTCGGCTGGTACAGGCCGCGCCACGTCGCCGGCGCGACGCCGTGGGCGAGCGAGGCGACGATGATCACGAAACGCTCGAGCCACATGCCGACGTTGATCAGCAGCGCGATCCCGAACAGCGCTGGCAGGCTGCGCCGCACGCGGCGCACGAACAGCGCGAGCGGCACCAGCGAGTTGCACGTCACCATCGTCCAGAAGAACGGGGCGTAGACGCCTCGCGCTCGGTCCCACATCGTGCCGACCTCGAACTCGCTGCCACGGTAGAAGGCCACGAAGTACTCGGTTGCGTAGGAGTAGCTGACGATCAGCGAGGTCGTGATGATCAGCTTGGCGACGCCCTCGAAGTGTTCGAGCGTGACGTACGCTTCGAGGCGGTACAGCCGGCGCATCGGGATCAGGAGCGTCAACACCATCGCCAAGCCCGAAAGGATCGCCCCCGCCACGAAGTACGGGGCGAAGATCGTGCTGTGCCAGCCGGGCGCGATCGACATCGCGAAGTCCCACGACACGACACTGTGAACCGAGATCACCAGCGGTGTCGCGAGCGCGGCGAAGAAGCCGTAGAGCGCCCCGTAGTGCCTCCACTGCGTGCCGGTGCCCTGCCAGCCGAGGGACAGAAGGCCGTAGACGCGCTTTCTGAGGCCGGTCGCCCGATCGCGCACGATCGCGAGGTCGGGCACCAGACCCAGAAACAGGAACAGCGCGCTGACCGTGAGGTAGGTGGTCACGGCGAACACGTCCCAGACGAGCGGCGAGCGGAAGTTCACCCAAAGCTCGCGCTGGTTTGGGTAAGGCAGCAGCCAGAAGAACAGCCACGGCCGGCCGAGGTGGACGATCGGGAAGAAGCCGGCGGTCATCACCGCGATCACCGTCATCGCCTCGGCGGCCCGCGAGACCGCGGTTCGCCAGCGCGCGCGCAGCAGGTACAGGACGGCCGAGATCAGCGTGCCGGAGTGGGCGATGCCGACCCAGAACACGAAGTTTGTGATGTAGACGGCCCACATCACGGGCGGCGCGTAGCCGGTGACGCCGAGGCCGACCGCGATCTGAAAGAACCAGGCATAACCGCCCACGGCGATGCCGGCGAGCGCCAGGGCCAGCCCGGCGACGTAAAGAGGTCCAGGGCGTCCCATGGTGCGCAGCAGGTCGTCGTTGACCCTGCGCAGGTCTTTGGCGGCGACCGCGCTCACAGCAGGACCTTCTTAAGGTAGGTGATCGCGGGGCGTGTGTTCAGGGAGTCGAAGACGCGGTAGCCGCGGCTGCCCTGCGACGCCTGCGAAACGCGGCTGGCGGGGTCCTTCAGGTCGCCGAACGTGATCGCCTGGGTCGGGCAGGTCTGAGCGCACGCCGGCACGATCTCGCCGTCGCGCACGCTCCGGCCCTCGTCCTTGGCGTGGTCCTTGGCGCCCTGGATGCGCTGGATGCAGAAGGTGCACTTCTCCATCACGCCCTTGCTGCGCACGGTGACGTCCGGGTTCGTGTGACGGTCGAGCGGAGCCGGGTACGAGTGTTCGAACCAGTTGAAGCGGCGCACCTTGTACGGGCAGTTGTTGCCGCAGTAGCGAGTGCCGACGCAGCGGTTGTAGACCTGAGCGTTCAGCCCCTCGGGCGTGTGGTACGTGGCGTACACCGGGCAGACCGTCTCGCACGGGGCGTGGTCGCAGTGCTGGCAGAGCATCGGCACGAAGCGGATGTCGGCTCGTCCGGCCTCGCGCTCGACGTAGCGCTCGATGCGCAGCCAGGACATGTCGCGGCCGAGCCGCTGCGCGTCGGGGCCGACGATCGGGACGTTGTTCTCCGCGTAGCAGGCCGCGACGCAGGCGTTGCAGCCGATGCACGCATCCACGTCGATCGCCATGCCCCAGCGGTGCGCGGGGTGCGGGTGCGGCGGGTACATGCTGGGCTCTTCGTGAGACGGCTCGGCGTGCGCCTCGCCCTGCCGCACCGCCTGCGCGATCCCGCGTCCCTGCTGGTCCTCTCCGGCCTGGCCGATTGGCAGCGGCCGCCAGACCGGCCGGGCGGTCGCGGTCACTCGCGTCCCCAGCCAGACGCGTCCACCGGAGGCCGGCTCCGCGGAGTTGCTCAGCAGAGAGAGCGGGTTCGTGCCGCGGCCTTCCGCGTAGCGGCCGTAGCCGGTGTGACCCTGTCCGAGCGCCACCGCGACGACGCCCGGACGCACGCCGTCGGTGGGAAGCACGGGCAGCTCGATGCGGCCGTGAGACGTCTCGAGCGACACGAGCTGTCCCGACATCACGTTCAAGCCGCGGCAGGTCTCGGGGTGCAGCTCGGCCCAGCTCCCCCAGGA
>CAZVOI010000617.1:0-9605 GCA_964628275.1 uncultured Acidobacteriota bacterium | reverse complement strand
GGAGCCCGCGAGCACGACGCTCGCCTGCGGCGGCAGCGCGATCGTCGGGTCGGCGCCCGCGGTCACGGACGGCGAGTGGTTCTCGGGGATCACGGTCACGGTCGTGTCGTCGAAGGCCGTCGCCGAGCCGTCGGTCGCGCTGAGGCGAAGCACGTACGTCCCCGGCTCGCCGAAGGTCGCGCCGGTCGAGGGCGACGACGCGTCCGCGAAGCTCACGCTCGCGGGGCCGCTGAGGGTGGACCACGTCGTCGTCACGGCGCTGCCGATCGGGAAGCCGTCGTCGGTGACGTCGCCCGACAGGGCGAGCACGTTCGTGGGCAGCTCGATCGACTGATCTCCACCGGCCGCCACGACGGGCGGCGCGTTCAGCGGAACGCCGGAGTCGTAGACGTTGTTGGCCTCGCTGCACTCTCGGCGCGTGCCGTGGAGGCCGCCGCTGTCGTCGGCGGAGACGAAGACGTTCGCGGTGGAGGTGTTGCTGCCCGGCAGCGTGAGCGTCAGGTCCTGGTACTGGCCGGCGCCGAGCGTCGCGGTCGTCGAGACCGTGCCCAGGAGCGTGCCGCCCGATCTTGGGTCGCCGGCATAGAACGAGACCGGCAGGCCGGGCTGGACCAGAGCCGCGCCTCCGTTGCCGACGCGAACGGTGAGGACGATGTCCGGACCGGCCGCGGAGCGGCGCAGGAACGACGGGCTCACGTCGGGCGTCGCGAACTTGTCTCCGACCACCAGCGTGGTGCCGTGGTAGACACTGCCGTTCTCCCAGGACGTCGCTTCGTGCGCGGGCACGCTGCCCGTGTCCGTGACGTTCGTGCCGTGGAAGCTGTACTGGTTCCAGATCGGGCGCGCGTTGACCCAGTTGTCGTTCTGGTCCGAATACACGTAGATGCCGTGATGCTCGGCGGCCACCGTGCTCGCGGCCGAGGCGATCAGCTCCGCGCGGCCGTCGCCGTCGACGTCGGCGACGACAGGGCTGCGCGGCGAGTTGGCGATGTTCTCGAGCGGGGTCTGCCAGAGGACGACGCCGTCGGTGCCGCGGTAGATGCGCAGGTCCTTGACGTCGGCGAAGACGATCTCGAAGACGCCGTCGCCGTCCAGGTCGGCGAGGGTCGGAGCGGCGAAACCTCCGGTGGCGAAGGGGGAGATGATCTCCGGCGTGATCGAGGCCTTCCACTTGAGGGCGCCCTGATCCTCGATGACGAAGAGGGCGTGTGACGTGGCGATGACGATCTCCGGCCGCCCGTCGCCGTCGACGTCGCCCACGGCGGGCACGCTGCCGTTGACTCCGTTGTTTATTCCGGGAAGCGACCCGAGGGTCAAGCTCCAGCGCTCCTGGCCGTCCTGGTCGAGGAGCACGAGCAGGCCACCGGCATTGCGCACGACCTCGGCGGACGCGTCGCCGTCGAAGTTGCCCACGGCGTCGAAGCCGATGGATTGACGGACCAGGTCCTGCCACAGGATGGTTCCGTCCGCACGGTAGACCTTGTAGCCAGAGAGGACTTCGGGGACGCCGTCGCGGTCGATGTCCGCCACGATGGTCGAGGGATGGGCGTTGCTGATGCCGTCGAACGTCTGGGCGCCCCAGCCTGGGAAGGGGACGCCGGTGGCGCCGCGCAGGACCGTGCGGCCGACCACGACCTCGGGAAGGCCGTCGCCGTCGAGATCGGCCAACGCTGGCGTCGCCGCGGCGGAGCTGGAAGCCCCGCCGGTGGCGGCGGCCGCCACGGTCCACAGCGCCTGGCCCGCGTGGCTGTAGGCGCGCACGCCCTCCGTCGTCAGCGCCACGATCTCGACGGAACCGTTGCCGTCCAGGTCGCCGACGGCCAGGCCCGCGTTGGGCTTCAGCGGCGGCGTCAGTCCTCCCGTCGTGAAGATCTCGGAGCCATCGCGGCCGTTGACGGCCCGCAGGATGCCGTCGTTCGCGCTGCCGTTCACCGTCGTGACGAACACGACGTCCGCGACACCGTCGCCGTTCACGTCGGCGACCGCCGGCGTCATCCAGACGTTGCGGGAGGTCGGGAAGAGAGCGCTTCCCGTCCACGCCCACTTGAGCTGCGGATCGAAAACACCCGCGGGCTTCAGCGCGCAACTCGAGCCGGAGCGGGCGACGTTGTTGGTCTCGTTCGACTCGGCGACTTCGAGATCGGAATCGGCTGCCGCATGGATCGGCGACCCGGAGAAGCTGAGCAGGCCCGCGGCCGCGCTCTCGACGGAGGCTTCCTCGCCGATCCCGAGGCCGGGACTCGCCGCGACACCCAGCGACAGATCGCCGGTGTCGAAGACGCCGTTGCCGTTTCGATCCTCGAAGAAGCGCACGTTGAAAGCGCCCGCCGCGCTCTCGCCCTGGTTGCGGGCCCGTGCGCGCAGCACCCCGCTGATCGCCAGCGTCTGGCCGTCGACACCGGCGAGCGCCGTGTCGACCATCGCGATCACGAGGTCCGGCAGGCTCGGCGGCGGCGTGAGTGCGAGCCGCGAATCCAGCACGTTGTTGCCTTCGTTGGACTCGTGCACGACACCCACCAGGCTGCCCTGGTCGTCGGCGACCACGAAGACCGAGTGCGCGGTCGTCGTGGCGAGCGGCACGCTCAGCACCACGTCCTCGAACTGGCCGGGCTGGAGGTACGTGATCGTCTGGACCTGGCCCAGGCGCGGGGCCCCGTGCGCCGGATCGCCGTCGTAGAAGGACACCGGCACGCCCGGTCCCGCCACGCGCAGGCCGCCGTTGGCGATCCGCGCCGTGATCGTCCGGCTGGAGCCGCTCACGTCGAGCCGCGCGAACGAGGCCGTCAAGTCCGGCAGAACGAACGCACACCCCGTGAGCAGGCTCTGAGTGCGGGTGCCGTACCGACTCCACTCGTTCCCTTCCGGGCTCGGGATGCTGGCGTCGTCGTTCACGTTGGCGACGTGGTAGGAGTACTGGTTCCAGATCTTCCGGGCGCCGACCCAACTGTCCGTCGAGTTGCCGAAGACGTACACGCCGCGCGTCGTGGTGATCGCCAGGGCCGCGTTGCCGACGGCGACGATCTCCGGCTGCCCGTCGCCGTCCACGTCCGCGACGACCGGATGCTCGCTGCCCGTTCCGTTTCGGATCGGGTACTCCCAGAGGCGCGACCCGGTGCGTCCGTCGAGAATGTGGACGCTGAACTCGTCGTTGTGCACGACCTCGAAGGCGCCGTCGCCGTCGAAGTCGAACGCGGCCGCGCCGGTGCTCGACGAACTGGCGTCGCTGATCGGCACGCTCCACTTGACGACGCCGTTGCGGTCGAGGACGGCGTAGCGGCTGCTGCCGGCGACGCCGATGTCCAGCTTGCCGTCGCCGTCGAAGTCCGCGATCGTGGGCGGGCCGCCAAACCCTCCGCCGGGCAGGGACACGGGCCCCCACTTGCGCACGCCGGTGTGCTCGAGAAGGTTGATCTGCCCGCCCGCGACGTGGACGATCTCCGGGTACGGATCGTCGTCCAGGTTCCCGGCGCCGAGCGCGCCTCCGCTGACCGCGGTGCTGGGCCAACCCGGCTGTTGGGTCCCGTCGGCTTTGTAGGCCCGGTTGCCGCTGATGAACTCGAGCTTCCCGTCGAGGTCGAGATCCACGGCCAGCGAGCCTCCGAGGCCTCTGACGAGGCCCAGGGCGTTGAAGCGAGGGGTGAAATCCGCGTTCACAACGTAAGGACCGGAGAGGATCTCGGGAACGCCGTCGCCGTCCAGGTCGGCGATCGCAGGCGTTTCCGAAGCGGGGATGTTGTTCGGGCTGGGAAGCGCCGCCGCCGTGGTCTTCCGCAGCGGCGTCCCGTCGTGGCCGAAGACAACCAGGTGTGCGCTCTCGTGCACCCCCACTATCTCGGGATAGCCGTCGCCGTCCAGGTCGGCGGCCGCGAGGCCGACGTGTGGGATGAGGTCCCAAGCCGGATCGACGACCGTGAAGAGCTCATGGCCGTCGCGCCCGCTGATCGCGCGCAGGTGGCCGTCGGCTGTGTAGTTGCCGTTGAAGCTCGTGAACACGATCTCGGGGAAGCCGTCGTTGTCGAGGTCGACGACGAGCGGCGTCATCATGACGTCCTTGAAGTCCGGCAGCAGCGTCGGGTTCTTGTACCAGAACTCGAGGCGGGGCGAGATCGGGAACGCCGGGGGCGTGTAGCTGCACGCCGGCGCCGAGCTCTGGACGTTGTTGGCCTCGTTCGGCTCCGCGACGGTCTCTGCGCTGTCGGCGTATGCGTACACGAACCCGGGGATCAGGATCGCTCCGGAGAGCGCCGCGGTGACGTCGAGCGTGGCTCCAGGGGCGAGGCCCGGTACATCGGCCGTCCCCAGCACGGCGTCGACGCCGGGGTCGAACGCGGCGTTGACGTTTCGGTCCTCGAAGAAGCTGGTGGTGAAAGCCGGCGCGGGGCTCGGCCCCGAGTTGGTGACGGATGCCGACGCCACGCCCGAGATCTGAAGCGCCTGCAGGTCGATGCTGGCCAAGGACGCGTCGACGCTCACCAGGACGAGGTCGGGCAGGGGCGGAACCGGGTTCACGACGACCGTGACGTCGTCGAACGCCTGGAGAGCCGTGTCCGAGGCGAGCAGGCGCAGCACGTAGCTGCCGGCGACGCTGAAGGTGGCCGTGGCGGCCGGCGACGAGGGATCGAGGAACGCCACGGCGGCGGGGCCGCTCAACAAGCCCCAGACCGCGGTCACTGGCGCTCCGGCCGGCAGCCCGTCGTCACTCACGCTGCCCGATAGGGTGACGGCGTTCGACGGCAGGGTGACCGTCCGATCTGGCCCGGCGTCGACGCTCGGCGGCTGGTTGACCGGCGCGTCGTCATTGACGATGGTTCCCGACGCCGATGCCGCTCCCAGCACCGCGGCCTGCGGGTTGGAGAGGGCGAGGTTGAAGCTCTCGTCCGGCTCGAACTGCGTGTCGCCGTGGATGACCACGCTCACCGCCGTCGTCGTCTGGCCGGGAGCGAACACCGCGACGCCGTTGGCCGCCGTGTAGTCATCGCCTTCCGTGGCGGACCCGGCGACCGTCGCGTAGTCGACGCGCGCCTCGGTGTCGGAAGAGCGAGAGAGCGTCAGCGTGAACGTCAGGTTGGACGCGCCGGCGTTCCCCTCCGCGACCGACGCGTCCGCCACCGAAACGAGCGGATGGTTCGCGACGAATCGCGACGCCGGGCTCGCGGCAAGCGCGCCGTGCGTGTCGCTCGCCCGCACCTTCCAGAAGTAAGTCGTGCCCGCGGTCAAGGTCCCGGGCTGGAAGGAGCTCGCGGCCTGGCTCGGCGAGACGAGCGGCAGGCTGCCGATCGCCGCGTCAAGAGAGTGGAGGTCGTCGAGCCCCGGCGCGCCGGGCTTGTTGTTCGCCCCGAGCGCGACGACGAGCCGGTTCAAGGACGGGGAGTAGGCGCCCGAGGCCGAGAAGCGGCCCGTAGGCGCGTCGCTCACGGCGACGTGGACCCACTCGGACGGCGCTGTCCCATCGGCGTTCGTGAGCAGCCATGCGTCGGACATCACGAAGTTGAGGTTGCTCGAGAACCCAGCGTTGGTCCCGCCGAAGATGACGAGCCGCTTGGAAGCCGCGTCGTACCCGGCGACGTGGCCATAGCGGGCGGCCGGCCCTTCGGACGGGGTCGTCTCGAGCCACTGCGGCGATCCAAGAACGGCGTTCTGAAACACCCAGGAATCGTCGAGCGCCGTGTCGGGAGACAAGTGGCCGCCGTGAATGATGAAGCTGTCGCTCGCCGCGTCGTAGGCGCCGGCCGCCTGCTTTCGCGAAGACGGCCGCACGGTCGTGGCGCGCTCCTCCCAGGAGGGCTGGGAGCCGAAGGCGTGGCGTAACACCCACACGTCGTCGCGTTCCGTGGCGCCGTTCCAGCCGCCGAAGACGATCATCGTGCCGCGGATTCCGTCCCAGGCCCCGACGTGCGCGGAGCGCCCCAGGGGAGCGCTCGGCAGGGCGATCCACTCCGGCGTGCCGCCGGTCCCGTTCGCGTTCTGGAGCGCCCAGGTGTCGGAGAACGGGCTCGCGCAGTCGCCGCCGCAACCGCCGTGCAGGATCAACCGGTTCGACGCGGCGTCGTAGACGGCGCTCGCGTCGTGCCGCGCCGCGGGCGGCGTGCCGATCGGAGACAGCGCGGTCCACACGGGCGCGCCGCCGGCGCCGGTCGCGTTCTCCAGCACCCAGACATCTCCGAGGTTGGCGCCACCTGTCGAGAGGCCGCCGATGACGATCATCCGGTCGCGCGCCTCGTCGTAGGCCGTCGCGGCGCGCGAGCGCGGCGAGGGGCCCGACGTCGCCGGGCAGAGCCGGCTCCACGCCTGGCCGGCGGTGCCGAAAGCCGTTCCGAAGTAGACGTCGTGCAGAACGCTGTCACCCGCGTCGGGATCTGAAGTACTCCACGTGAGCGTCGGCTCGAAGACCACGTCGTTCGCGCCATTCGGGGGTTGCAGGTTCGACGGCCGCGCCGGAGCCTGGTTCGCGACGTCGTCGTTGGTGATCGTGAGGACCGCCGAGGCCTGGGCGAGCGTGGCGCCCGAGGGATTCCCGATCTCCACGATCACGGTCTCGGCCGCTTCCGGCAACAAGTCGCCGAAGACCGGGACTTCGATCGGCTGCGTCACGATGCCCGGCGCGAAGCTCAGCGTGCCGAACCGCGCCGCGTAGTCGCATGCCGTCGCGGTCGCGTCCGAGGTCGTGTACTGGACCGTGACGGGGACGGCGCTCGGAGCCGAGAGCGTGACGGTCAGGGTTCCCGTTGTGGCCGCGCCGTTGCCTTCGACGACGCTTGCGTCGGCGATCCACAGGCTGGGCAGCAGAGCCGGCGACACTGTCACAGTCAGCGTGTCGCTCGCTGACAAGGCGCCATCGGATGCCGTGAGCCGCAACTGGTAGACGCCGGTCGCGGCGAACGTCGCGGTCGTCGAGGCTACGTTGGGTGCGCCGAAGCTGACGCCGCCCGGACCGCTCACGACGGACCACGCGATCGCGAGCGAGGCGCCGGGCGGCAGGCCGTCGTCCGACACCGAGCCGGTCAGCGTGACCACGTGGCTCGGGAGCGTGATCGCCTGGTCGGCTCCAGCGTCGACGCTTGGCGCCTGGTTGGCTGCGGCCACGGATACGCTCACGTCGTCGTTCGCCGTCAGCTCGCCGTCGGTCGTGGTCAGTCGAAGGACGTAGCTTCCGGCCGCGCCGAAAGTCGCCGTCGTGTCGATCGCGGCGGAGTTCGCGAACCCGACCGTGCCGGGCCCGCTCAGCTTGGCCCAAACGACACTCAACGAACCGGACGCCGGCAAGCCGTCGTCGGTGACGGTTGCGTCGAGGACGGCGCCGCTCGGGAGCGTGATGTTCAGGTCCCCGCCCGCGAACACCGAAGGCGCTTGGTTCTGGGGACCGGTGGCCGGGAACACGCCGAAGTCGGCGCAAGAAGTGAAGAGCGTGGTCGGCGCCGTTGGCGAGCAGGTGCCGGCGTCGTTCGAAGTATTCGCGTCGGCGGGAGTCACGCTCCCCGAGTTGGTCACGCCGCCGCAAGCGATCAGCGCGTTGGTTCCGTTCGTGCCGGGGCTGCCTGTGTAGTTGGCGAAAAGCTGGGCCCTAGGTCCGATCGCGACTTGTCCGGAGAAGGACCGGAGCGAGTTGGAGCCGCCCTGGCCGGCGCTGCCACCCTGAGAGCTGACGACCGCTTTGGTGTTGTCGGCGGCGCCGTCGTTGACGGCGGCCGTGACGCTCAGGGCGATCCCGTTCTTGGCTTCGAGCGTGATCGCGTTCTGGGCGTTGAAGCGGTTCTGGAAGTCGAACGCGCGATCGGATGCGACGATCGCGCCCTCGAGCGACTTCACGATCAGGTCGCCATCGCCGCCCTGCCCGTTCGTCGAGTGAGGTTTGACCGCCACGGCGCCGTACTGGACGCGGCTCTTGTTCAGGATCCGGTTTCCCAGGACGGTGACGTCGTGCTTGGCTTGCACGCGCAGGTCGCCGGCCGCCGTCGCGTGCGTGGTCGAGACCACCAGGCCGCTGGTCCGGCGAATCGTCGTTCCGTACTCGACCTCGTCGCCGAAGTCGTTGCGGCCGTCGATCGTGACCGCCCCGCCGAACGAGACGACGTTCACGCTCGGTGTCGTCCCGTACTTGTGCAACGCGCGGACCAGACCGTTGACCGCGATGTTCCCGCCGTCCGGGCAGGTCAGCAGGTTGATGTCCCTGCCGCCCGGATCGACGCCGAGCGTCTCGATTCGCGACAGCGGCCCGGTCGTGAGATCTCCGAAGCACGAGGCGATCGTGATCTTGCCGGGCATGCCGAGGGTGCCGCTCACCGAGTTGCGCACCGTCCCGTCGATCCGAACGTCGCCGTCGACCTTGATGAAGATGTCGCCGGCAGGCTGGTTCAGCGAGCCGACCGTGACGCTCGCTCCCGCCTGCACCTCGAGGCCACAGCTCGATCGGATCTCGAGGCCGGGGGCTTTCTGATTGTTGGTGTTCGCCGGGACGTTTCCGACGCTGACGGTCGCGCCGGTTTCGATCCGCAGCTTCTTCCCGGCGACGTCGAAGATCGCCTTCCACAGGTCGGGCGTCGCGCCGCTCTTGTCGTACGTGAACGCGTTGCAGAGATCGGAGTCGCCGCTACACGCCGGCGGGTCCACGTTGAAGTTGACGCTGGTGCTCTGGCTGACGCTCGCCACCAGCACAGCTCCTTGCCCGTCGTGATCGCAAGAGCCGCTCTCACCTCCCCCGGCGTCGGGCGACAGCATCTCCAGGAGCGGCCGGAAGGGCGCCGCCGCGAGATGCGCCGGCTCGAGGGCTCCGGAAAGCCGCTCTTCCACGACGGATGCCGCGGCATGCGCCGGGCCTTTGGGCGCCGCGGGACGCACGCCCGCAAAGGCCGCGGTGTCGAAACCGAAGCTGCAAAGGAGACAGCTCGCGACGGCTTGTCGATTCACGGAGATAGCCCTGTCTTGAAGAGGGCGGACGATACGTTGGATACCAAACGCTTGTCAACTGAAAAACGGATACCAACGACCTGGCGCAGGTGTCAGGATCGCGGGCAGCGGGTTACCGGGTCAAGCGTCGTCGAACCGCCAGCTCGGCTGTCCGATCGGAAGCGCCGCGGCGTCTCCGAGCCCCGCGCGCCAGGCACGGAGCTCGGCCCGCTGGGCTTCCACGTCGAAGCCGGCGTACCGCGGCGGGTACTTTTCGAAGCGTTTCAGGGCGCGCTCGAACATGCTGCGAGCGCCTTCGCGATTGTCGTTGCCGAGGTGGTACAGGCCGACCGACACCTGGATCAGGCCCTGGAAGAAGTCCCGGGCCGGACCGCGAATGCCTGACCACAGCTCTTCCAGGGTGTCGTGGCACTCGAAGTAGAGCCCACCGTTGAACTCGGCGACGCCTTTTTCGAGCTGCGCGCGTTCTTCCGGGACGAGGGCCGGCTCCGCGATCTCTTTCACCACGAAGCGCGGAGTCTAGTCGGCCCCGGTCACCTCGAGCCGATCGCCGCCAGCGAGATGCTGCGCCGGCGCGGGCCGTCCAGCTCGACCAGGAACAGGCTCTGCCAGCGTCCGAGCTGGAGCTCCCCGCCGCGCACGATCAAGCTGTGTGAGCCGGGCAGCAGCATTGCTCGGCAGTGGGCCGCGGCGTTTCGCGG
>CAZVOI010000616.1:0-3520 GCA_964628275.1 uncultured Acidobacteriota bacterium | reverse complement strand
GATGCTCGACATGAACCATGGCTGGCCCAACCTGGGCCACGATTCGCTGGTCCAGGCGGTGAAGGATGCGTGCTGTGACCTCCTGACCCCGCTCGTGGGAACCGGCCTGCGGATTCGCGCCTTGTCCTTCGACGTGCGGCGGCGCGGCCAGGTGCCTGAACCTCCGGGGGGACGCTTCGCGCTTTACCTCGGCACCGGGGGACCCGGCCATATCGATCCGCGCCAGAACGACGGGGTTGCCGAGTTCAGCCAGGGTATCGTCGAGGATCCCTCCTGGGAAGCGCCGACCTTCCGACTCTTCGACGCGATCCGGGCCGACGAGACCGCGGCCCTCCTCGGGGTCTGTCACACCTTCGGCGTGATGTGCCGCTGGTCGGGGATCGCGGAGCCCGTCTTGCGTGGCCCTGAAAAGGGCGGCAAATCGAGCGGCATGCTCGAGAACCTGCTGACGCCGGAAGCGCAGCAGCATCCCTGGTTCGCGCGTTTCGCGAAGGACCTCCCCGATCATCGCCGGCTGCGCGTGATCGACAATCGGCTCTTCGACCTGATCCCCGCAGCGGGCGGCCTCGGCGGCCGTGTGCCGATCGGCTACGAGACGCTCGGCATCGGCGGCCCGGCCGGCCCCGCGCTGACGATGCTCGAATGGGCGCGCGACGGCGCGGGCCTGATGCCGCGCGTCTTCGGCGTCAACCACCATCCCGAGATCGTGGACCGGAGCCGCCAGATGCTGATCCTCGAAAGAAAGCGCGAGCGCGGCGAGGTCGGCGAGGACTGGTACCGGGAGCGGAAGGACGCTCTCACGCGAACCTATCCCGACGAGAACAGCGACCGCCGGCTGCACGTCACCTCCGACTACACGCTGCTTGGCCCGGTGCGTTACTACGTCCAGCGACAGGTCCGGCTACGCGCCGAGCAGTTGGGGTTGGCGCTCGACGTCCACGAAGCCCGGGTTCCCGAGGAGGCCGCGTTAGACGCCGCCGCGGTCTAGAGAGAACGTGATCCCCAAGCCTCCCTTCGCGCACGCGTTGACGCTCGAACAGGAAATTGCAGAGTTCGAGCGGCTGAAGCCGCGCCTGGCGGCGGTCTGGGACACGATCACGATGCGCGAGGAGGAGCCGCACACCTCGGTCGTGGTGCCCTCGCTGTCGCTCGATCAGAGCGAGCTTCGCAAGCTGGCCGGCGTGAGCTTCTACGAGGAGCGGCTGCTGTTCCTGCTGATCCGGCTCAGGAACCCGCGAGCGCGGATGGTGTTCGTCACCTCGCAGCCGGTCCACCCGATGATCCTCGAGTACTACTTCCAGTTCCTGGCGGGCGTCCCCGCCAGTCATGCGCGGGCGCGTCTCACGCTGCTGTGCGCCGACGACGCGTCGCCGCGCGCGCTGACCGAGAAGATCCTGGAGCGACCGCGGCTGATCGAACGGATCCGCGCCGGAATCCAGGACAAGAACCGCGCCTACCTGACCGTCTTCAACTCGTCGCCGCTCGAACGCAAGCTGGCCGTGTTGCTCGACATCCCGTTGAACGGCGTCGACCCGCAGCTCAACCACCTCGGCACCAAGTCCGGCAGCCGCAAGGTGTTCCGCGAGTCCGGCATCGACCTGCCCGTCGGCATGGAAGACCTGGGCAGCCAGGTCGAAGCCGAGGAGGCGCTGGTCGACCTGCGCAAGCTGCGACCCGGCCTGAAGCGCGCCGTGATCAAGCTGAACGACAGTTTTTCGGGCGAGGGCAACGCCCTGTTTCGTTATCCCGAGAGCGACAGCCGCCCCGCGATCAAGCAGGCGATTCGGGATCTCGAGTTCTCGGTCCCGAGCGAGTCTCCGGAGCAGTACTTCGAGAAGTACGCCCGCATGGGCGGGATCGTCGAGGAGTTCGTCGACGCGCCCGAGAAGGTGTCGCCCTCCGCCCAGATGCGCGTGGGACCACACGGCGACGTGATCCCGATCTCGACGCATGACCAGATCCTGGGCGGGCCGTCCGGGCAGGTCTTCCTCGGCTGCACCTTCCCGGCCGAAGACGAGTACCGGCTACGCATCCAGGAAGCGGGGATGCGAATCGGCCAGACGCTCGGCAGCCACGAGGTGGTGAGTCGCTTCGGTGTGGACTTTCTGATGTGCCGCAACTCGGCGGACGAAGAGTGGAAGATGCTGGCGCTCGAGATCAACCTGCGCATGGGCGGCACCACGCATCCCTTCCTCGCGCTGCAGTTCCTGACCGGCGGCCAGCTCGACAAGGAGACGGGTCTGTTCCTGTCCACGTCCGGCCACGTGAAGTACTATCGTGCCACCGACAACTTGAACTCCGCCGCCTACCGCGGCCTGCTTCCCGACGACCTGATCGAGATCCTGACGATCAACAAGCTGCACTACAGCCACGGCACCGAGTCGGGCGTGCTGTTCCACTTGATCGGCGCGCTGTCGGAATTCGGGAAGCTCGGGGTTACCGCGATCGCGAACAGCCGCGAGGAGACCGACGACATCTACCGCCGCACCCTCGCGGTACTGGACCGCGAGACCAGCTACGGCCGGCCGGTCTCCGAGACCCGCCCGCCGGTCGGACCGATCTGATCGAGCGCCTCGCTCATCGCTGTCGGCTGTAGGTCAGCCCGAACCCGATCTCGAACAGCGGCGCTCTCGAATCGTGGGGCAGGTCTTCGAGCTGGGCGCGTAGCGCCTCCGCGGAGGACGGCAGCTCGAACGGCAGCTTTCCGCTGGGAGTGACCTTCCCGAACAGCACGTCCAACAGCGCCTCGTCCGAGACGCCGAACGTGACGAGCAAGGCAGCGGCCTCCTGCGCCAATTGCGGCACGACGAGCGGATTGTCCAAGTGGAGAACCACGATCGTCGGCTTCTTCTGCGCGACCGACCGGACGTGGGCAAGCGTGGCTTCGGGCAGTGTCAACTCGATCGGGAGCTCGCCGCGGACGCGCGGAATCAGACCGCCGCCCCTGGCCGCGACCCTCAGCACGCAAACGTCGGCGCTCTGCGGTTCGCCGGTCGAGACGTAACCGTAGCGCGCCGCCACTGCCGGTTCGATGCCCTCGACGTGGATGCGAAGTCCCGGCTTCAAGGGCAAGAGCTCAGCGGCGTTCTTGAGCAGGACGATGGACTTGCGTTGGGCGAGGTCGGCCTTCTGTTGGAACTCCGGCTTGCGCACGGTCCGGGCGGCCTCTTCGGGATTGACGTAGGGGTTCTCGAACAAGCCGAGCGCGAAGAACACGCGCAGGATGCGGCGCGCCGACTCGTCGATGCGAGCCTCGCTGAGGTCGCCGCTCTTGACGAGCTCGATGATCAACTCCGGTGTCGAGTCGCCGCCCAAACGGTCGACACCAGCTTCGATCGCTTTCTTGTAGCGCTCCTTGACGCTCAGCGACTCGACGCCCCTTCGTGGTGAGGGCGACGCTCCTCGGCCCGAGCGCGTCTCCCTGGAAGCCTCGGATCAGCGCGCCGATCAGGTCGGCCGTGAGCCGAGCGTCCTCGCCGAAGGTCTCGCGAAAGCGCCCCCAGCGCGGCTCGGTCGCGAC
>CAZVOI010000615.1:0-1656 GCA_964628275.1 uncultured Acidobacteriota bacterium | reverse complement strand
AGCCGCAACTGCAAGCGTCGCTTCCCACCCAAGGGCACGTTCTTGAAAAGGGCGATGTCCCAGCTTTGAGTGATCGGCCCTCGGATGACGTTGCGGGTCGAGTTGCCGAAGGTGCCTGGCGCAGCCGCACTGAAGACCGCGGGGTTGAACCAGAAGTTCTGGTCCAGCGTCCGGCCTTGCGAGAACCCCTGATTGCTGATGTTGGGGCTGCCGGTCTGGTTCCAGGGCTGGGCCGTCGTGTCTCCGACGCCGGCTCGATCGTCGCCCGTTCGGATCGAGAACAGCCCGCCGGACTGGAAGAACGTCACGCCCGAGACCTGCCAGCCGCCGAGGACCTTCTTGAGCGTGGTGTCCTGGGTACGCCAGAACGGCAGCTCGTAGACGTAGTGGACGTTGAACACGTGGGTGCGGTCGTTGTCCGAGATGCCCCAGAAGGCCGAGTCGTCGTAGGCGTTGAACAAGATGTTGCGCTTGTCGGACGCGTTGTCGCGCACCCGCGAGAGCGTGTAGGCCGCGCCGAAGCCGAGGCCGCCACGGAAGCGCCGCTCGACGCCCAGCTGCAGCCCGTGATAGATCGAGCGTCCCGAGTTCTCCGACAAGCGGATCGCGCCGAAGCCCTTGTAGGGACGCAGCGCGGCCACGTTGACGCCGGGATTGGCCTGGAGGGCGCCGGGCTGCAGTTGATTGAGGTTGCGCTCGCGCTGCAGGTGCAGGCCCATGCGGCCGACGTAAGCGACGTCGACGACGATGCTCCAAGGCAGTTGGCGCTGCAGCGAGCCGCTCCAGTTGTACGCCGTCGGGTGTTTGAACTCGATGTCCTGCGCGGTCATCACGAGCGGGAAGTTCTGAGCCGTCGTGCCGCCGGGCCGATCGGCGGAGCCGTTCGAGACGCCCACCTTGAACTGGATCGGTGGGTTGCCACCCAGCAACGTCGAGTCGTTCAACGTGACTCGCGTGTGGAAGATTCCAGCGCCGAACCGGAGGACCGTCTTCGGGTTGATCGACCAGGCGGCGCCTAGACGCGGTTGGAACACGGCCTTGTGGGTCTCCGAAAACCCGCTTGGCAGGTCGTGGAAGAGCCGCTGGTACTGGGGGTCGCCGGCCGCGGGTACGATGCCCGTGGCCTCGGGCGGGAAGCCGTTCGCGGGAAGCACGATCCCGTTGAAACGGTCGCCCGAGACGATGGCTCCGGTTCGCGGGTCGATCACCGCGGCTCGGCTGGGATCGTAGAAGCGGGGATCGAAAGTTGCGATGTTGTTGAGCTCGGCGTGCCAAGGCGGCCAGTAGGCGTAGCGCGTGCCGTACTCGACGGTGAGGTTGCTGCGCGCCTTCCAGCTGTCCTGGATGAAGGCGTCGATCGCCAAGGCGCGCCAGTTGGTCCGCGAGCGCTTGCCAATCTCGCCGTAGTTGGTGAACATGCCCATCGCCGTGTTGGCGATGGCGACGTTGGTGCCGCCCGTTACCGTGGTGTCCCGGAACTCGAAGCGTCCGTTCTGGTTGTTGGTGTCCCCCGGCTGTCCCGCGACGTTGATCTGGTCGAAGTCGTCCTCGCCCGAGTATTCGACGAACACGCCGGCCTTGAGGTTGTGTCGGCCCTTGATCCAGGTGAGGTTGTCCGAGAACGTATAGATCGGGCCGAACGAAGAGGCGGGGTAG
>CAZVOI010000614.1:0-2607 GCA_964628275.1 uncultured Acidobacteriota bacterium | reverse complement strand
GGGTGGCCCACGAAGTCGTCGTGGGTCAGCAGGCGTGACAGGTTCGGATGCCCCTCGAACACGATCCCGTACAGGTCCCACGCCTCGCGCTCGAACCAGTTCGCCCCGCGCCAGATCCCGATCAGCGTGGGCAGCCTGGGGCTCGACTCGGCCACGTACGTCTTCAGCCGGACGTGGTGCTTCTTCGAGACCGAGTAGACGTGCAGCACGACCTCGAAGCGCTCCGCGTGAGAGGCCCGGTCGAGGTGATCGACCCCGCACAGGTCGAGGAACAGCTTGTAATCGAGCTCGGCGTGATCGCGCAGCAGGCGCGCCGCCTCGAGCCAGGCGCCTCGCTCGACGGTGATCGCGAGGTCGCCGCGGAAGTCCGAGATCGCGAGGACGCGCCCACCGAGCGCTTCGCTCAGGAAACGCGCGGCCGGCTTCGCGAGCAGCTCGGGAGCCACCACGGCCGTGGCGCTAGCCATGGTGCTCGTCCCCGGCGTCACTCGGAAGCACCCGCAGCTCGAGGACACCGCGCGGACGCTTGCCCTCGCGCTGGCGTGCCGCGTCGTCCTGCTCCCAGGCCTGGCGCCGAGCGCGCCGGTCGATGGCGCCGGCGCCGGAAGCGCCCAGGCGGTGGGCACCCTGCGGCTCCTTGGCCTGCTCGCTGTTCGTGATCTTCTCCTGGATCTTCATCACCGCCGCGAGCAGTCCCTCCGGCGACGGCGGACAGCCCGGGACGTAGACGTCCACTGGGATGATCTCGTCGATCCCCTGCATAACGTGGTACGAGCGGTAGAAGCCGCCCGACGAAGCGCAGACACCCATCGAGATCACCCACTTGGGCTCGGGCATCTGGTCGTAGATCGTCTTCAGCACCGGGGCGAGCTTGTCGGGGATCGTCCCGGCCACGAACATGAGGTCGGCCTGGCGCGGCGAGAAGCGCAGCACCTCGGCCCCGAAGCGGGCGATGTCGTAGTGCGAGGCCGACAGTGCCATGAACTCGATCGCGCAGCAGGCAGTGCCGAACGGCATCGGCCAGATCGACGAGCGCCGCCCCCACTTGACGACCGCGTCGAGGGTCGTGGTGATGACGTTGCCGCCGGCATGGACCCCGGGGTACGTCGGGTCCACGAATTTGCCCTGGAAGAGGTCGAGTAGACCCATGTCGGGATTGGCCCTTTCCGGTCCTGACGGGATTCCGGTCCGTCCGCGCGCGCCTGTGGCCCGCGAGAGCAGCCCGTGAAGTAAGCCCGGACGGGGATCATAACCCAGCCCCGCGGGGGTCGCCACGGAAGCGAGAGGTGGGGCCAGCATCGGACGAGAGCGGCCGGCCTCCCGAAGGAGGCCGGCCGATTCCGACTCAGCGACGGTTCATGCGCTCCAGCTTCGGCTGCGATTCCGCCGTCTCCGACGAGGCGCCGGGCGATCCGCCGGTGAGGGCTGGGCATCCACCCTTCGAAAGCACGATCTGCATCGATACGGATTCCTGGATGTCGGCGAAGTTGGCGATCAGCCACCTGTAGTTTCCCGCGGCGAAGTTCGGCGTCGAGATCTTCCTCGGCTTGGTGCCTGGCGGCTCCGAGCGGACCAGGAAGTTGCAGGTCCGGTTGTTGAACTCCGTAGCCGACGTGCAGGTGTTCGCAGGCACCAGGTAGAACCCGATGCTGCTGGAGGCCACGGTCCAGTCGAGGGTCACGTCCAGGCGGCCGGTGTCGGGCACCGAGAAATCGTCGAAAACTATGGTTCGGGCCGAGATGCCGCCCGTCTCCTGCTTGATCGTGGTCTGCGTGCAGGGGACCGGCGTCGGCGGGGGGGGCGACGGTGTTCCGGGCCCGCCGTCCCCCCCGCCGCAGGCTGCGAGCCCTGCGAGCAGCGCACCCGCCGTGAGTAGCCCCAGCGCCCTGTGTCTGTCATTTCGCATGATTTTCCCCTTTCGCTGAGCCTTGGACGGCCGCGGCCAGCACCTTTCCCAGGAGAGAGAAGCAATCCAGCGCTGTCGTTACGGGACCCGTGCCACGAAGAGGGGTTGCGGCCGCTCCGCCTCAGCCGGCGTCAGCGGTCAGGCATTTCGAGAAGCTCGGCCAGGCGCGGGGCGGCGCTGTCCCTGGCCGACAGGGTCGGGCTCGCGATCGGCCATTCGATGCCGATCGCCGGGTCGTTCCAGGCCACCGCCACTTCATCGGCCATGTCGTAGAAGCCCGTGCACTTGTACTCGACGTGGACCCGCTCGCTCGTCACGCAGAAGCCGTGCGCGAAGCCTGGCGGGATCCAGAGCTGGCGGAAGTTCTCGCCGGAGAGGACGAATCCCACCCACTTCCCGAGAGTGGGCGAGCCCTTCCGGATGTCCACGGCCACGTCGAACATCTCGCCCTCGACCGCGCGCACGAGCTTGCCCTGCGGGTGCGCGAGCTGTGCGTGCAGGCCGCGCAGCGTCCCCCGCGCCGAGTAGGAGTGGTTGTCCTGCACGAAGGGCCCTGGAATGCCGCCCTCGGCGTACTTGCGCTCGTGGTAGGTCTCCAGGAAGAACCCGCGGGCGTCCTTGAAGACGTCAGGCTCGATCAGGGTGACGCCGGGCAGATCGGTCGGAAGGAACTGCATGGAACGGGCGATGATAACGCACCA
>CAZVOI010000613.1:0-1727 GCA_964628275.1 uncultured Acidobacteriota bacterium | reverse complement strand
CGAGGGCCGCGTAACCGCGGGCCAGGTCCTTGAGTCGCACAAACGCGCGCACCACGAACACACTCATTTCGACGGCCTGCGAAGTACTCAACACCGACGCGGCCATAATGGCGCCATGTTCGGTGAAGGCCCAGGCGGAATGCCGCCTCCCGCCATGCCCCGAACTTGAGATCACAATTTGTGATCTCAAGATGACCATCTCCTCATGGGCGAGCTGAAACGCGAAATCCTCGGGGAACCTGGCTCGATTCCTGCGGACCGCCTGATTGAGTACCCGCGTGGGCACCCCGTAGACCTCGGCCAAGTCCGCGTCCAAGATGATCTGGAGACCGCGAACCGTGCGGATGCGAATTCGACGCGTAAGGGAATCGGCCGAGCGCCGGGCGCGGCAAGGTTGCCTCCTGACAACCCCGTCCATGCAGTCTTGGGCGGCAACGGCGGCGACGGACCAGTATGATCTGGGTGAGGTTCCAGATGAAGCGCCCGGCAAAGCTCACCGCCCCTCCTCTCGCCGGAAGGAAGGCCGTCCTGTACACGATGGGTAAGTCCAAGACGATCGAGCTGATTCTCCCCGTCGCGACTCCCGCGGAGCTTCGCCGAATGGTGAAGCTCAGCCGCACCTCCAGACGACGGGTCGATCGCGCGATCGCCAAAGCCGGTTTGCGTCGCAAGACCGGCTGACCCGGCCGCCGGAATCGGACCGTGGAAACGGGGCAGGACCCTCGCCGGGTCTTTCTCAATGTCCCTTTCGATACAACTTATGAGCCGGTATTTATCGGCTTGGTGGCCGCGCTGGTGCACTTGGGGAAGCACCCAACCACCGTCTTGGAGGTTGGAGGCGGTGTCGAACCGCCGTTGGACCGACTGTTGGACCAGATTCGCGGCAGCGCTTTCTCGGTGCACGACCTGAGCCGGGTGCAGATGTCGGGGCGAGGTCACAGCGCCGTTCCGAGATTCAACATGCCGTTCGAACTGGGTCTTGCCGTGGCGGTCGCACGGCAACCGCAGAGCGAGCGGGCCCATGCATTCGCTCTACTCGAGGCGCGGCCGTTCCGTCTCCAGCGCAGCCTCAGCGACATGAACGGCTTCGATCCGAAGATTCACAACGACACCCGAGCGGGCGCGGTACGGTGCATGTTCGAGATCTTCGCCGACTCCGCACCCGCCGATCTGCGAACCGCGCTACGGCTGGCCGGGAGCCTGGCGCAGGTATCGAAGCAACTGAAGCGCATTCATGGCGCGCGGAGCTTATTCAGCCGCGTCGTTTTCAACGAGTTGTTCACGGCGGCGACGCTGCTGCGAGAGCAGAACTGAGAACCGACGCCTCAGCTTCCACCAAAACCTTAACTTGCCGCCATTTTTTCGGCCACCGCGGTCGTTTGGCCCCTTCCGGCGGCTTCCAGCAAGAAAAACGGCCTCCCAGAACCGCCCCAGATCCACGATCTCCTCCCCACCCAGCCTCCCCACCACCGCAATTAGACGAAAGTGAAACGAATTAACCGCCCGCCCGCTATCCTTATTAATGTGATTAACGTGACCCCACCCTCCCCGTCCGCCCTCTCGCTCCTCTCCACCGTCTTCGGCTACCCCGAATTCCGAGGACCTCAAGAAGAGATCATCGGCCACGTCGCCGAGGGCGGGGACGCGCTCGTGCTGATGCCAACGGGCGGCGGCAAGTCGTTGTGCTATCAGATCCCGGCGCTGATGCGCGAGGGCTGCGCGGTCGT
>CAZVOI010000612.1:0-2070 GCA_964628275.1 uncultured Acidobacteriota bacterium | reverse complement strand
GCCCTGCACGAAGGCAGACATGGCGGACAGGCCCGCGACGGCGCTCAGCCGGCCGTCCCGGTCGCGCGCCGAGGTGAACGCGACCTGCGTGCCGTCGGGCGACCAGGCCGGCTGCGCCTCGTCGGCGGGTGTTGCGACCAGGCGCCGGACGGTACCGCCGCCAATCGGCATCACCACCACGTCGAGAGAGCCTTGGTCGTTGCTGGTGTAGGCCACGTAGTTGCCGTCGGGCGAGAACGAGGGCTCCGCCTCCAACCCCGGCTCGAACGTGAGCTGCCGGACGGCCGTGTCCGTGTCCACGGCGGGAGGCGGGGTGGGCTTCGGCCGGCGCGCGGCGTACCCGGCGGCGAACGCGAGGGCCACCGCCGCCGCAGTCAGAGCCACGAGCCAGCGCGGCTTCGTCCCGCGCGCGGTCCCGGCTCCGAGCCCCGGCTCTTCGAGGGGCGCGGGCCCTTCGGGCGGCGCGCTGAGCGCGATGCGTGCCTCACCCATGTCGCGCAGGCGTCGCCTCGGATCCCGCTCCAGGCAGCGCCGCAGCAGCCGGCGCACGCCCGCCGGTGTCGCCGCGGGCAGCGCGGCCCAGTCGGGCTCGCGCGTGAGCACGGCGGCGAGCACGTCCGAGACGGTCTCGCCCGTGAAGAGCGGGCGGCCCGCCAGCAGCTCGTGCAGCAGCGCTCCGAAAGCCCACACGTCGGCGCGCTTGTCGACCGCCTTTCCCCGCGCCTGCTCGGGGGACATGTAGGCCGCGGTGCCGAGAATCATTCCCGCGGCGGTGCCCGTGTGCGCGAGCGTGGGGGACTGCGACAGGTCCGGCGCGGACCCGGACGCGGGCTCGCCAGCCCAGGCCTTGGCGAGCCCGAAGTCGAGCACCTTCACCTTGCCGTCCGGCGTCAGCTTAACGTTCGCTGGCTTGAGGTCGCGGTGGACAATCCCGTGCTCGTGCGCCTCCTCGAGCGCCTCGGCGACTTGGCGCGCGACCTCGATCGCTTCATCGACCGGGAGCGGCCCGCGCTTCAGGCGCTCGGCGAGGTCCTCGCCCGGCACCAGCTCGAGCACCAGGAACGGCTTGCCGTCCGCCTCCTCGAGGCCGTGGATCGCCGCGATGTTGGGATGGTTGAGCGACGCCAGCAGCTGCGCCTCTCTCTTGAAGCGCGCGAGACGGGAGGCGTCACCTGCGACCTCGGCCGGCAGCACCTTGATCGCGACGTCGCGTTGGAGCTTCGTGTCGGTGGCGCGCCAGACCTCGCCCATCCCGCCGGCGCCGATCGGCGCCACGACCGCGTACGGCCCGAGCCGCTGGCCGGGCGTGAAGCTCATGGATCGATCGTCATTCTACCGCCGGCGCAGCGGACACGGGCGGTGGCTCAGCGCCCCTTCGAGTCCTTCAGGTAGCGGAGCAGCTCCGAGTCGGTGGACAGGACGATCGTCGCCTCCTTGTCGAGCGCAGTCTGCAGCGTCTCCATCGATTTCCAGAAGTCGTAGAAGCTGGGGTCGCGGCCGTAGGCGCGCGCGTAGATCGTGGTGGCCCGCGCGTCGGCCTTGCCCTTGAGCTCCTGGGCCGACTTGTAGCCCACCGAGCTCGCGGCCAGCACGTCGCGCTCTTTCTGGCCGCGGATCTCCGCCGCCCGGCCCTGGCCCTCGGAGCGGCTGCGCTCGGCGATGCGTTTCCTCTCCGCGATCATGCGCTGGAAGACGGCCTGCTGCACCGACTCGGTGTAGTTGAGCCGCTTGAAGCGCACGTCCACCAGCTCCACCCCGAACTCCGGGGTGATCTTCGCGGCCCGCTCCAGGATCTGCTGGGCGATCTTCTCGCGCCCGGTCGCGATCTTCGCCACCGCCTCGGCGTCGCCTATTCCCCCGAGCTCGCCCGTGCTGGAGAACGGCCGGCTCGACGAGCGCACCACCTCGATCAGGTCGAAGGAGGCGATGGCGTTGCGGGTCTCGCCGTCCACGATGTCGTCGAGCCGGCTCTGGGCGCCGCGCTCGTCGCGCACGGCCTGGAAGAAGCGCAGGGTGTCCGTGATCCGCCAGCGCGCGTAGGTGTCCACCCAGATGTACTTCTTGTCCCGG
>CAZVOI010000611.1:0-2259 GCA_964628275.1 uncultured Acidobacteriota bacterium | reverse complement strand
TACGCCCAGGAATCGTGGGACGGCCGTCACCTGTACTACACGAATTCCCAGCTCCCCATCGGAATCTGGAGAGTGCCGGTTGCAGGCGGAGAGGAAACCGAAGTGGTGCGCGGGCCCGTTTCATGGTGGCAAGACTGGGCTCTCTCCCGCAGCGGCCTCTATTACTCGACGATTCGGCCACGAGGTCGCGGGAGCGAGTACACGATCCACCTTCTCGACTTCGGTTCAGGGCGGACGACAGAGGTGTTTCGCCTGGTCGGTTCCTCAGGGTATTCGGGGCTGGCCGTCTCTCCCGATGAGGAGTGGGTCCTCTACTCCGAGTGGCCCGAGGGACAGTCCGAGCTGATGCTGGTGGAGAACTTCCGCTAGAACGTCAGCTTGATCCCGAACTGCGCTTGGCGCGCGTCGCGCGTGCCGGTCGACTGGCCGAAGTTGCCCGGGATGCCGCTGTAGCCCGTGACCATGGTGGCCGTCGCGGGATCACCGGTGTCGAGCGTGACCGCGGCCGGGTTGAACGTGTTGTTGAGCCCGTTCTGCAGGAAGTTATTCCGGTTCAGGAGGTTGAAGACCTCGAAGCGGAGCTGCGCCTTCACGCGGCCGCTGATCCGGATGTTCTTGTAGAGCGACAGGACCACCTCGAAGTAGTCGGGCCCCGAGCAGATTCCGGGCCCGGCGTTGCCGATCGTGCCGAGCTTGTAGCCGGTCAGGGTGAAGACGTTCGGGTTCAGGATCTGCTCCGGGAGACCGCCGCTCGCCTGGCACGACTGGCCGGCAACCACGTTCGGCCGCTGGTTGCCGGTGTAGCCCGTGCCGGAGGGGCCGCCGTTGATGCCGGGGATGTTGGTCGTGTAGACCGAGATCGACTGGCCCGAGGAGGCGGAAACGATCGAGGCGACCTCCCAGGCCCCGAGCACGTTCTTCACGAACCCCTTCTTGTCGTCGAAGGTCGGGAGCATCAGGATCAGGCTCGCGTTGAAGATGTGCGGGCGGTTGACCTTGGTCGGTCCCCAGTCGAGGCCCGGGTTGGCGAGGTCGGTGATGCTGTTGTCGTTGTTGAGCCCGCCGCTGTCGTCGAGCGCCACGTTGCCGGTCGACTTGGACCAGGTGTAGGAGGCCTGGAACTGCGAGCCCCGCCCGAAGCGGCTGATGACCTGTGCCTGCAGCGAGTGATAACTCGAACGGCCATCGTGGCCCCAGATCGTGATCGTGCTGTTGCCGAAGACCCCGTAGGGCCGGTGCACCGAGGCGTCCCCTCCTCCGCCGACATGGTTGTAGGCCAGGCGGTTCTGGGCGGTCACCTGGTTGGCGTCGTAGAAGAGGAGCTGGTCGATGCCCTTGCTGCCCACGTACCTCAGCTCGACCTTCGTGTTGTTGACGATCTCGTGCTCCATGCCGAGGTTCCACTGCCAGGTGGCTGGGATCACAGCGTTCGGGTCACGCCCGCTCGAGGGAGAGCCAGAGCCGCCGCCGAAGCAGCCGTCGCAGGGTTCGACGTTGTTATCGAGCTTGCGCAGGCCCGACGTGACCTTGCCAAACGGCGGGTTGTTCGGGAATAAGAGCCCGCCCGAGAGCCGCTCGCGCAGGTAGAAGAGACCCAACCCGCCGCGCACGGCTGTCTTGCCGTTGCCGAACACATCCCAGGCGGCGCCCAGGCGCGGCGCGATGCCATCGTATTTCTGGTCCTGGAGCGAGCGGTTGGCCCCTTCGACGCCGCCCTTGAACCCGGCCTGCTGGCAGGGGTTCGTCCCCGGCACCATCACGAGGCCGTTGCAGGGATCGCCGCCGAGTGCCGGGTTGAAGAGCGCCGGCACGAAGCTCGTCTGCGTGTCGTCGTTCGAGTAGTAGTTGTAGAGCAGCGAGTAGCGCGCGCCGATGTCGACGGTTACGCGCGGGCTGAGCTTCCACGAGTCGTGGGCGTAGAACTCGAGGTCGTGCCAGCGGGTCGGCACCTGACGGAATCCCGTGGGCTCCGAGAAGCCCCACGTCATGTCCTTGAGCAGGAAGTCCCCGAGGATGTTGCCGGTGTTGGCGCCCCAGCCATTAAGGCCCGCCGAGCCCCAGAAGGCGGAGTTCTGGGCGGAGCCGTTGCCGTTTGAGTCCTCGTTCTTGGCGTTGCTGCTGACGAGCACGCCGGCTTTCAAGAGGTGCTTGCCGAAGACCGCCGAGTGGTCGTCCTTCAGGACGTAGAGGTCCTGGTTGTTGCGGAAGGGCGCCTCGTTCCAGAGAGCCGTGTAGCCGCCGCCGCCCCAAAAGACCGGG
>CAZVOI010000610.1:0-32226 GCA_964628275.1 uncultured Acidobacteriota bacterium | reverse complement strand
AGTCCTTGCTCGTCTCCAGCAGACCCTTCAGCGTGGCCATGAACTGGTCGACGTCTTTGAACTCGCGGTAGACGGAGGCGAAGCGGACGAAGGCGACCTTGTCGAGGTCGCGCAGGTTCTGCATCAGGAACTCGCCCACCTGCTGTGAGGGCACCTCGCGCTCGGGGGTCTCCTGCACGATCGCTTCCATGCGATCGGCGACCTCCTCGAGGGATTTGGTGGCGACAGGACGCTTCTCGCAAGCCTTCAGGAGGCCCGCCATCACCTTCTCGCGGTCGAAGCGCTCGCGGCGGCCGTCTTTCTTCACGACCATGTGCGGGATCTGGTCGATGCGTTCGTAGGAGGTGAAGCGCTTGCCGCACTTCAGGCATTCGCGGCGGCGGCGGATCACCTCGCCTTCCTTGCTCTCGCGCGAATCCACGACCTTGTCCTCGATGTGGGTGCAGAACGGACATTTCATGCGCTCTTCTCCTGCGTGTCTTTTCCGGCCGCTTCAGTGATCGTGGCGACCTTGCCGAGGCTCAAGCCCTCGCGGCCCAGGAACGCGAGCCCGAGCACCAGCACCGGCAGGTTCGAGAGCGCGTGCAGCGCCAGGCCGGCGGCCACCGCCGGACCCGGGGCGACTCCGAACGCTTGCGTCAGAGCGATCCGGTACGACTCGTGGAACCCCCCGACGTTGCCCGGCGTCGGGACGGCGACGCCGACCGTCAGGAACCCCAGGATCAGGAACGCCGTATGGAACGGCAGGTCCAACCCGAAGGCGCGGTTCGTCCAGTGGACGCCGGCCGCGATCGAGAGCCAGCACAGCAGCGACTGAGCGGCGATCGCGAGCAGGTGCGGCAGCGGGGCTTGCAAGACCGCGAGGCCCTGGGCGAACGCGCGGATCGCGCCCGAGATCGGGCGGGCGAATCGCTCCGGCAATCTCAAGAGCAGGCGCTCGAGCAGCGCCAGCACCGAGTCGGCGCGGGCGTGAAAGGCGGCAAGGACCAACGTGACGCCGAGCGCCGCCGCGCCTGCCAAGGCGCCGCCGGCCTTCAGGAATCCCAACAGCGGGCCGCGTGTCTGCTGCTCGGGCAGGGGCAGGATGTAGAGGTAGCCGAAGAACAGCAGCAGCATCGTGATCAGGTCGAACAGACGCTCCAGGATGATCGACGCGAACGCGGCCGACGTCTTGACCGCATGCCGGCGGCCGATCAGGTACGGCCGAAGGACCTCGCCGGCACGCGGCACCAGCAGGCCGCTCATGAAACCGATCACCGTGACCGAGAATAGGTCTCGAAAGGGCACCCGCGCCAGCGGTTGGAGCAGATACCCCCAGCGCCAGGCACGCACCGAGTAGGTGAAAAGCGTGACCAGGACGACCAGCGCCAGCTCGAGCTTGCTCGCTTCCCGGAATGCCGCGCCGAGCGCCGACCACTCGACGCCCCGGAGAAAAAAGGCCAGAAGCGTAACGCCCAGAAGGCCGCCGAGCGCCAGACGCGCCCGGCTGTTGCTGCTCAACCCTCACCCTGCCAAGCCACGCAAAGCCTTTTTCTTCATAGACTTGATAGGATTCGAGACTCTACACAGTGACCCGCCAAGCGTCAAATGGCGCTCCTTCCGGAGCCTTGTCCGTGGAATTTCGAACTCGCCCCCGCCGGCAGCCGTTCTGGTTCTTGGAAGCCACGTGCGCGCCGTGACATCGGCTTGACCGACAGCGAGATCGACCTTCTCGACCGATGCCGGCGCGGCGAGGAACGCGCGTGGCGGGATCTGGTCGAACGCCACACGCGCCGCGTCTTTGCGATCACGTACCGCTTCGCCGGCCGTGTCGACGAAGCGGAGGACTTGACGCAGGAGGTCTTCGTCAAGGTGTATCAGAGCTTGAATCGCTACCAACCCGGCGCCGGCTCCTTCGCGGCCTGGCTCACGACCGTCGCGCGGAACCATGCGATCGATCACTACCGCAAGATGCGCGAGGAGCGCCGCGTCACCGGCGGCGACGCGGCGCTCTTGACCCTGCCGGCGCGACAGGAAGGGCAAGAGGGGGCGCTGTTGCGCGACGAGCGAGCGCAGTTGGTGCGGCGCGCGCTGCGCGTGATGCCCAACGACCTGCGCGAGGCGCTGGTTCTCTGCGACCTGCAAGGGCTCGCCTACGACGAGATCGCCGCCACGCTGGGCGTGCCGGTCGGCACCGTCAAGAGCCGCATCAACCGTGGCCGCTTGGAGCTCGCCAAGCGGCTCAGCGGGCGGCGGGATTCGCTGGAGAGCGTCCGTTGACTGGGAGCCTGGACTGTGGGCGTGCCGAGGAGCTTCTCTCCGACCATCTGGATGGAGCCCTCGAGCCGCGGCGGCGCGCGGATCTCGTCGCACATCTCGAAAGCTGCGCGGAGTGCGGTCCGCTGTTCGCCGCGTTCCAGGAGGTCGTGGTCGCCCTGCGGGAGCATCCGGCGCTCGAGCCTTCGGCAGATCTGGCGCGGCGCGCCGCCAATGCGGCGCTGCAGCACCCGCGCCCGGCGAAGCTCGTCAGCGCCTCGAAGCGGGCCTGGCCGGCGGAGCTCCGAATCGCGGCGGCCGTTGCGATGCTGCTGAGCGGCGCCGCTCTGCTCTGGAAGGGCGACGCCGGTCTGGCGCGGCCCGCCACGCGGCTCTGGGAAAAGGCGACGAACACCGCTGTCTTCCTGGAAGAGCGCAAGGACCGCTGGGTCGAGGACGTTCGAATCCTGCGCGTCGTGATGGCCGCGGCCTTCGAAGGCCGGCTCGATCGCGTGAACGACCGCTTCGACGATTACCGCCGCTTGATCGAGAAGCGCCGCGCCGCGGCTCAGCCAAAGAAGACCGGAAAGAACCAATCGAACTCCGCTCACGCGGATCTCGTAACTCGAAGTGAGGACGGTAAGGAGCGATGCCAGTCATGAGCGAGGAATTCACGAACCCGGGACCGAGCGTGCCGCCGTTGCCAACTGGCTCCAGCCACCGCAAGCCGCCGAAGACGCCCGCGGTCGCTTTGGTCCTTTCGCTGTTCCCTGGCCTCGGCCAGGTCTACAACGGCCAACCCGCCAAGGCGGTGGTGTTCTTCCTGGCCTGGGTCGGCGCGCTGGCCGGGGCGATCGAGAGCGGCCCGATGCCGTTCGCGCTGATGATCCCGTTCATTCATTTCTACAACCTGGTCGATGCCTGGAAGAGCGCGGTGATGATCAACGCTCGCGCGGCCGGTGGGCAGAGCGTTGTCGAAGAGGACATCGCGGAGTCCCCCGCCTGGGGCGCGACGCTGGTCGGGGTCGGCGTGGTGCTGCTGCTCAAGAACATCGGCTGGCTGAACCTGGAGGTCGTGGCGCGCTACTGGCCGCTGTTGCTGATCGGCGCGGGCATCGCGATGCTGCGCGGTTCGCTGCGCCGGCAGGAGAGCGATCGTGGCTCAGCCCTTTAAGGTCGAGAGCTTCGTCCTCGGGTTCTGCCTGCTGGCGCTGGGCGCCTTGTGGACGCTGGCGAACTTTGGAGCCCTCGATCTGCTGCGCACGCTGCGCACCTACTGGCCGGTGAGCCTGATCGTGTGGGGCGTCGCCGAGATCCTGAACACCTTCCTCGCCAAGGAACCCTCCCGATGAGACCTCGCAAGCTGGCGCTCTTGTTCCTGCTGCTCGGCTTCGGCGGCGCGATCGAGACCGCCTATAGCCTGAAGACGCGGATGGCGATCGGACCGGCCGGCTGCCGCATCCTGACCGGCAAGTTCCAGGGCCCGTCGTACGCGTTCGAGTCGGAAGAGACGAAGCAGGGGCTGCCTGCTGAGCTTCAGCTCGAGGTCGAGAACGCCTTCGGCGAGGTACGGGTCTTCCAGGGCGAGCCGGGCACGCTCAAGCTGCGCGTCCGCAAGCTGGTGTTCATGCCGAGCGAAGACCAGGCCCGCGCGTTCGCGGCGGGAATCACCACGCGCGCCGAGATCAGCGGCGGCACGCTGCGCGTGACCAGCAACCGGCGCGAGCTGGAGCAATCGAACGACACCGGTTTCGAGACGCACCTGGCGATCGAGGCGCCGCCCGGGACGCGCGTGAAGGTGCAGAACGAGCACGGCCCGGTGAACCTGGCCGACGTCGCGGAAGCCAAGGTCTGGAGCTCCTACGACGCCGTCCGCGTCGAGCGGGTCGCGGGCGCTGCGGAGATCGACTCGCGGCACGCCGACGTGTTCGCCGGGAAGATCGACGGCACGCTCTTGCTGTACACCCGCCACGGAAACGCCGACGTCCGCGATGTCGCCAAAGCGGCAACTCTCACGGTCGAGCACGGCGATCTGGCCGTGGCGCGCGTCGCCTCCCTGAAAGCGAGCGTGCAGTACAGCGACGTGTCGGTCGAAGACGTGGCCGGCGAGCTGGAGCTCCACGGCAAGCATGCCTCGCTGAAGGCGGCGCGGATCAAGGGCCGCGCAATCGTGGACACGACCTATCGCGACGTGACGCTCCGGTCGGTGGAGCTGGACGTGCGCGTGAAGACCCAGCATGGCGCCTTGACGGCGGACGCGCTCAAGGGAGCCTTGAGCGTCGAGGCCAGCTACGACGATGTCGAAGCCAACGACGTCGCCGGACCAGTCGAGGTACGCGTCGCTCACGGCGGGTTCAAGGGCTCGGCGCTGAAACAGGGAGCGCGGGTCAACACCTCGGGTGACGACGTCGAGATCCGCGGTTTCGAGGGTCCGATCGAGATCGAGACGCAACGCGGCGGCGTGCGGCTGTCTCCGGACAAGGCGATCGTCGACGGTGTCTCGGTGGTGACCCGGCGCGGCGGGATTCACCTCGAGGTGCCGGCGGGCAGCCGCTTCGATCTCGAGGCCAGCGCGACGCGCGGCGAGGTGCAAGTCGACGTGCCACAACTCACCATCAACGAGTCGTCCTCGTCGCGGATCAAGGCGAAGCTGGGAAGCGGCGGCAAGACGGTCAGCTTGCGCAGCGAGCACGGCGACATCACCGTGGAGACCCGCACCGCCGCAGCCGCGAAGTAGCGGGCCGCCGGACGCGGCGAGCGGTTGCGAACGCCCGAGCGTTTCACCTTGCGTCTTTCTTCGAGCATTGGGTACACTCCGCGCCCTCGTCTCTTGGGAACCGTGGCGCCGCTGATCCATACCGACATCCAGACCGTGCCGCTGTGGCGGCGTGGCAAGGTGCGAGACGTCTACGATCTCGGGGACCGGCTGCTGATGCTCACGACCGACCGCATCAGCGCCTTCGACGTCGTGCTCGAAACGCCGATACCACAGAAGGGCGTGGTGCTGAACCAGCTCTCGCTGTTCTGGTTCGAGCAGCTTCGGGGTGTCGTCCCGAACCACGTGCTGACGAGTTCGGTCGACGAGTATCCGTCCGAGTTGCGCCGCCACCGACAAGAGCTCGAGGGACGGTCGATGATCGTCCGCAAGACCGAACCACTACCGGTCGAGTGCGTGGTGCGCGGCTACCTGGCCGGGTCGGGCTGGAAGGACTACAAGAAGAGCGGAGCCGTGTGCGGGATCCAGCTCGCGGCGGGCCTCCGAGAGTCGGAACGGCTGGAGCCCGCGCTCTTCACACCGTCCACCAAGGCCGAGGTCGGCCACGACGAGAACATCTCTTTCGCGGCGGTCGAGAACGAGATCGGCGCGGCACGAGCCGCCGAGGTCAAGGACGTCAGCCTGCGCCTCTACGCCGAAGCCCGTGCCTTCGCCGAAGCACGCGGCATCCTGCTCGCCGACACGAAGTTCGAGTTCGGCGTCTGCGAAGGGCGCCTCGTCTGGATCGACGAGGCGCTCACGCCCGACTCTTCGCGTTTCTGGCCGAAGGACGGCTACGCCCCTGGCCGTTCCCAACCCAGCTTCGACAAACAATTCCTGCGCGACTATCTCGAGTCGCTGGCCTGGGACAAGAAACCGCCGGCCCCAGCGCTACCCGACGAGATCGTGCAGAAGACGCGCGCCCGCTACCTCGAGGCTTTCACGCGCCTGACCGGCCGAGCGTTGCCGGGAATCGGCGCAGCGACGATTGGAGCCGCGGTACAGTGAAACAGCAGCTCGAATGGCTCGTCTCGGAGATGGTCGAAAAGGGCATTCTGCTCGCCGACGCTCAAAAGGAGTTCGAAAAGCGCTTCATCGCTCACGTGCTACAGAGGCACAATGGGAATCTGTCGCGTGCGGCCAAGGACCTTCGCATCCACCGCAACACCCTGGGCAAGAAGATCGGCGAGTACAAGCTCACGGTCTGACAACCGTAACCTGTTTACCCAAAAGCCTTTTCATGCCTAGCCTTGGCAGTCTCCTTGACAGAGCGCTAGTCGATCTATAGATTAGCAGTCACCCTGGGTGAGCGCTGAGCGAAACTCTTTCGCCCTCCGGGGCGGGCTCGGATAGCCGAGGGAAAAGAACTAAGGACAGCGGCTCAAATTTCTGGCCGCGGAATGAACGAGGAGACGAGACACATGAAGGTTCGTCCGCTTCATGACCGGTTGTTGGTCAAGCGCATCGAAGAGAAGGAAACGGTCAAGGGGGGCATCATCATCCCCGACTCCGCCAAGGAAAAGCCGCAGGAAGGTCAAGTGATCGCCGTCGGCAACGGCAAGGTCCTCGACAACGGCACCAAGCTGGCGCTCGACGTCAAGGCCGGCGACAAGATCCTATTCGGTAAGTACTCCGGCACCGACATCAAGATCGATGGCGATGAGTACCTGATCCTCCGCGAAGACGAAGTCCTCGCGGTCGTCGGCTAACGGAACAAGTAAGGAGAACGAGAAGCACATGGCGAAACAGATTACGTACGGTGACGAATCGCGGCAGGCGATCCTGCGTGGCGTCAACCGTCTGGCCGACGCGGTCAAGGTGACGCTCGGGCCCAAGGGCCGGAACGTCGTCCTCGACAAGAAGTTTGGATCCCCCGTCATCACCAAGGACGGCGTGACGGTGGCGAAGGAGATCGAGCTCAAGGACCCACTCGAGAACATGGGCGCGCAGATGGTCCGCGAGGTCGCATCCAAGACGAGCGACGTGGCCGGCGACGGCACCACGACGGCGACGGTGCTGGCGCAGGCGATCTACCGTGAGGGCATCAAGAACGTCACGGCCGGCGCCAACCCGATGGAAGTGAAGCGCGGCATCGAGAAGGCAGTCGGCGTCGTGACCGAAGAGCTGAAGAAGCTCAGCAAGCCGGTCAAGGGCAAGATGATCGCGCAGGTCGGCACGATCTCCGCGAACAACGACCCGACGATCGGCAACATCATCGCGGAAGCGATGGAGAAGGTCGGCAAGGACGGCGTCATCACCGTCGAGGAAGCCAAGTCGATGGAGACCTCGCTCGAGGTGGTCGAAGGCATGCAGTTCGACCGCGGCTACCTGTCGCCCTACTTCATCACCAACGCCGAGAAGATGGAGGTCGTGCTCGAGAACGCGCTGGTGCTGATCCACGAGAAGAAGATCTCGAACATGAAGGACCTGCTGCCCGTGCTCGAGCAGGTGGCCAAGCTCGGCAAGCCGCTCATGATCATCGCCGAGGAAGTCGAGGGCGAAGCGCTCGCCACGCTCGTCGTCAACAAGCTGCGCGGCACGCTGCACGTGGCCGCGGTGAAGGCGCCCGGCTACGGCGATCGCCGCAAGGCGATGCTCGAAGACATCGCGATCCTGACCGGCGGCAAGGCGATCACCGAGGATCTAGGCATCAAGCTCGAGAACATCAAGCTCGACGACCTCGGTAAGGCCAAGAAGATCACCATCGACAAGGACAACACGACGCTCATCGAGGGCGGCGGCAAGCAGAAGGACATCGAGGGACGGGTCAAACAGATCCGCGTCCAGGTGGACGAAACGACCTCCGACTACGACCGCGAGAAGCTGCAAGAGCGGCTGGCCAAGCTCGTGGGTGGCGTGGCGGTGATCAAGGTCGGCGCCGCGACCGAGACCGAGATGAAGGAGAAGAAGGCGCGCGTCGAGGACGCGATGCACGCGACCAAGGCGGCGGTCGAGGAAGGCATCGTTCCCGGCGGCGGCGTGGCGCTGCTGCGCGCCCAGAAGTCCCTCGAGGGGCTGAAGGGCGACGAAGACGTGAAGGTCGGCATCGAGATCATCCGCCGCGCGATCGAGGAGCCGTTGCGCCAGATCGCGATGAATGCGGGCTTCGAAGGCGCCGTCGTGGTGGCCAAGGTCCGCGAGAACAGCAAAGACGCCGAGTTCGGCTTCAACGCCTCGACCGACGACTACGAGAACCTGGTCGATGCCGGCGTGATCGACCCGACCAAAGTGGTCCGCTCCGCGCTGCAGAACGCCGCGTCGATCGCGTCGTTGCTGCTCACCACCGAAGCGCTCGTCTCCGAGATCCCCGAGGACAAGAAGGACGCTCCCCCGATGCCTCCGGGCGGCGGCGGGATGTACTAGATAGCCGTAGCCAACGGCACGTCGAACGGGCGCCCTTCGGGGCGCCCTCTTTTTTCGCCCCGGCGGTAGGAGAATCGGCGCGACGGCGAGGCGGCCCAGATCTACGCCTTCTGGGTGTTGAAGGCCGAGAACAGCCGCAAGTTCTACGAAGAGGTCCACGCCTGGCTCGCGAAGTACCTGACGTGAGGCTAGATCAGTAGATCAGCGCGGCAGCTCGAAGCGCACGGTCACCGGTATCCGGACCTTCACCGGCACGCCATCCTTGGTCGCCGGCCGGTACTTTCGGCGCTTCACGTTTTCGATCGCGGCCTGGTTCAAGCCCAGGCCCGCGACGCCCTTCACGACCGTGACGTCGACGACGATGCCGCGCTCGTCGACCAGCACATTCAACTCGACGATGCCTTCCGCGCGCTGTTGGAGCGCGAAGGCCGGGTACTGGAGCGGCGCCGGGCGCTCGACGATCGGCGGGATCACGCCCAGATCGTTCAGGTTGACGAGCGTGCCTGGCTTCAAGGCTGGCTTCGCAGGGGCGGTCACGGGGACGGGTGCAGCGGCTGGGGGTTTCGCCGCGGGCGAAGTGACGGCGGCGAGCGGCGGCGAGGGCGTTGCGGCCGCCGCGACCAACGCATCCGCGGGTCGGTTCTCCTCCTGGACACGCGCCTCTTTGGCGCGCTTCTCATCCTCGAGCCGGCGGCGCTCTTCCTGTCGCTCTGCCTGATCCGCTTGAGCGTTGCGGCGCGCATCATCTTGCGACTTCAACAGCACCGCTGGATCGACGGTCTGGCCCTTGGCAGCCGCCTGCGCCTCAAGCTTCTGCTTGGCGTCTTCCGCGGCCTTGGCTTCGGCTTCCGCCTTCTCCTGCTCGAAGCGCCGCAGCTTTTCTTCGAGCTCCTTGACGCGCGCCAACGCGACCGCCGCTTGGGTGCTGAGCGTGGCTGGCGGGAGCGCCGGTTGTGCCGTCGTGGCCCCCGGCCCGAGCATAAAATACCATCCCGCGATCGCCGCGATGATGCCGAGGCCGACCACCGCCGGCACGCCGCGGCGCCGCTCCGGCTTGTGAAAGGTCGGGTTCGAAGCGCCCTCGCTCGCTGAGGTCGCGAGATCGACGGCGACGCCTTCGACGGGGGTCGCATGCTGCTTGCCCCGAGGAGGAAGCGTTTCCTCGGTGGCCGGCGGGCGGATCTCGAGGTCGGCGCCGGGGACCGGAGTCGAAGCGACCGGATCCGGCTCGGGCGGAGGCAACACAGCCGCTGGGGTCGCCGCGACCGCACGGGCGGGCGCCGCGGCCTTCGACGCGTCCTGGCTCGCGAACTCCGCGTAGCTCGCAGCCTTCTCCTCGGCGACCGCTTGCGCCTCGCGCTCGATCTCTTCGCGAAACAGCGAGTGCATGAAGAACGCCAAATTGAAGGTGGTCGGGCTGAACTCGCCCGAGAACATCAGCGCGGCGACGGCCCGTTGCATCTCGGCCATGTCGGCGAAGCGAGCGCTCGGCTCCGGAGCCAAGGCGCGCGTCAGGATCTCGAGCATCGGCTTGGGCAGCGCGTCGGCTTCAGCCGCCGCCGTCAGCCTTGCGGTCTTCAGCCGGGCGGCCACGTCGCGGCCGCTCGAGTAGCTGAACAGCGGCTGGCCCGTGAGCATCTCGAACAGCAGCGCGCCCGTCGCGAAGAGATCGGACTTGGCGTCGGCGCCGCCGCCCGCGGTTTGCTCCGGAGAGAGGTAGAGCGCCTCGTCGCCAGCGATACCCGAGGCCTCACGGATGCCCGCGGTCCAGGTTCCGAAGCCCCGGACCTTGACCTCGCCATCGTGGGTTACCAGGACGGCGTCGGGGTTGACGAAGCCGTGGGCCTGGGGGCCCGACTCGCCGTTCTTTCCGTGCGCATACTCGAGAGCAGCGCTGAGCTTGCTGGCGATCAGCAGGGCCTGGTCCGCAGCGAACGGGAAGCCGTCCCGACGCGAGCGCTCGAGGATCGCCTTCAGGCTTTTCGACTCGACGTGCTCGTACGCGAGATACAGCGAGCTGCCGATCGGTCCGCCGATCGCCACCAGCTTGAGGACGTTCGGGCTCTGCAGGCGAGCCGCCGCCTTGGCTTGTTCCATCAGGGCCTTGGCGAAATCGGTATTCCCGGAGAGGGCGGGCGTGACCCGGATCAGGCTCACGAGGCGCTCGAGGGACGCACCCGCGAGCTTGGCCGCGCGGTACTCCGTTCCTAGCCCGGAGGTGGCGACCTCATCGAGCAGAACGAATTTGCCGAAGCGTTCTCTCTTCGCCATGGGGAGGGTCAGCAGCGAAACAACGCGCTGAAAGGCGGACTTGCGAGGCAGCCTAGCATGCGCTACACACCCGGCAAAGGCCGAGCGGGCCTGCTAGCTATCCGAACGCGACAGCCTGATCTCCGTCCCATCGGGTTGGAGCAAGCGGACACCCCGCTCTTCGTCGACGCTCAGCACCTGATAGCCCTCGATCGTTTCACCAGGTCCGACGACCGCGACCGAGCCCAGCAGGTTCAGCACCGCCTTCAACACCCCCGACCGCCGTGCGAAACCCGAGAGGCGGACAGGCGGCTCAGCAGGCCGAAGCGTCGCGAGCGGCGTGGGAACCGGCTGGAGCGGTTGCAGTGCCGAGTCGTGAGGAACGGGACGCGAATCCGCGTAGCGAAAAGGATCGCGCGCCAGGTGCTTCGGCTCCGGCGAGGGACCGCGCGGCGGCGCAGGTCCGCTAGCGGCCGGTTTCGTAGGTGACGGGGCCGACGGCGCGCTCCCGCTCGCCCCGCGCCAGAGGATGGCCGCGAGCAGGGCTACGAGCGCGAGCGCCGCCGCGAGGCGCGGCGTCATCGCGACAAACGCGGCAGGAAGCCGTCGAGCTCCAGCGCGACGGCCGATGCCGCGGGAGTGAAGCGGGCGCGCGACAGCACGATCCCGCTCCGGCTGGTGACCTCCGACGTGGCCTGCAGCAGCGTGTCGAGATCGCTTTCCAGCGACAGCGAGAACGCAGCGAGCGAATCGCCCTGGCCGGGCCGGATACTCAACTTCAGCTGGCTCACCCGGAAGCGTTCGACAATCGCCAGAATCGTCCGCCGAAGTCCCGGAGCTTCCTGGCCCTGTTGCAGCGCCACCGCGGGCAGGGCCACGAGCGCGCGCGCCCGGGCCGTCTCGGAGCGCTGCAGCGGAACCAGACGGCGCTCGATTTCGCGGCGCTCGGCGCGCAGCCGCCGCTGTGTGTCGCCGTCGCGGACTAGCGCCTCGCGAGCTGGCAGGCTCAGACCGTAGTGGAGCGAAGCCGCCAGGAGCGCCAGCAGGAACGCCGCTGCGAGCTTCACGGGTCGGGCCGATAGACCATGCGCAGCGAAGAGCGCAAGTCGGGTTCGCGCGCCTCGGGGCCGGGCATCACCTCGCTGAAGCGCCGGGAGCTCGCCAGCCGCTCGAAGAGCTGGTCGTAGGCGGCGGGCCGGCGCGCACCGACACGCGCCTCGATCTGCAGCTTGGCTGCGTAGTCCAGCAAGAGGCCGTCGAGTCGCACGTCGGGGGGCAACAGCGCGCTCAGGTCCGCGACGACGCGAGCCGGTGGCGCCTCGGCCGAGAGCACGATCCGAGCCGCCAGGGCGTCCGAGCCGGCCTGCTTGGTTCCCTGAAGCGTGCGCAGCCGCTCGTGCGTGGCCGCCACGTCCGCTCGCAGCTCGCGCAGGCTCAAAGCACTCTCGCGCGAATCGCGCAGCGCTTGCCACGCCTCGGCGCTGGCCGCCAGCGCCAGCGCCACGGCGACGCCGAGCAGGAGTGTGTCGCGCCGCGACGGCCCAGGGCTCTTTGCCGCCCGGGAAGAGAAATCCGGAGATCGGCTCACGACACCGCCGCCAACCAGCCGGCGGACGCCGGCTCGCTGCCGCTGCGCTTGCCGCCCACCTCGGCCAGCTGACCCTCGCTGCGCAGCGCCGCCGCCAGCTCGGGAGCGTCGGCTCCGAACACCACGATCCGCGGCCGGTCGATTCCCAGGAGCGCGCCCGAGCGCAAGAGCTCGTCGCGCAGCCGCTCGTACTCGTGGCCATCAGGATCACGGCGACGGTTGCGAAACGACTGGATCCTCCCTTCGTGCACCACCGCCACGCTGAACGCCGCGTCTCCCACATGCGCCGCGACGATCGGCCCGCGCTCGTCGAGGAGCGGCGCGAGCGAGACGAGCGGCGCCAGGTCGACGCGTTCCTGACGAACGCCCGCTTCGGCGGCGACGGCTTCGTAGCCGCGCACGACCGTGCGACGAACGGCGGCCGCCAGGAAGCGCCGCGGACCCGCAGTCACGCCATCCACGGCTGCCTCGCTGACGGGAAACGGGAGCGCGGCGCCCAAGCGAAAGCGCGCGGCTTCGAGGGCGGCAACTCCCTCCTGGAGATCCAGCAGCGCGAAGCGCGCGAGCCCTTCTGGCAGCACCAGCGCAGTGGGGCCGGATCGACCCAGATCGCGAATCACCTGCGAGAGCCCGTCGCGCACCTCCGCCGGACGAATCAGGTTTTCCTCGAGGGGCCGGGGAACGAGCGCCCCCCTGGCGAGCGACGCCTGTGCGTGAGCGACCGGGCGCCCGCGTTCCAACAGGATTCCCGTGACCCGGCTCGCGTCGAAAGCGATCGCGAGCCGCGGCGCGTCAAACATCCCACCCATCTTACGCGATGCTATGATCCCCGGACTTTCAGAGGCCTGGCCCCTTTTTGGGAGGTGGCATGAAGGTTTACGACGCTACCAGCATCCGCAACGTCGCCGTAGTCGGTCACGGCGGCTGCGGCAAAACCACGCTGGTGTCGGCCTTGCTCTTCGACATGGGTGCGCACAGCCGGCTCGGCCGTGTCGACGACGGCACGGCGTTGACCGACTTCGACGCCGACGAGATCGAGCGAAAGATCAGCCTGCAGCTCGCGCTGGCGCACGGCGAGTGGCGCAAGAACAAGCTGAACCTGATCGATGCACCGGGCTACGCGAACTTCATTTCGGAAGCCCGCTCCGCGTTGCGCGTGGCGGACGCCGCGATCGTCGTGGTGGACGCCGTCTCGGGTGTCGAGGTGCAGACCGAGAAAGTCTGGGCGACGGCCACGGAGTACGAGTTGCCGCGGCTCATCGTGGTCAATCGGATGGACCGCGAGCGGGCTTCGTTCGAAAGAACGCTCGCATCGCTGGAGCGCGCCTTTGGACGGGGCGTAGTGCCGCTCGCGATTCCGCTCGGCGAAGAGAAGGGCTTCGTGGGCGTCGCCGACCTGGTGCGCGAGAAGGCCGACGTGTATGCCGACGACCAGAGCGGCGCCTTCAAGGAAGTCGAGCTCCCCGAGGGCATCCGCGAGGCCGAGCGCGCGGCCCGCGACAAGCTCGTGGAGATGGTGGCCGAGACCGATGAAGAGCTGATGGAGTCGTTCTTCGAGAAGGGCACGCTCGCAGCAGAAGACTTGCTGCGCGGGCTGCGCGCCGCGGTTCGCGCCGGCAAGCTGTTCCCGGTGCTGCCTGCGTCGTCGCTTCATAACGTGGCCGCGCACCCGCTGCTGGACGCCATCGTCGACCTGCTTCCCGCGCCCGCCGATCGCGGCGAGGCTCGCGGCACTGATCCCACGACCAAGGCCGACGCCTCGCGGCCGCCGACCGCCGACGCTCCCGTCTCGGCGTTCGTGTTCAAGACGATCGCCGACCCGCACGCCGGACGGCTCAGTCTGTTTCGCGTCTACTCGGGCAGCGTCAAGGCGGACTCGACGCTCCTCAACCCGTCGCGCGACGCGATCGAGAAGCTGGGCGGCGTCTTCCTGCTGCAAGGCAAGCAACAGGTCGCCGTGCCCGAGGTCCAGGCCGGCGACATCGGGGTCGTCGCGAAGCTCAAGGAGACGCACACGGGCGACACACTCTCGGAGAAGTCGGCGCCGATCGTGTACGCGCCGGTCGTATTCCCGGAGCCCGCGACGACGTTCGCGATCGAGCCGCGGACGCGCGGCGACGATGACAAGATCTCGACGGCGCTCCATCGAATCATGGAAGAGGACCCCGTGCTGCGGCTGTCGCGCGACGCCCTGACGCACGAGATCCTGCTTTCGGGCGTCGGCCAGCTCCACGTCGAGGTGGTGGTCGGCAAACTCAGGAAGCGCTACAAGGTCGAGGTCAACCTCAGGAAGCCGAAGATCCCATATCTCGAAACCATCAAAGGCGCAGCCGAAGGACACGGCCGCCACAAGAAGCAATCCGGCGGCCACGGCCAGTTCGGCGACTGCAAGATCCGCATGCGGCCGCTGGCTCGCGGCGAGGACTTCAAGTTCGTCGACGACATCTCCGGTGGCAGCATCCCCAGGAACTTCATCCCGGCGGTGGAGAAGGGCATCCAGGAAAGCCGGACTCGCGGCATCCTCGCCGGATATCCGATGGTCGACTTCCAGGTCGAGCTGTTCGACGGCCAGTATCACGACGTCGACTCCTCCGAGATGAGCTTCAAGATCGCCGGTTCGCTAGCATTCAAGGATGCGGTCGCGAAGTGCCGGCCGACCATCCTGGAGCCGATCATGAGGGTCGACATCGCGGTGCCCGAGGAGTACGCGGGCTCGGTGATGGGCGATCTCTCGAGCCGTCGCGGCCGGCCGCAGGGCATGGAGCCGTCGGCCAGCCTGCAGGTCATCCGCGCGGAGGTGCCGCTTTCGGAAATGCTGTCCTTCGACGCCGACCTCACTTCGATGACCGGGGGCCGCGGCTCGTATCATATGGAGATGGCCCACTACGACGAAGTACCGGCACATCTCCAGGAGAAGGTGATCGCCGCGGCGAAAGCCTTGCGCGGCGACGTGAAAGCCGAGGAGTGAGGGTGACGCCGCTCGCGCTCGCGGGCCTCATCGGGCTCTTGGCCGCCGCCCCTGTTCCGGCACAGGAAGCGCCGCTGATCGCCGGCAGCGAGGGCGTCCCAGTGCCCAAGCGTACCAAGATGGTGAAGCCTGAGTACCCGCCCGAGGCGCAGGCCAGGGGGCTTCGGGGCATCGTGATACTGGAAGTGACGATCGACAAGGAAGGGAGGGTCGGCGCGGTCGACGTGGTCCGCAGCATTCCAGGGCTCGACGAGGCCGCGATCGTGGCCGTCCGCAAGTGGGAGTACGAGCCCGCCAAGGTCGCCGGCAAGCCGGTGGCCGTCAAGCTGACCGTGCCGATCACGTTCCTGATGCAGCTCCCCGAGATCACTCGCCAGGAGGGCATCCCGGAACTGCGGCAAGGCGCGGTCCCAGCGTTCCCCAAAGGCGCGGAGGCCCTAGAGAGGGCAACCGCTCTCGCCGAGATCTCGATAAACGCCGAGGGCCGTGTCGTGGAAGCGGAGATCCGTAGCGGCAACCCGCCGTATACCGAAGCGCTGCTGCAGGCCGTCCGGAGCTGGCTGTTCGCGCCCGACACCGCGCGCAGCAGCATGTCGTTCCGCGTCCAGGCCGATTTCGTTTCCGGAAGTCCGCCACGAGTGGTCCTGGCGCTCACTGGCCTGCGCCAGAGTGAGTCGGCACCCGCCGCCTCGCTGGCGACGCCTGTGGCGCCACCGCCAGGATCAGTGTCCTCGGCGCCGCCGGCCGCCGCCCCGACGCCCGCCGCGAGCCTGCCCCCGCCCTTGCCCACGCCGAGCCCCGCCGCCGTTCCGCAGACGGAAGTTCTTCGCTCGACGGTCGAGCCCCCGATCGCGGCTCCGGAAGCTGCCGTTTCGGCGCTGCGAGACGTGGCTCTGGAGCCCGGAATGCCCGACTTGACCAAGGGACGAAGGCCGGTGCCCCCGCCGCTGGCACGGATGGCGGGGGTCGTCGGCAAGGTCGAGGTGCGCTTCTCGATCGACGCCGCAGGCGGCGTATCGATCCAGGGAAGCGAGGGCCCCGAGCTGTTGCGGCCGGCGGCGGAGGGGGCCGTCGCGACTTGGACGTTCCGCCGGACCTCGACGGATCGGCTGCGCGCGATCGCCGAGCTCACTTATCGGGATGACGGGGTCACCGCCACGGTGAAGCTCGAACCCTGAGCAGAAAGCGGGCGGCCGACCCCGGGGTCGACCACCTGCAAACGCGCCGAGATGACGAGACGATCGCTACTCGGCCGCGGCCTCCATCTTCCCTTTGACCGCCTTCTTGGGTTTGGCGGCCGTGTCGGCGGGCGCGGCCTTGCCCTTCTCGTCCTTCTTGCCCTTCTCGTCCTTCTCAGCCGGTTTCCACTCCGAGCCGAGCAACTCGACGATCGCCATCTCAGCGCCGTCACCCTGGCGAGGCCCGAGCCGAAGGATCCGCGTGTAGCCACCGGGCCGCGCAGCGAAGCGCGCGCCGAGCGTGTCGAAGAGCTTCTTCACGACGACCTTGTCTCGAATGTCGCGCGACGCGAGCCGCTGCGAGTGCGCGCGGTTCTCTTCGCGCTTCGCGAGCGTGATCAGTTTTTCCGCGAAGGGCCGCAGCTCCTTGGCCTTCATCAAGGTGGTGCGGATGCGCTCTCTCTCGAAGAGCGCCGTCGCCAGGCTGCGCAAGAGCGCGGTCCGGTGCGACGTGGTGCGTCCCAGCTTGCGATGGGCGACGCGGTGTCTCATCGGATGCCTTCCTCTATCTCTCCGGGATCGCCTAGGACTGCGGCTGCTGCCAGTTGTCGAGCTTCATTCCGAGCGACAAGCCCATCCCCGAGAGGATCTCCTTGATCTCGTTCAAGGACTTGCGGCCGAAGTTCTTGGTCTTCAGCATCTCGGTTTCGGTCTTCTGGACCAGCTCGCCGATCGAGCGGATGTTGGCGTTCTTCAGGCAGTTGTAGGAGCGCACCGACAGCTCGAGCTCGTCGACGCTCTTGTTCAGCTTGTCCATGTACATCTCGCGATCCTGGTCGGAGATCTCTACGGGCGCCTCGTCGGCCGCCTCGTCGTCCTCGATGTTGACGAAGATCGCCAGATGGTCGCGCATCAGCTTCGCCGCCAGGCCGACCGCGTCGCGCGGGCTCGCCGCGCCGTTCGACCAGACCTCGAGCGTGAGCTTCTCGTAGTCGGTGGCCTGGCCGACGCGCGCGTTCTCGACGAAGTAGTTGACCTTCTTGATCGGCGAGTGCACCGAGTCGAGCGGAATCCAGCCGATCGACAGGTCCTCGTCGAAGTTCTTGTCGGCCGAGACGTAGCCACGACCCTGCTTCACACGCATCTCGATCGAGAGCGTGGAGCCCTGACCCAGCGTCGCGATGTACGCCTCGGGATCCAGGATCTCGAGGTCGGCGTCGGGCGTGATGTGCTTGGCCCGAATCTCGCCGGCTTCCGAGGTCTTGAGCGTCAGCGTCTTGGTGTGGTCGACGTGGAGCTTCAGCGGGACACGCTTCAGGTTGAGGATCAGGTCGGTGGTGTCCTCCATCGCGCCCGGGATCGGCGAGAACTCGTGCAGCACGCCCTCCACCCGGATCGCGGTCACCGCTGCGCCCTCGATGCTCGACAGCAGAACGCGCCGGAGCGTGTTGCCCACGGTCGTTGCAAAGCCACGTTCGAACGGCTGGGCATAGAAGCGGCCGTAGTGATCGGTCTGCGTCTCGCGATCGACCTCGAGCCGCTTGGGCTTCTGGAAGCCTTTCCAAAGCATCTTCGTTTCCGTTCCTCTCTGGTTACTTCGAATACAGCTCGACGATGAGCTGTTCCTGGATCGGGAAGTTCACGTCGTCGCGCGCTGGCAGCGACAGCACCTTCCCCTTCATGGCGGCCGGGTCGAGCTCCAGCCACTTCGGCACGCCCCGGCCCTTGACTGAGTCGACAGACGCGGTCACCTGGCCGTTCTTGGACGCGGCGGCCGCCAGCGTGACGACATCGCCGACCTTCACCTGGAAGCTCGGCACGTTGAGCTTCTTCTCGTTCACGCACACATGCCCGTGGCGCACCAACTGCCGCGCCTGGGCGCGCGAGCTACCGAAGCCGAGCCGGTAGCACACGTTGTCGAGGCGCCGCTCCAGCTTCTGGAGCAGCTTCTCGCCGACGACGCCCTTCTCCTGGCTGGCGCGATCGAAGGTCAACGCGAACTGTCCTTCGAGCATGCCGTAGAGGCGCTTCGTCTTCTGTTTCTCGCGCAACTGCAAGCCGTAGCCCTGCACCTTGCTCTTCACGCGACCGCCCTTGCCGTGCTGTCCGGGGGCGTAGTTGCGCTTCTCGATTGCGCACTTCTCCGTGAAACAGCGGTCGCCCTTGAGGAACAGCTTGATCCCCTCGCGACGACACAGACGGCAGACCGACCCGGTGTATCTGGCCACTTTCTACGCTCCTAGACCCGCCGCCGCTTGGGCGGCCGGCAACCGTTGTGGGGGATCGGCGTGACGTCTCGAATCGACTTGATCTCGACCCCGGACGCCTGCAGTGCTCGGATCGCCGATTCGCGGCCGCTGCCAGGCCCCTTCACCTTGATGTCGCACGAGCGCAAGCCCGACTCTTTCGCCGCAGTGGCGCAGGCTGTGGCCGCCTGCTGCGCAGCGAAGGGAGTCCCCTTGCGCGAGCCCTTGAAGCCGAGCGTGCCCGCGCTCGACCACGCGATCACGTTACCCTCGAGATCAGTGATCGTGACGTGGGTGTTGTTGAAGGAGGCGTAGACGTGAACGATCGCGTGCGCGACGTGCTTCTTCTCCTTCTTCGACTTCTTGGGCGTTGGCTTCTTTTCGGTCGTGGTGGTAGTGGTCGTGCTCATGCCCGTCTCCTACTTCGTCGCCGATGGTTTTGACTTGATCATGGCTCGTCGTGGACCCTTGCGCGTGCGCGCGTTGGTATGCGTGCGCTGTCCGCGCACCGGCAGGTTGCGGCGATGGCGCATGCCACGGTAGCTGCCGATCTCCATCAGGCGCTTGATGTTCATCGAGATGTCCTTGCGCAGATCGCCCTCGACGCTGCCCTGGTTGTCGAGGATCTTGGCCACGCGGCTGACCTCCTCCTCGGACAGATCCTTGACGCGGACGCTCGAATCGATCTTGGCTTCTCGGAGGATCCCAATCGAACGGGCGACACCAATGCCGTAGATGTAGGTTAGCGCGATCTCGACGCGCTTCTGTCGCGGCAAATCCACACCGGCGATACGTGCCATGCTCTTACCCCTGCCTCTGCTTGTGTTTCTGATTCGCGCAGATCACGTAGACCACCCCGTGGCGGCGCACGATCTTGCACTTGGTACAGATCTTCTTGATCGACGACCTGACTTTCATGGTCCCTCTTCTACGTCCTGCGCCGCACGATGCGGCCGCGGGTATGGTCGTAGGCCGTGAGCTCCACCACCACGTCGTCACCGGGCCGGACTCGCGACAAAGCACCCGCGCCCGTCGCGTGCACCGTCGCCTCGCTGCGTTTTTCTGTGAGCAGCTCCACGCGGTAGAGCGCGTTCGGCAGGGCCTCCAACACACGGGCGTCCACCGTCAAACGTTCCTGATTCGCGGCTTCAGGCAAATTTCACCTGCCTCCCGTACGGGTACGGCTCGCACAGGATCCACGGGCCGGCTTCGGTCACCGCGACCGAATACTCGAAGTGCGCCGACAAGCTACCGTCGACGGTCACCGCGGTCCAGCCGTCGTCGAGCACGCGCACGTCGGCCCTGCCGGCGTTCAGCATCGGCTCGATCGCGAGACACATGCCCGGGCGCAGCCGCTCGCGGCGTCCGGCCGGACCGTAGTTCGGAACCTGGGGATCTTCGTGGAGGCTGGTCCCGATGCCGTGGCCGACGAACTCGCGGACGACGCCGTAGCCGTGCCGTGTCGCGTGGCTCTCGACCGCGTGCCCCAAATCCCCGACCCGGCGGCCCGGACGGCACTCGGCGATCGCCAGCATCAGCGCCTCGCGAGTGACGCGCATCAACTGCTCGGCGTGCTTGTCGGCCTTGCCGACTGCGATCGTCCGCGCCCCGTCGCCGACGTAGCCGTTCAGCGTGGCTCCAAGGTCCAGCCCGACGATGTCGCCTTCTTCGAGGCGCCGCTCGCCGGGGATACCGTGCACGACCTCGTCGTTGATCGAGATGCACAACGTCGCCGGGTACCCCCGGTAACCCAGGAACGTCGGCTTGGCGCCGGCCCTCTCGATGCGCTGGCGGGCCAGGGCATCGAGCTCCTTGGTCTTCACGCCGGGCTTCGCCGCCGCTTCCAGCGCGTCGATCGTCTCGATTACGATGCGGTTGGCGTGATGCATCGTCTGCAACTCGTCCCAGGATTTCTGGACGCTCACTGAACCCTGCTCAGGAGAGAGACGAGGTGGCCCTGCACCAGGTCCATCTCGCGGAATCCGTCGATGTCGTGGATCGTGGTGCGCGCCTTGAAGTAGTCGACCATCTGGTTGGTGCGCTCGTCGTGCTCGGAGAGACGCCGTTGCACGACCATTCCCGTGTCGTCGTTGCGCTTGCGGCTACCGAGCCGCCGCAGCAGCTCCTCACGCGGCACTCTGAAGTTGAAGACCACGAAAGCCGTAGCACCGCCCGGCAGCAGGTTCTCCAGGCTCTGCGCCTGGGGAACCGTGCGCGGAAAGCCGTCCAGGATGAAGCCCGCGCGGCAATCGGGCTCGCTGACCCGCTCGCGGATCATCTCGATCAGGAGATCGTCGGTGACCAGGCCGCCGGTTTCCATCAGCGGCGCCGCTTTCTGGCCGAGCGGCGTCCCATTGGCGATCGCCTCGCGCAGCATGTCGCCGGTCGAGATCTTCGGAACGCCCAGGTGGGCCGCCAGGCGTTCAGCCTGCGTTCCCTTCCCCGCGCCCGGGGGGCCCAGGAAGATGACGCGCGGCGGCGCGGCGGCGGCCATTCGCGGGCTAGCGTCGGCCACGAATCCTCCGCCCGCCCTTGCCGGTAATCCCGTCGTAGTGGCGCATGATGAGCTGCGCCTCGACCTGAGCGACGGTGTCCATCGCGACACCGACCAGGATCAGGAGCGATGTGCCGCCGAAGAAGAAGTTGAGGCCGAGCCCTTGCGTGATCCAGCCCAGGTTGTTCTCGTTCAGGAACGCGTCGAGCGGCGGCCCAATCACCGGGATCGGGGCGACTTTGAAGCCCGCGATCAGGAACTCGGGCAAGAGCGCGATCGCCGCCAGGTAGATGGCGCCGCCGAACGTGATCCGTCCCAGGATGTGGTCGAGGTGCTCGGCGGTGCGCTTGCCGGGACGAATGCCGGGGATGAAGCCGCCGTACTTGCGCATGTTCTCGGCCACGTCGTCTGGGTTGAACACGATCGCGGTGTAGAAGTAGCAGAAGAAGATGATGAACGAGACGTAGAGCAGGTTGTAGAGCGGCATCCCCCACTGGAGCTGCTCGGACACGCCCTGCATCCATGGGTTGTTGCCCTGGAAGAACGACGCGATCGTCTGCGGGAACGCGATGATCGAGCTGGCGAAGATCACCGGGATCACGCCGCTGGTGTTGACGCGCAGCGGCAGGTGTGTCGACTGGCCGCCGTACATGCGCCGTCCGACCACGCGCTTCGCGTACTGGACCGTGATCCGGCGCTGGCCGCGCTCGACGAAGATGATCGCCGCGATCACCAGGACCATCATCGCCAGCAGCAAGAGCGTCGTGATCAGCCCCAGCTCGCCGCGGAAGATCTTCTGGGCAGTATCCAGCAAGCCACGCGGGAAACCAACCACGATGCCGGCGAAGATCAACAGGCTCATGCCGTTGCCGACGCCGCGGTCGGTGATCTGCTCGCCCAGCCACATGATGAACGCGGTGCCGGTGGTCAGCGTCAGCACCGTCATCAGCTTGAACGCCAGGCCGGGGTTCGCGACGATCTGGAAACTCTGGTTGAGCGTCATCTGCTCCAGGTAGGCGGCGATGCCCAGCGACTGGACGATCGACAACAGCACGGTTCCGTAGCGGGTGTACTGGGTGATTTTGCGACGCCCGAGCTCGCCTTCCTTGCTGAGTTTCTCGAGGTACGGCCAGACGACCGTGAGCAATTGCAGGATGATCGAGGCCGAGATGTACGGCATGATCCCCAGCGCGAAAATGGTCACCTTCGCGAGGTTGCCGCCCGAGAACATGTCGACCAGGCCGAACCAGTTCCCCTTGTTCTGCTCGAAGAAATCGATCAGCGCCTTGGCGTTGATGCCAGGCGTGGGGATGTGGTTGCCCAGTCGATACACCGCGAGCATGCCCAGGGTGAAAAGCACCCGCTTGCGGAGATCCGGGATCTCCCAGATGTTCTTGAGGCTCTGAAGCATTCTGTGCTCCCGCTAGGCCTCGATCACTTCGGCCTTGCCGCCGAGCTTGGTGATCGCTTCTTGCGATTTGGCGCTGAATTTGTGCGCCTTGACCGTGAGCGCCTTGGTGAGCGTGCCCTCGCCCAGCACTTTCACGCCGAGCTTGGTGTTCTTGATCACGCCATGCTCGACCAGCACTTCAGGCGTCACGATCGTTCCCGCGTCGAACAGCTCGAGCCGCTCCAGGTTGACGATCGCGTAGACCTTCTTGAAGCGGTGGTTGGTGAAGCCGCGCTTCGGGATGCGCCGATGCAGCGGCATCTGGCCGACCTCGAAGCCCGGCTTGCGCGCGAAGCCGCTGCGGCTCTTCTGGCCCTTCTCGCCGCGGCCGGACGTCTTGCCCGTGCCGCTGCCCGGGCCGCGGCCGACGCGCTTGCGGTTCCGGGTAGCGCCCTTGGCCGGCTTGAGATTCTGAAGACCCACGTCGTTCTCCCCTTACTTGACGATCGTCACGAGATGCGGGACCGCGTTCACCATGCCGCGGATCGCCTTGGTGTCCTGGCGCTCCACGACCTGGTGCATCTTTCGCAGTCCCAGACCGCGCACCGTCTCACGCTGAGAGCTGGTGCAGCCGATCACGCTGCCGATCATCTTCACCTTGATCGTCCCTGCCGCCGCCGGCTTTTTCGCCTTCGCCATGAACCAGATCCCTCGCCGACCTAGGCGCCCGCCAGCGGTTCGCTGGAAGGCGGCGGCGTTTCGCTCGAGGGCGCGGCCGCGCTGACGGCCAAGACCGCCTTCTTCTTCTTTTCGTCCGGACCCAGGACCTCCTCGAGCGTCTTGCCGCGAAGCCGCGCGATGCGCTCGGGCCGCCGCAACCGCAAGAGCGCGTCGATCGTTGCCTTCACCACGTTGTGCGCGGTGGTGCTACCCAGGCTCTTGGTGAGGACGTTCTGGATTCCAGAGGCCGTGATCACGGCGCGCACCGCGCCGCCCGCGATCACGCCGGTGCCGTCGGAGGCCGGCTTCAAGAGCACGCAGCCCGAGCCGAAACGGCCCTGGACGGTATGCGGGATCGTGGCGCCCTTATCGGTGATCGGCACCCGGATCACGTTCTTCTTGGCGGCCTCGATGCCCTTCTTGATCGCGGAGCTGACCTCGCGCGCTTTGCCCATCCCGTAGCCCACGTGGCCGTTGCTGTCGCCCACCACCACGAGCGCGCTGAAGGACAGGTTCTTGCCGCCCTTCACGACCTTGGTGACGCGGTTGATCGAGACCACTTGGTCCTTGAGTTCGAGGCTGGAAATGTCGATCTTTTCGAGATGCGCCTTCATTCGTGGTTCCTCAGAATTTCAATCCGGCTTCACGCGCGGCATCGGCGAGCGCCTTCACGCGTCCGTGGTACAGGAAACCGCCGCGATCGAACACGACCAACTCCACGCCCTTTTCCTTGGCGCGGGTCGCGATCAGTTGGCCGACCGCCTTGGCGGCGGCCACGTTGGTGCCACGCTTGAACTGCGGCTTCAGCTCCTTGTCGAGCGAGCTGGCCGCGCACAATGTCTGGCCGAGGTCGTCGTTGATCACCTGCGCGTAGATGTGCGACTGGCTGCGAAACACCGCCAGCCGGGGACGCGCCGGCGTGCCCGCAACCTTCTTGCGGATGCGCCGATGGATGCGCTCGCGGATCTCTTCCTTGGTCTTGACGCTCATGGCTTACTTGGCTCCGGCTCCGGTTGCTCCAGCCTTGCCCGCCTTCTTCTTGAGCACTTCGCCCACGTAGCGAATGCCCTTCTGCTTGTACGGGTCAGGCTTGCGAAGCCTCCTGATCTCGGCGGCCACCTGGCCGACCTGCTGCCGGTCGATGCCCGAGACAACGATATGCGTCTGCTTGTCGATCGCGACCTTGATCCCCTCGGGAATCGCGAAGTCGATCGTGTGCGAGAAGCCCAGCGAGAACACCACTTTCTTGGCTTCGAGCAGCGCCTTGTAGCCGACGCCGACGATGTCGAGCTCCTTGCTGAAGCCTTCGGTGACGCCCGTGACGGCGTTCTGCGCGAGCGAGCGCGCCAGGCCGTGGAAGGCGCGCTGTTGACGCTCGTCGTTCGAACGTTTGCAGTGGAGCTCGCTGCCCGAGAGCGCGAACGAGATCCCGGGCGGCACCGGCGTCTGCAGCTTGCCCTTCGGCCCTTGGACCGATAGGACGCTGTCGCCGACCAGGACCTTCACGTCCTTCGGGACGGCGATTACTTTTCTTCCGACGCGAGACATTGACGATCTCCTACCAGACGTTGAACAGGATCTCGCCGCCCACGCCGTCGCGGGCCGCGGTGCGGCCGCTCATCACCCCGCGCGAGGTGCTGAGCACGTTGATCCCGAGCCCGCCGAACACGCGGGGTATCTGATCCTTGCCACAGTAGATGCGGCAACCGGGACGGCTGACGCGCTGCAGGTCGGTGATCACGCGCTCCATGCCCGGGCCGTACTTCAAGTAGACGCGCAGGACGCCTTGTTTGCCGTCCTCACTCTTCTTGTAGTTGGTGATGTAGCCCTCGTCCTTCAGGATGCGGGCTATTTCGGTCTTCAGCTTGCTCGCGGGCATGTCCACCTTGGGCGTGCGCGCGCGGACCCCGTTTCGGATCCGCGTGATCATGTCCGCGATCGGGTCGGTCATGTTCATAGAAGGTCCCTCCGGCCTACCAGCTCGCCTTGATCACGCCGGGGATGTCCCCGGCGAGGGCGAGCTTGCGGAAGCAAATGCGGCAGAGCTGGAACTTGCGGATGTACGCCCGCGGGCGCCCGCACTGCCGGCAGCGTGTGTAGCCTTGCACCGCGAACTTCGGCTTGCGGGCGGCCTTGGCAACGAGAGACGTCTTCGCCACTTCGCTTCCCCCTACTGATTCCGGAACGGCATGCCGAGGTACTTCAGCAACAGCTGGGATTCCTCGTCCGTCCGGGCCGTCGTCACGAAAGTCACGTTCATACCCCGGAGCTTGTCGACCTTGGCGTAGTCGACCTCTGGGAACAAGATCTGGTCGCGCAGGCCGAGCGTGTAGCTGCCGCGTCCGTCGAAAGAGCTCGTGGGCACGCCCCGGAAGTCGCGCACGCGCGGCAGCGCCACGTTGCAGAGCCGGTCCACGAACTCGTACATGCGATCGCCGCGCAGCGTGACGGTGGCGCCGACCGGCATGCCTTGGCGCAGCTTGAAGGCCGCGATCGATTTCCGGCTGCGCCGCATCGCCGGCTTCTGGCCAGTGATCTTTCCGAGCTCGTCCATCGCCGTGTCGAGGATCTTGATGTTCTGGGTGGCCTCGCCGACGCCCATGTTGACGACGATCTTGGTGAGCTTGGGCACCGCCATCACGTTAGGGTACTTCCGCTCCTGCATCAGGCGCGGCACGATCGTCTTCACGTAGTTTTCCTTCAGTCGCGCGCTCACTTGTCCAGAACCTCCCCGCCGCGTCGAGCGATCCGCACCTTGCGCCCATCTTCGAGGAACTTGGCGCCCAGCCGCGAACGACGGTCGTCTTCGGGCGACACGATCATCACGTTCGAGACGTGGATTGCGGCTTCGCGCTCGGCGATGCCGCCCTTGATGTTTCGCTGCGGGTTCGGCCGGGTGTGGCGCTTGATGAAGCCCACGCCTTGCACGATCACTCGGCCCTTGTCGCGGATCACGGCCAGGATCTTGCCGCGCTTGCCCGCGTCGCGGCCCTTCACGACCTCCACCAGGTCGCCCTTCTTGAGCCGAATCCGGATGCGCGTCGCCGGTTGTGCCATGGTCTAGAGCACCTCCGGCGCGAGCGAGACGATCTTCATGAACTTCTTCTCGCGAAGCTCACGCGCCACCGGTCCGAAGACGCGCGTACCCACCGGCTCGCCGTTTTCGTTGATCAGCACCGCCGCGTTCTTGTCGAAGCGGATGTAGCTACCGTCGCGGCGCCGCTGCTCCTTGCGGCAACGTACGATCACCGCCCTAACGACCTTGCCCTTCTTGGCTGTCTCGGGCGCGTCGGGCGCCGACTCCTTCACGTTCGCCGTGATCACGTCGCCCAGCCCGGCATAGCGGCCGGTCGAGCCCCCGAGCGGCAGGATCATCGAGATCTTGCGCGCGCCGGAGTTGTCGGCCACGTCGAGGATGGTCCGCATCTGGATCATGGTGGTCTCCTACGCTCCCGCCGCCGCGCTGTCCTCGACGTGGGCGACCGCCGCCTTCACGACGATCTCGGCCACGCGCCAGCGCTTCAGCTTGCTGAGCGGCCGCGCTTCGACGATGCGCACACGGTCGCCACGCTGAGATCCCTTCTCGTCGTGTGCCAGGAAGCGCGACGTGCGCTTGATGGTCTTGCGGTACATGGCATGGTGCACTAGTCGTTCGACCGCCACCACCACGGTCTTCTGCATCTTGGCGCTGACCACGACCCCAACCTGTTCGTTGCGACGGTTCGCGGTTTTCGGCTGTGCTTGTTGTTGGCTCATCTGCTACGCCTTGGCCGCGCTCTTGGCGACGGCTTTCGTGCGCTCCTTCAGGATCGTTTTCACGCGGGCGATGTCGCGCCGCGTCTCGCGGATCTTGAGCCCGTTGTCGAGCTGGCCGATCGACTTCTGGAAGCGCAGCTTGAATAGCTGCTCGGCCAGATCCTTGCCTTTGTGTTCGAGCTCGCCTTCGGAGAGCTCACGCACCTTCGCGGCCTTCACGCTCGTGCCTCCGCTTCGAACCGCTTCACGAACCGAGTCTTGATGCACAGCTTGTGGGCCGCCAGCCGCAGAGCCTCGCGCGCCTCGACCTCGCTCACGCCCTCCATCTCGTAGAGGATCCGGCCCGGCTTGATCACCGCCACCCAGAACTCGGGCGCGCCCTTGCCCTTGCCCATGCGCGTTTCCTGCGGCTTGCGCGTGGCGGGCTTGTCCGGGAACATCCGGATCCAGATCCGGCCGTTCCTCTTGATGAAACGCGTGATCGCGATTCGACCGGCTTCGATCTGGCGGTCGGTCACCCAGCCGCACTCCATCGCCTTCAAGCCGTAGTCGCCGAACGCGACCTGGCCGCCAGTCCAGGCCTTGCCGGACATGCGCCCGCGCTGCTGCTTGCGGAACTTGACTTTCTTGGGCATTAACATGGCAGGAGTCCCTTAAATCAGCGCCTTGTGGGGACGCGGCGCGTCCAGCTCGCCCTTGTAGATCCAACACTTCACGCCGATCTGGCCGAAGTTGGTCTTGGCCTCGCTGAAGCCGTAGTCGATGTCGGCGCGCAGCGTGTGCAGCGGCAGTTGCCCGTGCAAGTACCACTCGGAGCGCGCGATCTCGGCGCCGTTCAAGCGGCCGGACACGCGCACTTTGATGCCCTTGGCGCCGAAACGCAGCGCGGCATCGACGGCCTTGCGCATCGCGCGGCGGAAGGCGATCCGCTTCTCGAGCTGCAGCGCCACCGATTCGGAGACGAGTTGCGCGTCCAGCTCCGGCTTCAGGATCTCCTGGATGTTGATGAAGACTTCCTTGCCGGTGCGCTTCTGGATCTCCTGCTTGAGCTTGTCGACCTCCTGGCCCTTGCGGCCGATGATGATGCCGGGGCGCGAGGTGAAGATGCTGACCTTCAGCTTGTTCGCGGCGCGCTCGATGTCCACGCGCGCCACACCCGCGTGCGCGAAGCGCTTCTTGAGCTCGCTCTTGAGCTTGATGTCCTCGTGCAGCAGGTTCGCGTAGTCCTTATCGGCGTACCAGCGGCTACGCCAGGTCTTGTTGAATCCCAGCCGGAATCCAATCGGGTGGACTTTCTGTCCCATCGACTACTTCTCCCTCTCGGCGACCTTGACCGTCAGGTGCGCGGTGCGCTTGATGACGCGGTAGGCGCGGCCCATCGGCGCGGGCCTCACTCGCTTCTGTGACGGCCCCTGGTTCGCGAAGCAGGCGCTCACGTAGAGGTCGTCCTCGTCGACGCGCCGCTTCTGGTTCTTGTCCGCCACGTTGACCGCGTTTGCGATTGCCGAGCGCAGCGCCTTCTCGACGTCCTTGGCCACGGCCTTCTTGGTGAACCTCAAGATCGCCAGCGCTTCGGCCGCGCGCTTGCCCCGGATCAGGTCGAGCACCAAGCCCGCCTTCTGCGCCGAGGTGCGGATGTACTTGGACGTCGCTGCCTGTTCCAGCATCGCCTTGCCCTTACGCCTTCGGCGCCGCGGGCGCGGGCGCTCCCGGCGCGCCGGCCATCTTGACCACCTTCTCGACCTTCGAGGAATGGCTCTTGAAGTGCCGCGTCGGCGAGAACTCGCCCAGCTTGTGGCCGACCATGTTCTCGGTGATGTAGACCGGGATGAACTTGCGCCCGTTGTAGACCGCGAGCGTGTGGCCGACCATCTCGGGCGTGATCGTCGAGCGGCGCGACCAAGTCTTCACGACCTTCTTCTCGTTGGCGGCGTTCATCGCGTCGATCTTCTTCATCAGGTGATCGTCGATGAACGGGCCCTTCTTGAGTGAGCGTGCCATTGGCTACTTCCGCCTTCTGAGAATGAACGCCTGGGTGCGCTTGTTCTTGCGCGTCTTGGCGCCCTTGGTGGGCTTGCCCCAGGGCGTCACGGGATGGCGGCCGCCCGAGGTCTTGCCCTCGCCGCCGCCGTGCGGATGATCGATCGGATTCATCGAGACGCCGCGGTTGTGCGGGCGCCGGCCCAGCCAGCGCGAGCGGCCGGCCTTGCCCAGTGAAACGTTCTTGTGATCGATGTTGCCGATCTGTCCTACCGTCGCGTGGCAACCCAGGTGGACCTTGCGGACCTCGCCCGAGGGCAGCTTGATCTGCGCGAATTCGCCTTCCTTGGCGACGAGTTGGGCGGCGCCACCGGCGCTCCTCACCATCTGTCCACCCTTGCCCGGCTTCAGCTCGATGTTGTGGATCATTGTGCCGGCGGGGATCGCCTTCAACGAAAGGCAGTTGCCGGGCAAGATGTCGGCCGCGTCGCTCGACAGGATCGCCTGCCCGACCTTGAGGCCTTCGGGAGCCAGGATGTAGCGCTTCTCGCCGTCCTTGTAGAAGAGCAACGCCAGCCGTGCCGAGCGGTTCGGGTCGTACTCGACCGCCGCGACCGTCGCGGGAATCTCCTTCTTGTCACGGCGGAAATCGACGATGCGGTAGCGGCGCTTGTGGCCGCCGCCACGGAACCAGATCGTCTGATGGCCCTTGTTGTTGCGCCCGCCGGTGCGCTTCATCGGCTCGGTGAGCGCCTTCTCGGGCGTCGACTTGGTGATGTCGTCGAAGGTCAGGACCGTCATGAAGCGACGGCCCGGTGACGTCGGATTGAATTGCTTGAGGGGCATTTTCCTAAGCCTGTTCGAAGAACTCGATCATCTTCTCGCCCTCTTTCAGCACGACGTACGCCTTCTTCCAGTCGGCGCGCTTGCCGAAGTGGCGGCCCTGGCGCTTCACCTTTCCGTGAACGCGGGCCGTGCGCACGTCCTGGACCTTCACGCTGAAGAGCGACTCGACCGCCTTCTTGATCTCGGGCTTGGTCGCGTCGCGGTGGACCTCGAACACGATCGAACGCTGGGTTTCCTTGAGAAGCGTCGTCTTCTCGGTGATCAGCGGCCGCCGGATGACGTCGTAGATGTTCTTCACGACAACCTCTCCTCGAGCTTGCCGAGGCCGTCGGCCGTCAGCAGGACGTGCTTGCAGTCGAGGACGTCGTAGACCGTCAGGTGCGTGGGATCGATGACCCTGACGCCGGGAAGGTTACGGCCCGAGAGGATCAGCGCGTCCGACGGCTCGTAGTCGACGATCAACGCCTTGCCCTTGACTTCGAGCTTGTCGAGGATGGCTCGGAGCTGCTGGGTCAGGCGGAACGGCGGCTTCTCCGGCATCGTGACCGGCAGGTTGTCCACGACCTTCAAGGCGCCCTCGCCGGCGCGCTGCGACAGCGCCGAGCGCAGCGCCGAGGCGCGAGCTTTCTTGGGCATGTTGTAGGAGTAGTCGCGGGGAACCGGGCCGAACACGGTGCCGCCGTGACGCCACAGCGGGTTGCGCGTCTCACCGACGCGGGCGCGGCCGGTGCCTTTCTGCCGCCACGGCTTCTTGCCCGAGCCGGACACGAGCGCCCGGTTCTTGGTCATGTGCGTGCCGCGCCGGCCGCCGGCGCGATACTGCTTGACCGCCTCGTAGATCAGGTGGGTGTTGACCTTCACGCCGAAGACGGCCGGCGAGAGGGAGACGTCGCGCAGCTTCTGGTTCTCGGAATCGACCATCGCTAGCGCGCCCGAATCGGGCTTCTGGGCCTTGGACTTGCGGGCGCGCGGCTGCTTCGCGCCGGCTGCCGTCTTCTTTTCCTCTTCGGATGCCATTCTCTCGTCTCCCGCTACTTCTTGCGGATGACCACGTAACCGTCGTTTGCGCCGGGAACGGCGCCGCGGACGAGCACGATGTTCTTGTCTTTCTCGATGCGCACGATCTTCACGTTACGAAGCGTGACCTGGTCCGTTCCCATGTGGCCGGCGGCGCGCATGCCCTTCAGCACGCGCGACGGAAACGCGGATGCGCCGATCGAGCCCGGGGCGCGGTGAAACATCGAGCCGTGTGTCGCTGCGCCACCTCGAAAGTGATGGCGCTTCACGACGCCCTGGAAGCCCTTGCCCTTGCTGACGCCGGTGATCTGCACCGACTCCCCAGGCTCGAACATCTCGACCGAGAGCTTGTCGCCGACCTTCACGTCGTCGGCATCCTCGACGCGGAACTCGCGCAGCACGCGGCACGGCGGCAGGTCGGCCTTCTTGAAATGCCCCTGCATCGCCTTGCTTACGCTCTTGACCTTGCGCTGCTCGACCAGCCCGACCTGGACGGCCGAGTAACCGTCCTGCTTCGTGCCATCGGGCTTCGTCCGCGTCTTGCGCTGCACCACCACGCAGGGTCCCGCCTCGATCACGGTCACGGGCACCGCCCGCCCGTCGTCCGAGTAGACCTGCGTCATGCCGATCTTTCTTCCGATGATTCCCTGGACTGCCATTTTCGTTCTCTTACTCGCCTCAGGCGGTCTTCAATTCGTTACTTCGCATGCTCTTTGCCGAATGCCTTGATCTCGACGTCGACCCCTGCCGGCAGGTCGAGCTTCATCAGCGCGTCGACCGTCTGCGGTGTCGGTTCGAAGATGTCCAGCAGCCGCCGGTGGGTACGGATCTCGAACTGCTCGCGGCTCTTCTTGTCGACGTGCGGGGAGCGGTTCACCGTCCAGCGGTTGATGATGGTGGGAAGCGGGATCGGCCCGGCGACGCGAGCGCCGGTGCGCTTCGCCGTATCCACGATCTCACCCGTCGACTGGTCGAGGATCCGGTAGTCGTAGGCCTTCAAGCGAATCCGGATCTTTTCGTTCATCAACATTGGCGTCCTCGCTCCGGGCCTTGCTTCATCGACATTACTCGACGATGTCGCTGACGGTGCCGGCGCCGACGGTTCGGCCGCCCTCGCGGATCGCGAAGCGCAGGCCCTTCTCCATCGCGATCGGCTGGATCAATTCCACCGTCACCGCCGTGTTGTCCCCGGGCATCACCATCTCCACTCCGTCCGGCAGCGTCGCCACTCCCGTCACGTCCGTCGTCCGGAAGTAGAACTGCGGCCGATACCCGGTGAAGAAAGGCGTGTGCCGGCCTCCCTCTTCCTTCGACAGCACGTAAACCTCGCCCTTGAACTTCGTGTGCGGCGTGATCGATCCCGGCTTCGCCAGCACCATCCCGCGCTCGATGTCCTTGCGCTCCGTGCCGCGCAGCAGCACCCCGACGTTGTCCCCGGCC
>CAZVOI010000609.1:0-1680 GCA_964628275.1 uncultured Acidobacteriota bacterium | reverse complement strand
GGCGCCGAGCTCCGCCTTGACGCGCCTCTCGACCTCAGCGAGCGCCTTCTCGTAGGCCTCGGTCCAACTCACCCAGTCGACCGGCACCATCGCCACGGCGCGTCCGTCCTTCGTCTTCGCGACGAGCGCGCGCGAGTCGGGTAGCACTGCCACGACCGGCGCGGTCTTGTGGGACCGCGCCAGCATCTCGGCGCTCTCCACGAAGAAAAGCGCCTCGCGCTCGGTGTCCGACTCGGCGGCCGTCGCCACGTAGTCGGCGCAGCCGGGCACGCGCACCTCGGCGAGGCTCGCGGCGAAGCGCGTGTGCAGCGACAGCGTGAAGCCCTTGCTCAGGTAGAGCTGCTTGATCACGTCGGCGCCCACGCCCAGCTCCTTGAACGTCTGCTCGTTGATCTTGAGGACCTCTTCGGGGTCCTTGGCCCAGACCAGGTTGCCGACGCTCGCCGTGCCACTCACCACCATCGGGATCGGGACCACGATCTTCGCGGCGATCCCGCCGGCCGCGTCGATCTGGCCGAGGTCGCTGAGCGCCTTCTTGAGGATCGGGTTCGTAGTGTAGGGATCGACGCCCACCTTCTGCGCCCACTTGCGTGCCGCCTTGTTCACGCCGAGCATGGAGTACGCCATCCCAGTGCCGGCCGCAGCCGCCTTGTCTGTCGTGGACTTCTCCCCGCCCTCGGCCTTCGGGTCGTCGTCGCTCGCCACCGCGTCGACCGCCTTGTCGCCCGTGCGCTTGGCCTTGCGGCCGAGGTTCGTGCCGAAGCGCTTGACGCCGCTGCCGACCCCCTTGACCGTGGCCCCGGGATCCTTGACGGCGGCGGAGACGCCCTTGCCGACGTTCAGCACCGAGGTGCCCGCCGCCTTCAGGAACACCCCGCTCTTCGAGACCTCGTCGAGCTGGGCGAGCGCCCCCACCTCGTGGGTGCGCATCAGCAGCATGGCGTTGCCCTCGGCCTCGAGCGGCCCGTAGTCGGTGGTGAGGTCGAAGACGTGCAGGTAGCCCTCGGTCTTGACCGCGGGCGCGACCGAGTAGTGCGGTCCCTTGACCTGCGAGGGCTTCAGCAACTCCGAGGCCTTGAAGCTGCGCGGCGCCTCGTAGGCGGCGGCGGCGGCGACCGCGGCGGCGAGAGCCAGCGCGGTGGTGAGACGGGAGGGGGCGAAGTTCATCCGGTTCTCTCCTGGGTATGGGAACGGGGTCGCAAACGCCAGCCCCGGACAAGGAGCTTATCAGAGGCCTTCGCGAGTGCGGGGCCGGCGCACGCCGCCCAGGCCATCGACGCGGGCCATAATCCCGCGGTGGCCCCCGAACCGAAGGCACCGCTCGCTCGTCCGGCACGCCGCGGCGGCCTGCTCGTCAACCTGGCGCTGTCGCTCGGCGCGCTCGCGCTGTCGCTCGGCGCCGGCGAGGCCGTCATCCGTCTCTTCGGGCGCAGCAGCCCGTCGCTGCTGGTGGCCGATCGCGTCGTCGGGAAGCGCTTCCTGCCCGATTTCAGATCGCGCGTCTTTGTCCCCGAGTGCGACTGCGAGGTGGACCTGCGCTTCAACCGCGACGGCCTGCGCGGGCCCGATCGTCCGTACGCCAAGCCGCCGGGCGTGAAACGCATCGCGCTCGTCGGCGACTCGATGCTGGCGGCCGTCGCGACCGCGGAGGAGCGCACGCTCGCCCGCGCGCTCGAGCGG
>CAZVOI010000608.1:0-2417 GCA_964628275.1 uncultured Acidobacteriota bacterium | reverse complement strand
CCGCGTGATCGTCAGGGCAAAGACGTCTTCCGCACCGCCGGAGTCGTAGAGGGCTGCTGTGATGCTATTCATCGTCGCTCCAGAGCGGAAGAGATCGTCGAACAGCAAGATCCTGCGACCTGCTGTTCGGGCCTTGTCGATTGCGACGACAAGGTCGGCCCCCGGCTGCCACGCGCGGACGTGCGCCGCGCAAGCCTCAGCCAACTCAGCCACGGCCGCCTGCTCAGACTGGTACTTGATCCGGTAGAGGAGATCGCCTACGGGAGAGCGCTTCGTGTCGAATCGAGCGTGTCCGAACTCGTCGTCCCCGAGATAGGTGCTGCTGAGCGTATGGACGTCGAGCGCGTAGCCTTCGCGCCACCGGCCCGGGATGCGTACGGGGTTGGTCTCGATCACGTCCCCAGACTATGTGGCCTCACTGCCCGATGAGGACCGAATCCCTACCCCGCCTTCCGAAACACCTCGAAGCGCTCGGCCAGGAACTCCTCGGCCAGCCGAAGCCAGAGCCGCGCGCGGCGCGTGGATGCGCGCGCCGCCTTCGCCCTGCAGCCCGTGGCGCAACATGGGACCGTCGGCCTCGTCCATGATGTCGCGTCGCACTTCGATGACGAGGTCCGGCCGGATGCCCAGGAAGTGCCGGTCGAAGGCCGCGTGTGCCTCCCCTTTCGGATGCCCATGGGGGAGGATGTGCGCCGCTGCGTCGCCATGCGAAGCGCGACGTTGTCGCGACTACCTGGATCCATGCCGCGATAGCGATCGGTCAGTCGTGATGCTGACCGTTAGCTCGTGCAAGGCGTTCCGCTTGAAGATGATCCAGCTCTCTCAAGGTGCCGAGCGACCCCGTTTGTTGCGGGGTGCGGGCTCACCCTCCAGCCTCCACGCCTCGACGACCTCCTCGGGGCGATCCCAACCTCCCGTGACCACGACGCGGAGCGTGAAGGCGACGGCGCCGGGGCAGTTCCTGTCGCGAAGCCGCTTGGCTGCGTCCCCTGCCGCTTGATCGCCCATGGGAGTGAACGGAAAGAGCCTTGCCCTGGCCAGCGACCCCGTCCCGCCGCCGCCACGCGCGACGAAGGTCCAGCGCGCAACGCGGCCGAGCGGGCAGAGCCCGCCCACGGGGGTCGTTCCGCCCGGGTCGATGCCGCCGACCATGGCCGGTCGCATTCGCGGCGGCTTCCAGCTGGCGCGTGGCTTGCCAGCCAGCACCGGGACCGCAGAGCCCGGGCGCGCGCGCGAGCGCGAACGCTGCGCCGGAGCCGGCCTTCGCTCGAGCAGCTCGACATCAACGGCCGTACGTGCAGGCATTACCTGGCTCCCGACGCGGCGCGCACCCGACGCGCCCGCGGCCGTGGCGCGGGGTCGTCATCGGGATCGGGCCAGGCCCGCTGCGCGCACACCCAGTCGAGCTTCAGCGCGTAGCCGATCGCCGCCGCGAGAGCCTGCACGTCGTCGTCCGACAGCGCCGGTAGCGGCCCGCTCGGCGTCAGCACGTCGTTCCACGGAAAATGCAGGTTGTGATTGTGCTGTCCCCGCAAGAACCCGAAGCCGACGGAATGCCATCGGATCCGGATCGGCACCCCGAGCACGATCTCGAAGACCTGCTCGATCAGCGAGGGCGAGCCGTCCCCGCCCTTCCCCGCGGCCAGGTCCGAGAGGTAGCTCTTCATGAGCTTCTCGTAGAACGCGCAGAACTCCTTGTCGCGCTCTTCCGCGGGCCGGGCCAACTCCGCCTCATAGCGGTCGAAGTTCGCGCGCTCGGCAGGCCGTGCGGGCGGACCGAGCACGAAAGTGATCGACTCCGGCAGTTGTGAAGGTTTCATGGGCGTCTCCTTTCAAGCAAGACACCCGGAAGCGCGGGACCACCGCGCCGGACACTTCGTTGCCCCTGCTCTGGGGCCACATCTCCCTTTCGGGACAGGCACCTTGGTTGTCCGCCCAGGTCGCCGGGGCCACTCGCGTAGCCCGCTCTGGATGTCACTACCATGATGATGTCCCGAGCCAGTGCCCCGCAAGGCGCGCGTGTGTCATGGCGGCCTTCAGCGCGCTCTGTCTACTCGACTCCGAGCATCCAGCCCTCTATTCGGGCGATGAGAAGTTCGTCCGGAGCCAGGCGCGGCTTGAGGAAAGCCCCGAGCGTTCCGTCGTGATCCGCGCGCCGCATCCACTCGGCGACCGAGTAGGCGTCGTGCTGGTCGTCGGTGCGGTCCGCTCGTGGAAAGGCCTTGCGCCACAGCGACGGATAAACCTCGGCGATGGCAGAGCGGCCTGACGGAATCGCCCAACCGTCGAAGGGCCAGAAGTGGACTCGATCGCCCAACTGCTGGCGAAGATACCGGAGCCACGGCAGTCCTGAGTGCGTCGACTTGGCGACCGAGCCCTGCACGTCGAAGTGAAATACGGACTTGGCCGAGCGGGCG
>CAZVOI010000607.1:0-2458 GCA_964628275.1 uncultured Acidobacteriota bacterium | reverse complement strand
CGCGTCGCCGGCACGCCGACCACCTTGACTTCCGCGCTGAAGGGGGTCTGGGCGACGATGCGCGAGCCGGGCTCCCGCTCCCACCGCTGTGCTATGCCATAGGTCTATAGACACGAAAACAATCTAATCTGATCGCGTGCTTCGGTCAAGGCTGATGACGAACATGTTATAGACGCGCCTGAAGCGGCCTAGAATCTTACGTTTGAAGCTGTTCTGTCGGGCCTACGGAGTCGCTGGACAAAGATCATTGCCTAGGAGTATAGTGTTGTCCTGACTGGGCAACATGCTATCTAGCGACAACGACCTGGTCCGCCTTGCTGTGGAGCAAATCGGCCGACTTCTGCCACCAGGCTGGCGAGTCGGGGGGAGCGACATCGGGCCGCGCTCTCTGGTCGCTGACGCACGAGCCTCCATCGTCGCCCCCGACGGCCAACGCGCCGTCGTCCTTATCGAAGCGAAACGCAATCTCGACCCGCGCGGAGCCAGCGAACTGGCAAGGCGCCTCGGAATAGGACTGCCTGGCGAGGTGGTCATCGTAGTGTCTCCCTATCTGACTGCCAGCGTTCGTGATCGCCTCAAAGTGTCCGGCCTCGGCTACGTCGACTTCACCGGCAACGCGCGCCTGACGCTCAGTAGCCCTGGCTTACACCTCGAAACCACCGGGGCCGATTCCGACCCCAACCCTTCCCTGCGTCCGACCCGTTCGCTCCGTGGACCCAAGGCCGGCAGGGTCATTCGGGTGCTGTGTGATGCCCGGGAGCCGGGCGGCGTCAGAGATCTCGCCGCCAAGACGGGCCTTGATCCGGGCTATGTGTCCAGGATCCTCGCATTGCTCGATCGCGAGGATCTCGTCGAGCGAGGCCCGCGAGGTCGCATCCTCAAGGTCGAATGGGAACGGCTCCTTCGCCGTTGGGCGCAAGACGTGCCGTTCGAGAGCCGCGGCCAGGCATCTTCCTACTTGGAACCCCGCGGCTTGCCGGCTCTGCTCGGACGACTCCCACCGAGCCGACTGCGCTACGTCATTACGGGGTCACTCGCTGCCTCCAGGCTGGCGCCAATTGCACCGCCGCGACTGGCCGCCCTGTACGTGGAGAGCCTCGATCGCGCTGCCGAAGAATGGAGCCTTCGCCCGGCCGATGCCGGAGGCAACGTCGTGCTCGTCTTGCCGACCGACGACTGGGTCTTCGCGGGTGCCGGGGAGGTTGAGGCCATCAAGTATGCCGCTCCGAGTCAGGTGGCGGCCGATCTGCTGACGAGCCCAGGGCGCGGGCCGGCCGAGGCTGAGGAACTATTGCTCTGGATGGCCGCGAACGAGGAGAAGTGGCGTGGATGAACTCTACGTTCTGGCCCGGAGCGTCCTGCTCGATGCCCTGGAAGCCTTGGGTCCGCACCGCCAGGCATGCGTGCTTGTCGGAGCCCAGGCCATCTATCTGCGAGTCGGCGAGGCAGACCTCGCCATAGCACCATTCACGACGGACGGGGATCTCGTCATTGATCCGCGCCGACTTTCAGACGTGCCGCCCGTCGAACGAGGGCTCATGGCCGCGGGCTTCGCACTCAGGGGTGGAACCAGCGTCGGAATTTGGGTGACGCAAAGGGCGACGCATACCAATCCCGAAGTCGACGTAGAAGTGGATCTGCTCGTGCCCGAAGCCGTCAGTCCCGGATCCGGGCGTAGGGCAGCCAAACTCCAAGGCCATGAGCCTCGTGCCGCAAGGATCGCGCGCGGATTGGAGGCGGTCCTTTTCGACGCTGACCTGATGCGGGTGGGTGCGCTCGACGATTCGGACGCGCGTGGCTTTGATGTTCGCGTGGCCGGCCCCGCGGGCCTCCTCGTCTCGAAGCTTCACAAGATCGCCGATCGCGCTGACTCCCCACGGGCCAAGGACAAGGACGCCTACGACGTATTGCGGCTCCTCCGCGGCACGACTGCCGCTGAGATGGCGACCCGAGTTCGCCGGTTTCGTGATGAGCCGCTCAGCAAGGCAGTGACAGTCGAAGCGCTGGGTCTTCTGGGCTCTTTCTTCGGACGGGCCGACGGAGTCGGGTCGCAGATGGCCGTCCGAGCTGCGCGCGGGTTGGCCGACGCGCAGGAAACCGCGGCCTCCTGCGTAGCGCTAGCCGAGGACATCCTTCAGGCGCTCCGTGACTGACCTCCTCCCACACTACCGCAACCTCGGCAAGGCCCACCGATCCCGTGAGCTGGAGCGCTACCCGGATCTCTCGCCGTTGTGCCGAGCGCAGCGGTAGACCTGATCGCCCAGGTGCTCTTCAGTGACACACGTAGTGACACACCCGCCCCTAACTACTTGAAGAATGGCGGGGTGGACGGGACTCGAACCCGCGACCTCCGACGTGACAGGCCGGCGTTCTAACCAGCTGAACTACCACCCCGCTAAGGTGGGTCCGGGGCGCCTTGGCCGCAGAGCTGGTGGGCGGTACAGGATTCGAACCTGTG
>CAZVOI010000606.1:0-24838 GCA_964628275.1 uncultured Acidobacteriota bacterium | reverse complement strand
AGCGCCTGCATCTCCGAGATCGACACGGCACGCTGGGACCGGGTGATGGCCGTCAACGTTCGCGGCCCGTTCCTGATGGTGAAACACGTGGCGCCCCACATGATCGCGCGCCGCTACGGCAAGATCGTCAACGTCAGCTCGGGCGTCGCGTACAAGGGGCTCGCGAGGATGGTCCACTACGCGACCTCCAAGGGCGCGATGCTGAGCTTCACGCGCTCGCTCGCCCGAGAGTTGGGCGCTCACAACATCTGCGTCAACTCGCTGGCCCCCGGCCTGATCCTGAGCGATACCCTCTCCGCCAAACGGGAACACCTCGACGCCAATCGAGAACGGGTGATCCAGAGCCGCGCGCTCCAGCGTGACGGCTTCCCCGCCGACCTGATCGGCGCCCTGCTCTTCCTTGCGTCCTCCGACAGCGACTTCGTCACCGGCCAAACGATCGCGGTGGACGGCGGCTCGGTGAACACGTAGAAGAGGGCGTCTTCGACAGACAAGAGGAGTGGCCATGAAGAGACTGATGACGTGCCTTGCGCTCTTTGCTTCTTTGGGGCAGCCGCTCCTTGCCCAGGGAACCGCCCCGACCTCCCCGAAGAAGGTGCGAGCGAACGGTGTGGAGCTGCACTACGTCGATCAGGGGAAAGGTGTCCCCGTTGTCTTCGTCCACGGGGGTCTGGAGGACTACCGGGCGTGGCAGCCGCAGATGGAGGGCTTCTCGCAGGGCTATCACGCCATCGCCTACAGCCGCCGGCACAACTACCCCAACGCCCGAACGGCTCCGGGAGGCGACTACTCCGCGATTGTCGACGCGGAAGACCTGGCTGCGCTGATCCAGAGGCTGGAGCTGGCGCCGGCCCATGTCGTCGGCCTTTCCTATGGCGCCTATGCCGCTCTGTTCCTCGCCGTAAAGCATCCCGAGCTCGTGCGGTCGCTGGTCCTGTCCGAACCGCCGGTCCTGCGCTGGCTACCCGAGCTGCCGGGAGGCAAGCCTCTCTTCACCGCGTTCATGAGCAAGATCTGGGAGCCCACGACCCGTGGCTTTCGAGCGGGCGACGAGGCGGGCGTGAAGGCGGCCATCGACGGTTTCGGCGAGATCGGCTACTCCGGTTCCGATGAAAAAATGACGTTTGCCGCGCTTCCGCCCGAGGTCCAGAGCTTCATCCTCGAGAATGCGCACGAATGGAAGGCCCTGACGATGTCCAAGGATGCTTTCCCGGGCTTGCCATGGAGCGCGGTCAAGGGCATAAAGGCGCCGACGCTGCTGCTCAGTGGCCAGCGCACTCTCGAGCTCCAAAAGGTGATCGACAAGAAGCTAGAGGGTCTGTTGCCGCAGGTGCAGCGAATCATCCTCGCCAACGCAACGCATGAGATGTGGAGCGAGCAACCCGAGGAATGCCGAAAGGCAGCGCTCGCGTTCCTGGCCAAACACTGACGCGTGTCGATGAGAACCTTGGTGGCGCTCGCTGTGTCGGCGCTCACGGCAGGAACGGCCACAGCTCAGCCGGTGCTGGACGCGCAGGCTGAAGAGGTGATCGAGGCGGCCTTTCGGCAGCAGGTCGGCTTCTGGCTCACCGAGGATGCACGCAAGGCGTCGACCGTGATCTGCCTGGCCATCGAGCAGGCCGGCGTGTCACACAGCGTGACCGCGGACTACCTGAAGCGCTTCCGGGGCAGACCCGAGCTGCGGCGCAGCGCCGAGTGCGAGCCGCACAAGAGCGGCGCCCTCGAACGTGCGACCGGTAAGCCGGCGATCCTGCTCGACGTCGGCGGGATCAAGTGGATCGGACCTGACGAGGCCTGGGTGTCGGTGAGGCATTACCGCAGCCAACTCTCATCCGGCGAACAGCCGTATCGTGTCGTCCGCGATCAGGCACGCTGGGTCTGCCTGGGACCGATTCTGCTGATGCCGACGTCGTGAGCGTCGCACGGCGTGATCGCATCCCACTCGGGTACCTGATCGCGACCTCCTTGATCGGCGGCGGCCTGCTGCTGCTCGCCGCGATCTCCTTCCAGAAGACTTGGTCATTTGTTTCCGTCGCCCGAATCGCGTCTGGCGTGGTAGTTGGTCACGAGCTCGATTCCGAGAGCGAAGCTTACTTCCCGGTCGTCAGCTTTGAGGTCCCCGAAGGGGGCACGCGCAGGATCCGCGGTAACGTCTCGTCCTCCAAGGGCGCGCCGACTGGTCAATCGGCGCAGGTCTTGTATGACCCGCGGAATCCTTCGCGCGCGCGGATCAAGGGATTCTTCCAGATCTGGGGCGGCACGCTGGTCGCGAGCGTGCTGGGCCTGCTGATCGGCGGCGGCGGACTCCTCGGATACTTCGGCACCCCCAGTGATCGCCGGCCACCGCCCGAGCCGGTGCTGGCGCGGAGCGAGACGACCGCTCCGTGCCCTCGCTGCGGCCACCCGGTGGGGCGCGGCACGCTCAACTGTCCGAAGTGCTTCGCGCCGCAGTAGAGCGGCGCGAGCTCAGTACTTCTGCAGGAACGATAGAACGCTGGTCTGCTGTGCGTCCTTGAAGGCGATGCACAGGTCGATTCCTTCGAGAAACCTGTGCCAGGTCCCGAGGTCCACCCGGGAACTCCGCCACCCGCGGCGTCAGGAACGACTCGGCGTCCGCCCGGCGCTCGGCATCGCAGAAGCTCGGCGCCGCGAAAGCCAAAAAGGCTCGGCCCTCACGCGGCGTGCGATTCACGATGGGATCGAAGCTCTGCATGGCCCGCTCGGCGGAGACGGACGGGCTCGATACGGCGGCGAAGCGGCTCCGCAGCATTCAAGAGGAGCCGGTCAAGTCGGCGCAGGGAGCGCTTAGTTACGATGCGTTCTTCGGGTCGCCCTGAACGCTACAGTCGCTGAACGAGCGAGGAGGAGCCTTGAGCACAGACTCGGCGAGTCGCGCGGCGGTCGCAGTGGCGCTGACCGTGACGACACTGGTGGCCGACACGGCTGGCGCTCAACCGGTGCTCGATCCGCAAGCCGAGGAAGTGATCGAGGCCGCTTTTCGGCAGCAGATCGGCTTCTGGCTCACCGAGGATGCGCGCAGGGCAGGGACCCTGATCTGCCTCGCGATCGAGCAGGCGGGCGAGTCGCACAGCGTCACGCCGGACTATCTGAAGCGCTTTCGCGGCCGGCCCGAGCTACGGCGCGGCGCCGAGTGCGAGGCTCGCAAGAACGGGGCGGTCGAACGCGCGACCGGCAAACCCGCGGTCCTGGTCACTGTCGGTGGGATCAAATGGATCACGCCGGACGAGGCCTGGGTGAATGTCCGGCACTACCGCAGCCAGCTCTCGTCCGGCGCGCAGCCGTTTCGCGTGGTTCGCGAACTGTCGCGCTGGGTGTGTCTTGGGCCGATCCTGCTGATGCCGACGGCCTGAGCGAGCCAGGGTATGATCATACCGAGGGTATGATATGGCGACTGAGCGGGTGACCGTCACGCTTCCCGACGAGCTGGTACGGGAGATCGATCGCCGAGAGGCGAACCGCAGCCGGTTCGTGCTGGAGGCGGTGCGGCGCGAGTTGCTGCGGCGTCGGCGCGAGGAGATGCGGCGCTCGCTGGCTCGGCCGCATCCCGAGAGCAAGCGTCTCGCGGCCACCGGGCTTCGCGACTGGGCCGACAGCCTTCCCCAGGAGGAGGCCGAGGACCTGGTGGATCTGAAGGGCGGACGGCCCGTGCGCTGGGTGCTCGGTAAGGGTTGGAGCGAGGGCGCTCGTTGAAGCTGGATCGAGGCGCGGTGGTCCTGGTCGCACTCGATCCGACGGTCGGTCACGAACAGCGCGGGCGGCGGCCTTGCATCGTCGTCAGCGATCCCGACGTAGCCTCGGACCAGCGCTTCCCACTGGTCTGTCTGGTTCCGGTCACCGGCACGCCCGGAGAGGGCCTGCTCTACCCTGCGCTCCGACCTGGAAGCAGCGGGTTGACAAAGGCGTCATGGGCGCTCGTCGACCAGTTGCGTTCGGTGGACAAGCGGCGGATTCGCCGCGTTTACGGCGTCGTCGCACGCGAGGAGATGAACGCGATCGACGAAGGGCTCGCCTCGTATTTGGGGCTCGGCGACCGACTGCAGCCCGTGTAGAACGTGCGCGCGACGGCGGCTCAGTCCTTCTTATAGCGGACCGTGCCGTCGACGATCGTGTAGAGCACTGCCGCCTTCAGGATTTCGGCGTCGGGCACCTTCAGGATGTCCTTCGAGAGCACGGTGAAGTCGGCCAGCTTTCCGGCTTCGATCGAGCCCAGGTCCTTCTCCGTGAAGGAGCCGTAAGCCGCGTCCAGCGTGTAGGAGCGCAGCGCTTCTTCGCGGCTCAGCTTCTGGGACGGGCTGAAGCCGCCCGCGGGCCGGCCGCTCTCGTCCGAGCGCGTCACCGACGCGTAGTAGGACTTGATCGGGTCGACGTCCTCGACGGGCGCGTCGGTGCCGTTGATGATCTTTACGCCGCCCTTCAGGAGCTTCTGCCACACGTAGGCGCCCTCGTCGACGCGCGCCTGTCCGAGACGGGACGAGGCCCACGGCAGGTCCGAGGTCGCGTGGATGCCCTGCATCGACGCGATCACGCCGAGTTTGGCGAAGCGCGGGATGTCCTTCTCGTCGAGGATTTGTGAGTGCTCGTCGCGGAAGCGCGGGTCTTTGACGTTGGGAGACTCTGAGAAGGCCTTCTCGAACTGATCCAGCACCATGCGGTTGGTGCGGTCGCCAATCGCGTGGACATTCAACTGGAAGCCGTTCTTCAAGCAGAAGCGCGCGGTCTCCAGGACCTCTTCCGGCGGCGTCGTGAAGAAACCGGAGTTGCCCGGGTCGTCGAGGTAGGGTTCGAGCAGGGCCGCGCCGCGCGAGCCGAGCGCGCCGTCGGCCACGAGCTTGACCGCCCGAATCGTGAGAAAGCCGTTGCCGAGACCGATCTCGGGCTTCGCGAATTTCTTCAAGTTTTCGAGACCGGCGATCATCACGTAGAGCCGCAGGTTCAGCTTGCCGGCGCTCGCGAGGTCTTTGTAGAGGGCGACCGTATCGAGCCCGGCGCCGGCGTCGTCGAAGCTGGTGATACCTTTGCGAAGGCACTCCGCCATCGCCAGCTCGAGCGCGCGGCGCTGCTGCTCGGGAGTGGCAGGCGGCACCTTGATCAAACCCTGCGCGCGGTCCACGAAGATCCCGGTCGGGATTCCGTCTTTGTCCTTGATCACCTCGCCGCCGGAGGGCGGCTGCGTGTCCTTGACGATCCGCATCAGCTCCATCGCCCTGGCGTTCGCGAACACCGCATGACCGTCGGCCCGCGTCAGGTACACCGGGTTCGCCGGAGAGATCGCCGACAGCGCGTGGTGCGTCGGGAAGCCGCGCACGGTCAGCGTGGAGGTGTCGGTCCACTTGCCCTCGTGCCAACCGCGCCCGATCACCCATTCACCGGGTTTGGCCGTGCGCAGCGCCGCGGCGACCTTGTCGACGATCTGCGCGTAGCTCGTGGTGCCCACCAGGTTCACGCTCAGTTGCTGCTGGCCGATGCCGAGGAAGTGGCCGTGGCTCTCCTTCAGACCCGGCACGACCGTCGCGCCCTTCAGGTCGATCACCGTGGCGTTCGGTCCCGCGAGCTTCGCGATCTCGGCCGAGGTCCCCACCGCGATGATGCGATTCTTGTCGACCGCGACCGCCTGGGCCTGGGGCCGCTTCGCGTCCAGCGTGTGGACGCTTCCGTTCGTCAACACGAGGCTCGCCTGGGGCGCCTGGGCCCCCAAACCGGCGACCAGGGCGGCGGCTAGGGCGAACGCCAGCAATCGGCTTCGGCTCAAGGAGACCTCCTCGGGACGGGACCCCAGATGATAAGCGCTATCTTCTTTGTTTGGAGCGCCTTCCAGAAAGGCGGTCGACCCCACGGTATCTTGTGCTACAGTCCGCGAAGGCAACCACATCTAGGGGTTTCGAGGGGTTTTCATGCGTCTCGATCGGGTCGAGATCGTCGGTTTCAAGTCCTTTTGCGATAAGCAGGAAATCTCTTTCGAGGGCGGCGTGACCGGCATCGTGGGACCGAATGGCTGCGGCAAGAGCAACATCTCCGACGCGATCTCGTGGGTGCTCGGCGAACAGAGCGCCAAGAGCCTGCGCGGCGCGGCGATGGCCGACGTCATTTTCAACGGCAGCCAGATCCGCCAGCCGGTCGGGATGGCCGAGGTCAGCCTGCGCGTGTCCGGCCTCAACGGCAACAGCCCCGACGGCAACCCCGTGTGCGTCGTGACGCGCCGGCTCTACCGGAACGGCGACAGCGAATACCTGATGAACGGCAACGTCTGCCGTCTCAAGGACATTCACGAGCTGTTCATGGACACCGGCCTGGGCAGCAAGGCCTACTCGATCATCGAGCAGGGCAAGATCGGCCTGATCCTCTCGAGCAAGCCGGCAGATCGGCGCGGATTGATCGAAGAGGCCGCGGGCATCACCAAGTACAAGGCGCGGCGGCGGCAAACGGCATTGAAGCTCGAGGCCGCCCAGCAGAACCTGCTGCGCGTCAACGACATCGTCCACGAGGTCGAGAAGCAGCTCGAGAGCTTGAAGCGCCAAGCCGGCAAGGCGCGCCGTTATCGGGCGCTGCGCGAGGAGATGCAGGGCCTGGAACGGATCCTGTTCGGGCGCCGCTTCATCGACCTGCAAGGCCAGGCGCTCAGCCTCGGCGAACGCATCGCGACCGAGCAGCAACGCGAGAGCTCGGCTTCGCTGGCGCTCGAGAGCGAAGAGGCGCAGCTCGAAGCGCGCCGCACGCTGCTATACGACGAAGAGGCGCGGCTCGAAGGCGCGCGCGCGCGGCAGAGCGAGTTGACGCTGAGCGTCGACCGGCACCAGGGCAAGAGCGGCTATTGCCAGGAGCAGATCGCGGAGAGCGAGGCGCGAGGCGCCGGAGCGGCGCGCGAGCAGCAGGAGCTGCAGGCGCGCGTAGGACCGCTCGGCTCGCATCTCGAGGCGCGGCGCCAGGAAGACGCGCGCGTGCAGCGCGAGCGCCAGCGCGCCGAGCAAGAAGGTCAGGCGTCGGATCAGGCTCTGCAGGATGCGGTCGCGAGCCAGGCGTCCTTCGAGGCGGAGCAGGACGCGGCTCGCGACGCTCAGGTCACGCTGCTGGGCATGATCGCCACGCTGCAGAACGCGCGCGAGTCGGTCGCGGGCAGCGCCGAGCGGGCCACGGCCGACCTCCTGAAGCTGGCCCGTGAGCGTGCGGAGATGGAGCGCGAGCGAGCGCTCGCCACGGCGGCTCGCGAGAGCGCGACCAAGGCCACGCACGACGCCGAAGCCGTCCGCGCGGACCTGAACGCGACGCGGGCCGCCGCACAGCGGCGCGCCGACGAGGCCCGCGATCGCGGCGTCGCCTGCGCCCGACAGATCGAGGCGCTGCAAAGCGAGCGCGACAGCCTGGCCGGACGCATGTCGTCGCTCGAGGAGATGGTGGCGTCGCACTCCGCCTTCGACGAGGGGGTGCGTGCGCTGCTCGGCCGGCCCGAAGGACTCGAGGTGCTCGGCGTGATCGCCGACGCGATCGAGACCGAGTCGGCCTACGAACGTGCCGTCGAGACGTTCCTGGACGACCGCCTGCAAGCCGTGGTGATTCCCTCGTCGCTACAGGCCCTGCAGGGGATCCGGCATCTCGACGCCCACAGCGCCGGCCGCGCCGCGTTCCTGCCGATCGAGGGCGCGCCGCGCTCGAGCGACGCTCTCGGTTTGCGCACGATCGCCGAGATGGAACCCAAGGTGCTCGGGCTGCTCGGCGACCTGTATCGAGTCACCGGACCGAGCGCCGAGGCAATCCGCGCCTCGCTGCCGGAAGCGCTCGTGGTCACGACGGTGGAGGACGCAGTCGAGGTCGCGGGGCGCCATCGCGGCGTCACCTGCGTGACACTGGCCGGCGAGACCGTGTTCGGCGCCTGGATCGAGGGCGGCCGCGCGGTGAAGGGTCTGCTCGCGCCACGCCGCGAGATGCGCGAGATCACGGCCCGGCTGCACGAGCTGGACGCGCGGCTCGGCGCGGCGCGCGCGGATCAGGCCGAGGTGGCGCGAGCTGCGGAGCTCGCGACGACCCAAGCCCGCGCGCTGGAGGCGCGGATCCACGACATCGAAAAGGACCTGGTGGCGGTGCGCCACGACCTGGGCGTGGCCGAGGAGGAAGCGCGCCGGATCGAGCGCAAGGCAGCGATCCTCGAGACCGAGCGCTCCCAGGCCGAGCAGGAGCAGGGCGCCGCCGCGGTAAGGATCGCCGAGCTCGAGCAGGCGCTCGTCTCCGCCGAAGCCGAACGGCTCGGCGGCAGCCAGCGGCTGACCGCGCTCGCCCTGTCGGTCGGCGACTCGCGCACCGCGAGCGACGCGGCCCAAGGCCGGGCGGCTGAAGCGCGCGCGACGCTGGCGGCGCTCCGAGAGCGTGTGGCGGCCATCGCGGGCGAGCTGGCACGTTTGCAGAGCGAGCACGAGGAGCTGCTGGCGCGGATCGCGGCCGCCAGCGAGCGCGCGGCCGAAGCCGCGGCGCGCGGCGAAGAGCTGCGAACCGAGAGGGCCGAGGCGGAGCGACTGCTCGCCGAGGCGCTGGTCGCCCGCGAGCGCGCCAACGGCGAGACGGCGGTCGCCGAAGACAAGGTCCGCGAGATCCGCAACGAGCTGGACGCGCGCGAGCAGTCCCTGAAGGAACGGCGCCGCGAGCGCGAGACGTTGCGCGACGCGCTCGCCGAGCTGACCGTCCAGCGCGCGCGCGCCGAGGCCGACCTCGACCACCTCCAGCGCGAATGCCATCAAGCGGTTGGCGCGACGGCGGCGGAAGCGGCGACCGCCTTGAGCGACCAGGAGAAGCTGCGCGACCAGGCCGAGCTGCTGGCGCAGGTCGACGAGCTGCGCGGCCGCATCGACAAGATGGGGCCCGTCAACGTGCTGGCGGTCGAGCAATCACAGGAGTTGGAGGATCGCCACCAGTTCCTGACCGCGCAACGCCAGGACCTGGTCGACTCCGTCAGCGAGATGGAGAGCGCCATCCGGAAGATCGACCGGACCTCGCGCGAGCGTTTCCAGGAAGCGTTCCAGGTCATCAACCAGCACTTCGGCGAGATCTTCAAGCAGCTCTTCGGGGGCGGCACTGCGGGCTTGTCGCTGATCGACGAGGAGGACCTCCTGGAGAGCGGCATCGATGTGATGGCTCAGCCGCCCGGCAAACGCTTGCAGAGCGTAATGCTGCTCTCCGGCGGCGAGAAGGCGCTCACCGCGATCGCTCTCCTGTTCGCGATTTTCCAGTACAAGCCGTCGCCCTTCTGCATCCTCGACGAGGTCGACGCGCCGCTCGACGACGCCAACACCGGCCGTTTCGTACGTATGCTCGAGGGCCTCAAGGACAAGACCCAGTTCGTCCTGATCACGCACTCGCGCAAGACGATGGAGATCGCCGACCAGCTCTACGGCGTGACGATGGAAGAACCGGGCGTCAGCAAGCTGGTGAGCGTCAGGTTCCAGTAGCCCGGTTCTTGCGTTCGGGCGCCGAAGCTGGAGCGTTTCCTTCGCCGCGCTCGGCGCGATTCACTCGCGCCGAGTGCGCCTCGAAGAAGCCAACGCGCAAGCGCAGGCGCCCGCATCCTGGAATGAAGAACCGGGCGTCAGCAAGCTGGTCAGCGTCCGCTTTCAATAGACGCAGCTAGTCTGTGCGCGGCGTCACGCCAGCCGAAGGGCGACGGCGCGGGCCGTCGCCCTGGAGTACGATATTTCCATGGATGGCGCGGCCGAGTCCGTTGGGCCCGGCTCCGAAACGTCAGTCAAGCAGTGGCTGCTGCGTGGCGCGTTTCGGGCCGCGATCGGACTGTTCCTGTGGTCGTTCGTGAGCGGTGGCGCCTACCTGTTCGCGCTCCAGGGCGGGCTTTCGATCAGCACCGACCCGCTGCGAGGCGCGCGTGACCATGCCGGCCGCGGGGATCTGGTGCGCGCGGCCAAGCAGTATGGCATCGTGAACCGAATCGACCTCGGAGAAACGCGCAGCCTGCGCGAGTTGGCCGGCCTGATGATGCGCGCCGAGCGCTGGGCGGACGCGGACGCGGCGCTGGTCCGGGTTCTCAAGGAGAGTCCCGACGATCTCAGCGCTCTCCAGGGTTTGGCGCGGGTGCGCACGGGCCAGCGGCGTTACGGCGAGGCGGCGGCCCTACTGCGTGGGGTGCTCCTGGAGCGGGCCAACGACGCGGACGCCTGGAATGAGTTGGGGCGATCACTGGCGCTCGCCGGAGACTTCGTCACGGCCGAGGCCGCGTTCAAGCGCGCCGTCGCGCTCTCCACGAACCCGGTCTTCCAGACGAATGCCGACCGGGCCGGCAGCGAAGCGGCGCAAGCCGGCCCGAAACCACGATGACCGGCGACACCGCCACCCTGGGCGCCGATGCTCCGCCGCTGTTCCGAGTCGGGCGACCGTTCATCCACCCGGCATTCGACCTGCTCGTAATCGGCAGCGTCGCCAGCCTGGTGATGACGCCGCTGCTGCTCGCCGATGGCGGGGCGAACCCGCTGGCGCGCCGCTTGGACGCGGCGCTGCCGCTCCTGGTGCTGTTGTGCAACAGCGCTCACTTCGCCGCCTCGACGGTTCGGCTCTACGCCAAGCCGCATGCGATCGAGCACTTCCCCCTGCTCACGGCGGGTTTTCCGCTGCTGACACTGCTGGTGCTCACGATTTCGATCGTGTTCGCGGCACAGTTGGGCGCCGGCCTACAGACCCTGTACCTCACCTGGTCGCCGTATCACTATGGAGCGCAGGCTTACGGACTCACGCTGATCTACGCCTATCGTTCGGGTTGCACGCTCGCCGACCTCGACAAGAAGCTGTTGCGGCTGGCGTGCCTGCTGCCGTTCCTGGCCGCGGTGGTAGGGGGCCGCACGTTGCTGGGCCTCAGCTACGTGCCGGAGCGAATGCTGCTCACCAAGGCCCTCGGCATCGTCACGATCGCGCTGCCGATCCTGGTCTTCGCGCGGCTCGCCGCGCGCCGCGAAGCCACGTTGCCGCTGATGAGTCTGGCGGTGCTGGCCAGCAACGCGGTGTGGCTGATCACGCTCAACGAGGCGGGCGCGTTCGCCTGGGCCACGATCTTCCACGGCCTCCAATATCTCGCGATCGTGGCCATCTTCCACGTCAAGGACCAGCTCGCCCGGCCGCACAACGCGCGCGGCTGGGTCTCTCACACCGCGCTCTTCTATCTGGCCTGCCTGACGCTCGGCTATCTGCTGTTCCAGGTCTGGCCGTTCGCCTACGTGCTGCTCGGCTTCGGCGTCGCCGAGAGCATGCTGATGGTCGCGGCGGTGATCAACCTGCACCACTTCATCGTGGACGGCTACATCTGGAAGCTCCGGCAAGCGCCGAACTACGGCATCGTCAGTGCGGCCTGACCGCCGCGTTCGTCTCGGGATAATCCTGTCGCTCGGCGTCGCCTGCGCGCCGAGCCAACCCACAGCGGACTCGAAGCCGGCGGCGCCGTTGGCTGCCGGCTCTGCGGTTGAGCCGCCAGCGCCGAAGCTGAACGATGTGGCCGCGCCGGGTCCTGCGCCCGGCGGGATGGCCTGGATCCCCGGCGGCGAGTTCGAGATGGGCTCCGACGAGCCGATGTTCGGCGACGCACGCCCGATCCATCGCGTCTCCGTCGATGGTTTCTGGATGGACAAGACCGAGGTCACGAACGCGCAGTTCGAAGCGTTCGTGAAGGCAACCGGCTACGTCACGATCGCCGAGCGCGCGCCGCGCGCCGAGGACTTCCCGGGCGCTCCGCCCGAGAACCTGGTCGCCGGCTCGGTCGTCTTCTCACCACCGCCGCAAGCCGTGCCACTGAACGATCACTTCCAATGGTGGAGCTACGTGAAGGGCGCAAACTGGCGGCATCCCGACGGCGCCAAGAGCGATCTCAGCGAGCGCATGCATCACCCGGTGGTCCACGTGGCGCACGGCGACGCCGAGGCGTACGCGAAATGGGCCGGCAAGCGCTTGCCCACCGAGGCCGAGTGGGAGTTCGCCGCTCGCGGAGGCCTGGATCGCAAGAAGTACACCTGGGGCGACGAGTTCCGGCCGGCCGGAAAGATCATGGCCAACAGCTTTCAGGGCCATTTCCCCGAAAGGAACACTGCCGAGGACGGGTATCCCGCGACGGCGCCCGTCGCGACCTTTCCGCCCAACAGCCACGGCCTGTTCGACATGGCCGGCAACGTCTGGGAATGGGTGTCCGACTGGTATCGCCCCGACAGCTTCGCGACGCAGGCCGCTGCCGGCGTCGCTCGAAACCCGCGCGGTCCTGGGGATAGCCTCGACCCTAGCGAGCCGGGCGTGAAGAAGCGAGTCCAGAAGGGCGGCTCCTTCCTCTGCACCGATCAGTACTGCGCTCGTTACATGCCCGGCGGCCGCGGCAAGGGCGACCCCGACACCGGCACCTCGCACGTCGGGTTTCGTTGCGTGAAGCCGGCGTCGTAGACCTACGGCCCCCACACCTCGAACTCGGGCAGACGCCAGCCTTCGAAGCTGGTGCCGCCCTCTTCCACGAGCAAGTTTAGTCCGGTGACCTCGCGGCCCGAGAGCGCGAAGCCGATCGCGGCCTGGCGCGGGTCAGCGAGCAGCCGCTCCAGAAGTTGCAGCGCGTGCGGCCCGTCGTAGCGGGCAACTTCACCCCAGTTGCCGGCGGCGTCGCGCGCGCCGATGCGGAACCGGGTCGGGATCGCGCTGTCGCGTTGCAGGCGCAGCACGATGCCGCTGACCGCCTGCGGGCGATCGAACAACACTTCGAGGAACTCGTCGCCGCGTAGCGGGCGCGGCACGCTCCAGGCGGTTCGGAGGTCTCCGTCCGCCGCCGCCAGCGGATCGCCGGCCTTGGTGCGATAGCGCCAGGCTGGCCGGAGCACGCGCCGGCCGGACGGAAATGGCGCCGGATCGAGCTTCGGCGCGGCGACGATGCGATACACCTCGTCGCCGGTGCTCTCGAAGAGGCGCGCGGCGGGGCCTTCGAAACGGGCGACCTCGCGGATCGATCCGGCGGCGACCGCGGCCGGCAAACGATCGTAGAGATCCAGCTCGGCCAGGCGTACACGCCGAGCCAGCAGCCCCTCCCGATCCGGAGTCGATGCCGGAAGCTGGTGTCCAAGATCCACCGCCAGCTCCCGACCGCGATGCACCACCACGGTGTCGACGCCGACGCGGGCGAACCCGGCGAGGCTCGAGTCCGAAGGAAACTCGGCGGCTAGACGACGCAGCAGGCGCGTGATCTGCGGTGCGTAAGCCGTGTAGCCGTGGATGATCGGCCGCCAGTGGCGCGTGGCGAAGTACATCTCGACGGTTTCTTCGCGCACCAGGCCTTCGCCGCGCACCGGCAGCTCGGCCACGGCGCCGCCGCGATCGCCGGCCAGCCAGTCGTAGACGGCGGGCCGCTCTGAACCCACCGGCAGGCTCTCGGTCCCACTCAGGATCGACAAATGCTCCGCGGGGACCAGCAGCGCCAGCGCCAGCGCCACGCGCCGGCCGGCGGCCCGCTGCAGCAGCGTCAGACCGCGGCCCGCCAGGATCGCCAGGAACAGCATCGCCGGCAGCGCCAGCCGCTCCGGTATCCGCACCAGCTGGAAGCCCGGCACGTAGTCGTAGAGCAAGCGATACGGTCCGGGTCCGAGATGAGCGCCGAAGACTTCGATGTCGCGCCCCAGCGAGAGCGTGACGAGCAGGACGAAGAGCGTCGCGCACGCGGCCACCAGGACGCGCGGCGGCACCAGCGCCTCCTCGTCGCGTGGCTTCCGCATCGCCGCTCCGACCGCGAACGCCGCGAGACCCAGCGCCAGAAAGCCGACGAAGTGCGGTCCGCGCTGCTGCAGGCGCACCTCGCCTCCAATCTGTCCATACAAGAGGTTGCCCGGCGCGGTCGAGATGTAGTGCCTGAGATCCACGCCGGCGGGCAGCTCGCGCGACAACGCGTGCGCCCGCGCGAGCCGCAGGTACGGCCACGCGATCGGAGCGAACAGCAACGCCGCCACGCACGCCGCCGGCGCGAGCGTCCTGAGCCGGCGCGCGGCGAGCCGCGGCGCGCACACCGCAAAGCCGGCCAGGACCACCGCCACTAGCAGCGCCGCGTACAGGAGGTGGTAGTTCGACGCCAGCCCTTGCAACAGCATCCACCCGGCGAGCTGCCAGGCGTGGCGACGCTCGCCGGTCTTCAGCAGAGCCACCAGGCTCGAGAGCGCGAGCGGCAGAAAGCCGTGGCTCACGATGTTGAGCCGCGGGCCTTCGTTGATCTGGTAGGTGTGGAAGCCGTACAGCGCGCCCACCGACCACGCCGCCAGCGCCTCGAGCCCGAGCCGCAGCGCCGCATCACGCGCCGTCATCGCCGCGAACACGCATGCCCCCAGGGTCGCGAGGTTGGTCGCGAGCACGGCGTTGTCGGTCGTCCACAAGACCGGGGCCACGGCAAGCGACGGGAGCAGCCGATGGTCGGTGAAAGCCAGCGCGTCTGGGATCGGATGCAAGACGTTCGCCGCGAACAGATGCAGCGGGTCCCGGAACAACTGGTGGACGTTCCACGCCACGATCGTCACGCTCTCGAGCGAGTCGCCGACGTAGGCGATCCGCTGGCGCGGATCCAGGGACAGCGGCAGAAAGCTCAGGAACGCCAGAGCCGCGTAGGACGCGAGTGCCTGGGCAAACGACCGCGAGGGCTTCAAAGGCGTGCGAGCCATTATCTCCCGCCCTGCGTGCTACGCTGCGCTGCGATGGCGGACCCGCGCGCCGCGCCTGCCGCGGCGCTTCAAGCAGGCGCTCCGAGCGACGCCGAGCGCGCCCGGCGACAGGCGGCGGCGCTCAGGCTTCCGTTCGAGCCGCTCGACCCGCTCGCGCACGACGCCGAGCTGTGGTCGCTGGTCCCGATCGAGCTGTTGGCGCGCTTCTCTTGCGTTCCGGTGGGCCGAAGCGGCGGGCGGCTGACGCTGGCCTTCGCGGGCCTCGACGACCTCACCAAGATCGACGAGCTCGAGTACCTGCTGGCGCAGCCGATCGACGCGGTGCTGGCGCCGGCCGACCGCGTCGCCGAAACGCTGCGCCGGCATCGCGGCGGCGAGATCCTGCTCGAGCAGGCCAGCGAGTCGCTGCGCTTGCAGCTCGTCGCCGACGACGAGAGCGAGGTCGACCTGCAGAGCCTGCCGGCCGAGAGCCCGATCGTGCGGCTCGTGGATTCGCTGATCGTGGGCGCGATCGAGCGGCGCGCCTCGGACATACACATCGAGACGAAGGACCGCGAGGTGCTCGCCAAGTACCGTATCGACGGCATGCTGTACCCGGCGATCGAGCCGCTCGACAAGAAACACCACGACACGATCGTGAGCCGGATCAAGGTCATGTCGGAGCTGGACATCGCCGAGAAGCGAGTGCCGCAGGACGGCCGCTTCCGGCTGCGCGTGAAGGGCCGCACCATCGACTTCCGCGTCTCGGTGATGCCGTCGATCCACGGCGAGGACGTGGTGATCCGCATCCTCGACAAGGAGTCGATCAACTCCGCGTTCCGGAGCCTGCGGCTGGATCTGCTCGGCTTCTCGGAGAGCGACCTCAGGAAGCTGCGCAAGTACATCACCGAGCCCTACGGGATGGTGGTCGTGACCGGCCCCACCGGCAGCGGCAAGACCACCACGCTCTACGCCGCGCTCAGCGAGATCGCGACGCCCGAAGACAAGATCATTACGATCGAGGACCCGGTCGAGTACCAGATTCCGCTGATCACGCAGGTCCCGGTCAACGAGAAGAAGGGCCTGACCTTCGCCCGCGGGCTGCGCTCGATCCTGCGTCACGACCCCGACAAGATCATGGTCGGCGAGGTGCGCGATCCCGAGACCGCCCAGATCGCCGTGCAATCCGCGCTCACCGGCCACCTGGTGTTCACGACCGTCCACGCCAACAACGTGTTCGACGTGATCGGCCGGTTCCTGCATATGGGCGTCGAGCCGTACAACTTCGTGTCGGCGCTCAATTGCATCGTGGCCCAGCGGCTGGTGCGGCTGCTGTGCGCCGACTGCAAGCGCAAGACGACGGTGGACGCGTCGCTGCTGCGCGAGTCGGGCCTCGACCCCGACGTGTACGAGGACCAGGCTTTCCACGACGCCGAGGGCTGCGCCGAGTGCGGCGGCACCGGCTTTCGCGGCAGGACGGCCGTCGCCGAGTTGCTCGACATGTCCGACCACATCCGCCAGATGATCCTGGACAAGCGTCCGGCTGCCGAGATCAAACAGGCTGCTCGCGAGGAGGGCATGACGTTCCTGCGCGACTCGGCTCTCGAGAAGGTGTTCTCGGGCGCCACCACGCTGCGCGAGATCAACAAGGTCACCTTCGTCACCTGATGCGGGGTTGCCAAGCCCGCAACCTCGCCTGGTTCCTGGGCCTGGCGCCGGTCTTCCGGCTCGACCACCAGAGCTTCTGGTACGACGAGCTGTTCACCCTGTTCGTCGCTCGCCAGCCCCTGGCGGCGGTCTTCGCGCAGGCCAGCGCGGATGGCTTCACGCCGCCGCTCTACTACCTTTTGGTCAAGCTGCTGATCGCGATCGGAGCTCCCACGGCGGCGCTGCGACTGCTCAGCGTCGCGTTTGGGGCGCTGTTCCTGGTCGGAATGTCTCGGCTCGCGACTCGGCTGGCCGGGCAGCGGATCGCAACCGGCGTCGTCCTGATCACGGGTCTCTCGCCGTTCTTCTTCTCGATGGCCCAGGAGCTCCGGCCCTACACCGCATTCCTGGCGTGCGCGACCTTCGCCGCCGACGAATTCCTGGCCTGGCGAGCCGACTCAGCGACCTCCGCGGCTCGGTCCTGGATGCTGTGGTCCCTGCTGGCCACGCTTTTCTCGTACCTCGGCTTCGCGCTCGTCGCGCTCGGATTCCTCAGCGCGATCGCCGGGCCGCGGCCGCGAAGCCGCGGCATTGCGCTGGCGTGCGGCCTGGGCATCGCGTGCGCCCTTTTCGCGGCCCCCGGCCTGCGCAAAGCTCGCTTCCTGCTGGAAGCCAGGGTCGCCCGCGGCCTGGTGGCGTTGCCCGCGATCGAGACGCGGCCCTTCGCGCGGCTCGTGCTCGGCGGCGGCTATCGGCCCGAGCCCACGGGCGACAGCCGAGACCGCTCGCTCGGGTCCATCGCCGAAGCCTTCGGCCGCGGCCTGGTCCTGTCCGGCCTGGGAATTGGTCTCAGCCTCCGGCGCCCGGCGCTCACCGGCGTGACGGCGGCTCTGCTGGCGGCGATCGCGAGCGTGTTCGCCGCGGACACGTTCCTCGGAATCGGCGTCACGACACGCTACTTGAGCGTGGCGTTCGTTCCCTTCGTGTTGGCTACGGCGCTGGTCGCCGGCGCGCTCGGTCGCGCGGCGCCCGTCGCGCTCTTTGCGATCCTGGCCCTGCAGGGTGCGGCACTCGGCCGATACCTGTTCGACGCCGGCTACGCGCGCGACGATTGGCGTGCCGCCACGGCGCGGCTTCTGGCGCTGCGCCAGCCGGGCGACCTGGTGCTCGGCTTCCCCGCAAATCATGTCGCGGTCGCGTTGGAGCAATATGCGCCCGACGTCGAATGGTTGGGCGGCTTCGTCGGCCGGCGCGGCGAGCCCACTTATCTGTACCGGGAAGGGCAGGCCTTCCGAGGCTACGACTTCGAGGGACAGCTCGAGGAGATCGGCGCCGACATCGAGGCAGCCTTGCGGCGACGCGTCGGCTCGCGTCGCGTGCTGCTGATCTCGTATGCGGACGACGATTGGCACGGCGACACGCGCCCGATCGTCGATGCCTGGGGCGGCGCCTTGGGTGTCGAACGGTTTCCGGCGCGCGAGACGATCCTGATCCGAGAGCTCGGGCGCTGATAGCCTCATCCATGCCGCCCTTCGAAAACCCCGCCGGCGAAGCGATCCGCGTTCTCCTGGCGCGCGTCCGCAGGATCGCGATCGTCGGGCTCTCGCCCAAGCCGCACCGCGACTCGAACCGGATCGGCCGCTACCTGATCGATCGCGGATACGAGGTCTTCCCGGTCTACCCGCGCGAGGATCTGATCCTCGGCCGTGCGGTCTTCCGGCGCGTGCAGCTGATCCCGGACGGTGTCGACCTGGTGAACGTGTTCCGGCGCAGCGAAGAGCTAGGAGCCGTCACCGACGACGCGATCGCGGCGAAGGCCCCGGCGCTCTGGTTCCAGTTCGACTGCGTCGACGACGCGAGCGCCCGGCGTGCTCAGTCGGCGAACCTGATCGTGGTGATGGACCGCTGCATCATGGTCGACCACGCGGGCCTGCTGGGCCGGGGCTGGAGACGAAACTGACACTTTGTGTCACCGGAGGTGACACAAAGTGGCCCGGGATCGAGCTGTCGCGTGTCGTGCCGAATCGGCCGCGCGGTCCGTAGTCCGCTGATCCGACGGTGGTTCGATCGCAAGCACTCGCGGGCCGGGTCTGCTTGCACGATCCTTGAATCAACGCAGCGCGGCGGCAGAAGGAGAACGCGTCATGCTGGAACGACGAATCGTGCGGGACGAGACGCCGGTCGAGTTCTTCCGCGAACAGCTCGGAAAGGCGATGGAGCACCAGCGCGTCTCCACGTCGGCGTTTACCGAGTGCTACCTCGTCAACCTGCTGGCCGGCTGCGTCGGCGGCGACAACCTGCCACCGCCCGAGCCTGGCTTCGACGAGACGCCGCTCGCGCTCGTCTACGTGCAGGCGCTGCGGGCCTCGCGAGCGGAGCGGGCGCGCTTGCTGCGGGCGATGGGCGACCAGGCGCTCTTCACGTCGGGCTTCTTCGCGGACAGCCTCGAGAAGAGACTCGTCGATTTCGATTACTACCGCTCGCTCGGCGGACACGCCTATGCGCGGCTCCAGTCGGAGGAGCGGCTTGCCTACGGACCCTCGGTGTTCGGCGAGCTCGCTGAACGCTTCTCGGAGTTCGCCGACCTGCTCTCGGAGGTGTCCGAGCAGAGTCGCCTGACCAGCAATCAGTCGGTGCTGCGGCTCTACGAGAAGTGGGCGGCGACCGGCAGCCGTCGTGCGGCACGCCTGCTCGCGGAGCGCGGGATCGCCCCGCTGCCCGCGCCGGCCGGCAAACCGCAGTGACCGAAGCGGTCGACGGCCTGATGGTCGATGTGCAGCGCCGGCTCGAGACCCTGTACGCGCTCCCGGCCGGCGCGCCGGTCAGCGATTTCCTGATTCCTGAAGACGCCGCCGCGGGCTATCCCGGCGACGGCAGTCGAACGCTGCTCGCCGAGACCGGCAGCGAGGTCTCGCTGGGCGTGGTGCTGGACGCCGGCACCAGAAGCACCTTGACCCGGAGCGATCCGCGCTTGCGGCTCGATGCCGAGAATCTCGGGCCGTTCTGCACGCTGGCCGAGGAGGTCAGCCATTTCCTGTACCTGTTGTTCTGCGCGCATTCGGCGCGGCATGTCACGGAGCTGGAGCTGGAGCTGCAGGGCGAGGTGGACAAGTACCTGTCGGCGGTGTTCCTGCTCTCGCTCCAGAACGAGGGGGCGGTATCGCCGCGGCTGCGCGAGCTGCTGTTCTCGCGCTTCTCGCTCCGCGCCGGCCTGTCCGGCGAGCAGGCCGAGCGCTACCTGGCGGCGAGCGCCCTGGCCGCCCGCTACTGCGGCCACCTGGAGAACAGCTATCTGCGCGGCGCCCGTCTCGGCGACCTGGCGCGCGAATCGCGCCGTTTCTACCGCCTGGGCCAGCGCGAGAAGCTCGAACGCATCGCGGTGATGTGAGCGCGGGCTATGCAGTGCCCGGTGCCGTGACGGGCGCGAGCAGGAAGCGCCGCTCGGCGTACAGGAAATAGGGAATCGAAACCAGCGACAAGAGCGCCGCCGTCGCGAAGGCGACCTGGAAACCGAAGCGGGCGACCAGCCACCCGGTCGCGATCGAACCGGTGCCGATGCCGGTGTCGAAGGCGGCCAGGATCCCGCCGAACGCGGCGCCGCGCCGGTCGGCCGCGACGTTCTGCACGACGTACGCCGCGTACACGGGATAGGCCGACCCGAAGCCGGCTCCGAACGCGATCGCCGAGGCGATCAGCCACGGACGCGTCCCGGACCAGGCCAAGAGCAGGAGGCCGATCGCGATCAGCACCAGGCAAGGCACGAACACCCGGCGCGCGCCGATTCGGTCGGCCAGCGGGCCCGAGATCGGCCGCGTCGCCACCATCGTGATCGCGAGAACCGTGAAGTACAGGCTCTTCGGCGCGACGTCGTTCGCCTCGGCGTACAGCGCGACGAAGCTGGTGATTCCGCCGTAGCCGAAGGAATACAGGAACAGCGCGATCGAGGTCCATACCACGCGCCACTCGACCAGGCTTCTCGGGCGCGACGGCGCGACGGTGGCCGGCCTGGAACGCACCGCGAACGCCGCGATCGCGGCCATCACGAGGTTCATCACCGCCGAGGCGGCGCAGACGAACATCCATCCGTGGCGCAACAACCAGAACCCCAGGCTGGGCGCCACCGCCATCGCGAGGATGGTGCTGAGCCCCCAGTAGCCGATGCCCTCGGTGCGTCGCGACGCGGGCAGGATGTCGGTGATGTGGGCCGCCGAGGCCGCGAGCAAACCCGACCAGAAGACGCCGTGCAGCGGCACCAGCAGCAGCGGAACCTGATAGCTGTCCGTGAACGCGTAGGCGATCGAAAAAACCGTGATCGCCAGGCTGCAGACGATCAGAACGCGCTGCCTGCCGAAGCGGTCCGCCAAGGCGCCCGTCAGCGGAGCCGACAGCGCCGAAGCGTAGGTGAGGCCGCCCAGGAACAAGCCCGCCGCGAACTCGCTGCCGCCCAGGCTGAGGATCCGGAATGGCGCCGTCGGCAGCAGCAGGAACGCCGATGCGAACACGCTGAAGCTGAAGGCGCACATCGCGAAGAAGGGCGGGGTGAACAGCGGTTCGCGCGGCGCCACTGGGGCGGGCAGTATAGACGCCTCTCGCGGCGGCCTGGAGGCGACAGCCGGTATAATCGTCGTTGCGTGCTGGTGCTCGATCCGAACACCTGGGAGTTGACACGCGCGGCCATCCTCCGGCGCTAGGCTGGCACCGGGTGTTTCTCTCCCGATGACGAGGTCCCGACGCGCCGCACGCTGGTGCGCCGGCGCCGCGCTGCTCGCGCTCTTGGTCGGAAGCGGGAGCTGGCGTTCGCTCGAGCGGTTCGCCGCGACGCGCGCGATCGAGGCGCTCCGCGAGCTAGGCGTGCAGGCGAGCATCGGCTCGCTGGAGCTCGACCTCCCGCGCCGCGAGCTGCGCGCCCACGACGTCGCGGTCGGCGCGCCCGGAGAGCCGCCGTCCCTGGTGATCCGCTCGCTCGCCGTGCGCCTGCCCTGGCGCGCCCTGACCGGCGCTGTCTCCATCGACGAGGCGGTGCTCGACGGCGTGCGGGTCAGCCTGCGGCGTGGGGCGGCCGGGAGCTTCACCGGCCCTCGCGGCGAACCCGCTCTCCCCTCGATCGGGATGCTTCGGGTTCGCGACGCGTCGTTCTCGCTCGTCGACGCCGCCAGCGCGAACTCGATCGACGCCTCGGGCCTGTCGTTCGAAGGTGGCGTCAAGGGCGCTGCTCTGCGGGTCACTCTCGTCGCCAGCCAACCTGTCCGCTGGCAGGCGGGCGGCCGCTCGCACGAGCTTCAGCTCGGGTCCACGGTGCTGTCGCTGGAAAAGGGCGATCTGGCCGTCGATACCACAATGACCGCCGAAGGGAGCAGCGCCCGCGTCAGCGGACACGTTCGCGACGCGCTCGGCGATCCCCGGCTGGAGCTGGCCGCGAAAGGCCGCGCGAACGTGGCCCTGCTGACGAGCGAGCTGCGCGGGAGCTTCGGCTTCGATCTGGCGATCGCTGGAACCGCGGCGGCGCCCGAGGCCGACGTCCGGCTGGAGTCGGAGCGGCTCGATGCGGCGAGCTGGAGGGTCACGGCCGTGACGGCGCGGCTCCGCGCGAACGACCGGCGTGCGACGCTGGCTTCGCTCCAGGCCGCGGCCGCCGGGGGCCAGGTCAGCGCGAGCGGAGAGGTCGCCCTCGACGGCGGCGCGAGCCGGCTCGAGGTGAACTGGGAGGCGATCGACATCGGCCCCGAGCTCCGCCAGCGGGTTCCCGCGCTCGAACGTTGGAGCGGGCGCTCGCGCGGTTACGCCGGCCTCGGTTTTGTCGGCTTCGAGATCTCGGGCGCAAGCGTGACGGGTGAGGCCCGCATCGAGCCCGGTCCGGTGGACGACGGCCGGATCGGCGTCGCCGCCCGGCTCCGGCTGGACGCCGATGCTTCGGCGTGGCGGCTCGCAATCGAGGACGCGCACGTTGCCGGGGTGGAAGCCAGGGGTGGCTTGAGCCTCGCCCGGTCCGGGCAACCCGACCGCGCGGCGCTCGAAGGAGAACTGACGCTGCGGTCGCCCGAGCTCGCTTCGAGTGTCGCGTCATTCGCTCCCGGCGCTCTGCCGCCTCTCGAGGGTCAGGCCGAGGCCCGGATCGACCTCGGCGGCACGCTGAACGCCCCGACGGCGCGAGTCCAGGTGGACGCGAGCGGTCTCGGAGTCCGAGAGGATCCGCGCCCACGCGTCAAAGGGCACGCCGAGATAGCGCTGACGCGCGACGGCGCGGAGGTCGTCTCGATCGAGGTGAGCGCCGACGGTGCCCGCGCCGACGGCAGCGGCAGCCTGGCATTCGAGAGCGGCGCGCTCACGGGATGGATCCGAGCCTTGTTCTCGGATCTAGCCCACTGGGCACCTGAAGCTGCGCCCGCTGCCGGCGGCGTCGATCTCGATCTCACCCTCGGGGGCACGCTGCAGGAACCGCGAGTCGATGGGCGGCTTCGAAGCACCGCCGCCACCCTCGCCGCGCTGCCGCTCGCGGCGCTCGACGGCGGCTTCAGCATCGATCGTTCGCAGATCACGATCGACTCGCTCGAGGCTCGTCCCAGCCGAGGCGGGCGCGCCACGCTGCTTGGCTCGCTGGCGCTGCGGAGCGGAGGGGTGACCTCCTTGAAGCTCCGGCTCGATGAAGCCGAGCTGACCTCGCTGGCGCAGGCGAGTCTTCCCGCGACGACACGGCTGATCGTGGCGGGCGACGTGGAACTCGCGGGCCCGTTCGACCACCCCGATCGGTTGCGGGCCGAGGGACGGCTGCGCCGCGTCGATCTCGACCTGGCCCGCGGCAGCCTGCGGCTCGAAAAAGACGCGACCTGGATCTTCGGGCCCGATCTGATCGCGGTAGACGACCTGCAACTCCTCGTGGGAGAGGCACGCCTCGGCCTGAACGGGCGGCTCGACGCGACCGACACGGGCCGGCTCGAGGCTCGGCTCTCCGGGCCGCTCCGGGATCTGGCGCGGCTCGTCGCCACGGCGCCTGACGAGGAAGGCACGGTCCCGACACGGCGGGACGCCCTGGTGAGGAGCCTGCGCGGCGCCACCGAGGCCAAGGTCGTGTGGACCGGGCCCGCTTCGCGCCCGAGCGTCACCGGCAGCCTCTCGCTGCGCGACGGACGCGCTCTCGATTTCGACACCGCGCTCGACGCCGAGTACTCCGCCGGTACGCTCCGGCTCGGGCGGCTCCTCGTCGCGGACCAGGACATGCGGCTCCAAGGCAGCGCCAGCTTCTCGGCATCGCTGCTCGGCGATTCGCTGCCGCGACGCTACCGGGAATCGATCCAGGATCTGCCGCCGCTCGGCAAGCTCCAGCTTCGGCTGACGGCCGCCCCCGACAGGGCGAGCCCGGCACGAGAAACCGCTTCGGCCGTCGCCGACCTGGAGAGCGACGCGCTCGACCTGGCGCGAGTACGCGGCCAGATGTCGCTGCAGAACCTCGACTTGAACGTGGAGGGCGAGCGGCTCGCGCAACAGGGGCCGGGCCGGATCCAGATCGGCGACGGCCGGCTGGTTCTGGAAGGTCTTTCCTGGCGCGGCTCGCAGTCCGATTTCCAGATCACCGGCGAGGCGCGCCTGGCCCAGACCAGCGAGCCGTTGCAGGACGCGTCGCTGGCTTTCGCCACCTCGGGTGCCTTGGACCTGCGTCTGCTGGGCGGGTTGGGACGCGGGATCGAGGGCGGCGGCACCGCCCGGTTGGACCTCACGCTGGCCGGCACGCCGCGGGCGCCGCGGATCGGCGGCAGCGTCGAGCTGCGCGACGGGCTGCTGCGCTACCGGCCCCAGCGGCTTTCGCTCGACGGGCTCCGGGGACGCATCGTGCTCGCCGAGCAGAAGGCCACGATCGAAACGCTCAGCGGGAGCCTGAACGGCGGCAGCTTCGACGCGACCGGCTCGATCGACCTCTCCTCGATGCCGCCGCGGAGCGGCCGCATCACGGCTGTGAGCCGCGGCGCTGTCTTCGACTGGCCGCGCGGAACGATCGCCGAGCTGGACACGAACCTGTCGCTGGTGATCGAGGACGCCGTGCCGCGGCTCGAGGGAGAGGTCCTGGTGGCTCGCTCGTCGTACGACGGCAACCCGCTCCAGCTCTACACCGGCTTCGAGGCCTGGCGAGCGCTGCCTGCTGAGCCGTCGGCGCTTGACAAGCTCGGGCTCGACCTGCGCCTGCGGTCGCTGTCGAAGCTGCGGGCGGACACCCAGTTCGGGCTTCTCGATCTCGGCGCCGACCTGCGGCTCGGCGGCACGGTCGGCGAGCCGGCGCTGGAGGGACGCATCGACGCCGCTTCCGGCGGGACGCTCCTCTTGGGCAGCCGCACCTACACGCTCGAACAGATGACGCTGGACTTCACCCGCGCCGGCGGGCTGGTTCCGTTCCTGCGCAGCCGCGCCGCCACGCGCGTGGCGAGCCACGCCGTGATGGCGGAGTTCAGCGGGCCGCTCGACGCGCTCCAGACGCGCCTGCGTTCGGCGCCGCCGCTGTCGGAGAACGAGATCGCGTCGTTGCTGACGACCGGCAGCATCGACCGCAGCGGCGCCAGCAC
>CAZVOI010000605.1:0-1909 GCA_964628275.1 uncultured Acidobacteriota bacterium | reverse complement strand
GACGGTCGGCCGCTCCCGTGTGGCATCCCGGCAGTAGCTGGTCGAGCTGCAGTCGAACTCGGCCGGGTCGTAGCCCTGCGGCCGGGGGATCGTGCGATCCGCTCCGGGACCGTAGTCCTTCAGAACCGCGCACCAGGTGAGGTCCTGCACGACGTCACTCGACGCGGCGACCCCGACGTTCTCGCCGGAGGTCGCGTCCGCCTCGAGGCCGAGGTCGTAGGCGGCCCCCACCTTCGCGAGGACGTCGCCCAGGTCCGTGGCGTCGACCACGACCCTGGCGCGCACACGCAGGCGCCGGCCGCTCGAGAGGTCCTCGAGCACCGCCCCGATCAGGCGGCCGTCGCCGCGGATCACGTTTACGAAACGGTGCCGGTAGAGCACGCGCAGCGAGCTTTCGGCGCGCGCCATCTCCTTGAGGATCCGGTCGGCCACGTGGGGCTCGAACAGAGTGTGGCTGACCCAGCCGGTGTTGACGGCGTCCGGCCCTCCGTAGTGCGCGTACACGCGCTCGCGAAACTCGCGCCAGATGCCGGAAGCCAGGCGGTGGTTGCCGTCGATGGCCGAGACGCCGGCCGCGGAGAGCATACCGCCGAGCCACGGCGTGGGCTCAGCGACGAGCGTGCGCACCCCGAGCCGCGCGCTCTGGAGAGCGGCCGCGACACCGCCGGTGCCCCCGCCCACGACCAGGACGTCGGTGTCGACCGCTTCCTGGGGATAGCTGGTCGTCGCGAGCAGGAGGCCCGCGAGCCAGAGCAGGCCGCACTTCACGAGAGCCGGCCGAGGAGCTCCCCGACCGCGGCGGCCGTGACCCGTGGCGTCCCGGCCGGCAGTCGAGCCACGGCCAGGCCTGAGCGCTCGAACGTCGGCACCGGCATCTGGGCTCCGCGGCGGACCAGTTCCGACACCGCCTGCCCCAGAGTCATGCGCTTGCGGCGCGCGAGCTTCCTGGCCACTTGCAGCGCATCATCGGCCAGCGTCAGTGTCGTTCTCATGGAAGGAGGCACCAACCTCCGATTCCTGCTCGAGCTCCCGGGTCAGAGGTCTTCTCGTTTGAGGCCCGTCCTCTTCGCTATCTGTACCAGCATTCGCGGCCCGATTTCTTCCTTGTCGTGGAAGGCGAAGGGGAGGGGCGGCCAGCCCTCCCGCTCCAGCAGTCGGTGAGAGCCCTTCGATCTGGCGCAAATCCAGCCGATGCGCAGGAGAGCGGCGTAGACACGCGTGGCCTTCGTCGATGGCCAGTTAGGCGACAAAACGAACGCCTTCGAAGGGCGTCGTCCGGCTGGTCTTGCGGCCTGTGAGCGGGGATTCGCCGTGGGCCAGCCGGTCGGCGAGCACCTCCAAGGCGACCGCCTTGGCCTTTCGTACGGCCTCGGCTCGCGTCCGACCGTAGGCTAGCGCCCCGATGGGGTCGATGGCAGCGATCCAGCGGCCGTCTCTCTCTCTTTCGACTCCCACTGTCAGTCGCACCGCGTAAGGGTAGCACGCACCCGCCCCGTCACAGCTGGAAGCGCAGGCCCTTCGAGCGCATAAGGCCGCTCAGGCGAACGACCAGCCAGGCGAAGACGGCCGAGCGGACCAAGCCGACCCCGGTCGGGCTGGCGAGCGCCAGATAGGGGTCGGCCCTGCCGAAGAGCGGGGCCGACAGGGCAAACAGCGACAGCAGCAGGGGCGCCATCAGGTAGGCGAGCAGCGGGCTCTCGCCCGCGATCGAGATCGTGCGTGGCCAGCGGGCGCCCCCGAGCAGGTCTGCCGTCACGAACACGGCCAGGAAGGCTGCACAGGTGAGAGCCGCCGAGACGAGGCCCCAGGGCAGCGTCGCGTGGATCTTGCTGATCGTGAAGGCGCGGTCGACGCCGCGGAGCGAGTGGAGCAGCAGGCCCGCGGCCCCGAGCGCCGCCGCCACGCCGAG
>CAZVOI010000604.1:0-23072 GCA_964628275.1 uncultured Acidobacteriota bacterium | reverse complement strand
TTCGGTACGCTGAGCTGGTCGTCGCCCGCATCGCCTCGTCAGTGGAGCGCTTGGCCCGTTTTCCTGAATCCGGTCGCGTTGTGCCGGAGCTGAATCGGCCGACATCCGGGAAGTCATTGTCAGCCCGTACCGAGTGGTGTACCGATACGAATCCGGCGTGGTGGAGATCGCTACGGTCTTCAGAGCATCGCGCTTATTTCCCGGCGTCCTGTAGGGCGCCTCTCGGCGCGAGCGGGTCGAGGACGGGCATCGAGCGGCAGGGCTGAAAGGCTGTATAAGAGTGCGGAAAGGCGGCCAGATGCGGCTCGGGCTTCGTCTCGTGTTCGTGTTGATCAGCCTTGTGTTCGCCGTCGCCACGAGTCCAACGGTTCGCGGGCAGGCGCGGCGGCCAGCCCCGAGCGCCGCAGTCATGCCGTTCGACGTGATGGAGAAGTCGATCGAAGACCTGCAGCGCGCCATGCAGGCTGGCGAGGTCACATCCCGGCAACTGGTGGACATGTATCTGGCACGTATCGCGGCCTACGACCAACACGGGCCGGCGTTGAACGCGATCGCGACGCTGAACCCGCGGGCACGCGAGGCGGCAAGTGCGCTCGATACCGAGCGTGCCGGCCGCAGTCCCAGAGGCTCGCTGCACGGCATTCCGGTCCTGGTCAAGGACAACTACGAGACGGTCGAGATGCCGACAACGGCCGGGTCGATCGCGCTTGCGGCATTCCATCCGGCTCGCGACGCCTTTCAGGTTCAGCGCCTCAAGGCCGCCGGCGCCGTCATTCTCGGAAAGACGAACATGCACGAGTTTGCCGCGGGGATCACGACCGTCGGCTCCCGCTTCGGGCAGACGAAGAATCCCTACGACCTTGGCCGCAATCCTGGCGGCTCGAGTGGCGGAACGGGCGCCGCCGTGGCCGCCAACTTTGCGGCGGTCGGCATGGGCAGCGACACCTGTGGGTCGATTCGCATTCCCGCCTCGCACAACAACCTGGTCGGTCTGCGCGGCACCCAGGGACTGTCCAGCCGAACCGGCATCGTGCCACTCTCCAGCACCCAGGACATCGGCGGGCCGATCGCGCGCACGATCGCCGATCTCGCGATCATGCTCGATGCGACGGTTGGAGCCGATCCCACGGACGCATCGACATCAGTGAGCGCTGGACGGATCCCGGCATCGTATCGCGCCGGCCTGCACGCGGACGCGCTCAAGGGAGCGCGGATCGGCGTGCTGCGGAGCTTGTTCGGTACGGCCGCTGAGGATCAGGAAGTGTCGACGATCGTCCAGAAAGCACTCGACGGGTTGAAGAACTCAGGCGCTGAGGTGACTGACGTCGTCATCCCGGGCCTGGACGACTTGCTTCGTGACAGTTCGATGATCAACTCCGATTTCAAGTTCGACCTCGCTGAGTATCTGGCGAGGTCCGAGAACCCGCCGGTTAAATCGCTCGCCGAGACTCTCGAGCGCGGCCTGTTCCACGCCGCCCTCGAATCGAGGTTCCGGACGCTCGACGCCGTCGAGCAGCGGGAGACTGAAGCGTCACGCCGCGCGCGGATCAAGCGCAGCGCGATTCGACAGGCTGTCGAAGCGGTGCTTGCCGAGCATCGGTTGGTCGCGCTGGTTTATCCGACGCTGCGTCGAAAGCCCGGGCGCGTCGGCGACGCTCAAGCGGGCACCAACTGTCAGCTGAGCTCGCACTCCGGCCTGCCCGCTCTGGGTATGCCGGCCGGCTTCAGCGACGACGGCGTCCCGGTCGGAATGGATTTGCTGGGTGGCGCCTTCGAGGAACAGGATCTGCTTTCACTTGGATTCTCCATCGAACAGGTACTGAAACTGCGGCGCCAGCCCTTCAGCGCTCCGACGCTGGTCGGGGGCAAGCGGCCCGCGCCGCGGGCGACGACGGCGACGTTCCACACCAAGACACCCTCGGGATCACCGGATCCCGACTTCGGCGCAGTGTTGAGGTTCAGCTACGACGAAAGTGCGGCGCGATTGAACTATGCGCTGAGCATCGACGCTTCGGGCCGCGATCAAATATCCGCGGTCTGGATCCATGCCGGAACCGCTGAGAAACCTGGCGCGGCGCGACACCAACTGTTTGCTGCGGGCCAGCCGGCGACCGGGACGGTGGTGCTTTCGGACGCGGATCGCAGAGATCTGGCCGGCGTAGGCCTGCTGGTTCGCTTCTTTCTGCGCAACGGCCGTGGCAGCGCCGGCGACGTGCCGCTGTCATTCCGGGAGTGACGCGCGAATCGCCCCCGAGTGCGTCCGAAACGACCTACGGATCGCGGCCCAACAACGGACTGGACCAAGCGGCCAAGCCGTGGAACGCAGCGGCTCAGTGCGAACGCTACGCAGCCAGGCTCAATTCGACGAAAGCGAGCCGGGTCGGTGTGCAATCTCCGGAAACTTCTTGAGGACGTTGCTGTCGAAGGTGGCGAGAGGTAGGCGGCGCTGCGCGGCCAGCTCGACGAACAGCGTGTCGTAAACGGCAGCACCAGAACTCAGTGCCCGGCTCAACGCGGGTTGCCACAGCGATCGATTTGCAACCGACTCGATTCCGAGGCGCGCCGCCAGGTCGAGTTTCTGGTGCCCTTCCTCGCTGGCCAAGACGCCCGTCCGAACAGCCATCCAGACGGCGTTGGCCAGCTCGGCTTCCCAATGGGTCGGGGCACACGCTTCTTCGACGCTTCGCCAGAACTGACGAACCTCCTCGACAAACGGCTGGGTGCCGAGCAGGTAGTAGGCCACGACGTTTGTATCGACGACCGCCTTCACTCGCGCCCTACACCGATCCAGGCTCCCACTTCACGTGCCTTGGGCCGGCGCGCTTGCCGCGTCCACGACTGCTCGATTTCGTCGAAGAGGGCCAGCCGGTCACCGACGTGTTGTTCGAGTACGGCCCGCACCTCTTGCTCCATCGAGCGGCGGTTGCGGCGAGCCAGGGCCTTGAGCGACTTCACGACTTTGGTGGATACGTTTCGAACGGTCAGGTTTGCCATGTGGCGCCTCTTGCCAGCATAATGCTAGCACTGGAGCTGCCCACAGGGGCGGAAGCTGTCCCTGAAATCGCGGGTCAGCGTAAGGAGGCGGCGGCAGATGGATGAGAAGCGGGAGCTGCTGCGGCACTTTCTCGGCGCCCTGGCCTATCGAGCCCAGAAGGCTCTGCGGGGCGCTCCGTTGGAGTTCAGCACGTTCTCTGTTGCCGAGGGAGTCCGCACTCCGATTCAACTGGTTCGCCACATGACGAGCGTACTCGGCTACGCCCGTACCTTTTTCGTGGCTGGGCAGTACTGGCCCGATCCACTGCCATCATTGGAAGAGGAGGCCGCGCGGTTTCACGAGATGCTTGGAGATCTTGCGCAGCACCTCCAGGGCGGTACCCCGCTGCTTCAAGGAATGTCCGCGGAACGCTTGCTGCAGGGACCGTTCGCCGACGCGATGGCGCATGCCGGCCAGCTCGCGATCCTGAGGCGTCTCGCAGGAGCTCCCGTGGCGCCGGAGAACTTCATCGTGGCCGACATTCGCGCCGACCGCTGCGGTCCGCTTCAACCCGATCCCGTCAGCCCTGACCAACGATGGCCTGAAGCCCCGCCCGGTTGGGTGCCTCCTTCGCGGGGATGAACCGCGCTACGGCTTCGCCACGTCCGACACGCCGAAGCGGAATCCCAGCAGCGCGCGATCGCGCGTCGCGGGTACTACCAGGTAGACGTCATTCCGGTGTTCGTAGCCGACGAAGAGGTGAAAGGTCCGCGCGCCGCGGCGCAGGCGGATGCCGCCTTCGACGTTGACGTCGACGAAGCCGTCGCGCGGGAACTCGGGCGACGGCTCGGTCGTGACGCCGCGCAGCCGGGCTGAAAGATAGGTCTCGCCCCACGGCCGCTTCACGACGTCGGCCTCGAGGTAACCGATCGCCTCGAAGCGATAGCCGACCAGGGAAGTGTACGTGGTGTGGCCGAGGCTCATGAGAAAGCGAGCGCGCTGGTTGGCGAAGGGACCGGAGAGCTGGACCTTCAGATCGTTCCAGTCCACGGCTTCCGGCTTCGAGCGATCCTCGGCGTGACGCGACACGTGACCGAAGATCAGCGCCGCTTCCATGCCGCGCCATTGCCGCTTCACGCCGATGTCGAGGTGATAGTTCGCCTGGTTGGCGTCGAAGGCGCGGCGCTCGTTGCCGATGAAAGTCTCGACATCGGCGGTGCCGTAAAGCGTGACGCCTCGTGCGCGCACGACGCCGACACCGCCGCCGATCCAGGTATCCCACTGGAAATCCCGTTCGGCGGGCGCGTAGCGAGCGCCCATCAGGCGCAAGTGCGCCTCGGGGAGGAAGGCGATGGGCTCGGCTGCGCTGACGACCTGGGGCGCCGTGAGCGCGAGGGCGATCGCCGCGCGCCGGAGACAGGTTCGCAAAGGCGCCGATTCTAGGCCGACTCGGTCGAGGCTCGCGCGAACAGTACGCCCGGCGCGAGGCGCCACTCGGGATCGAGCGCTGCTTTCACTGCGCGCATCTCGTCGATGCCGGCCGAACCGTACAGGCGTCGCAGCAGGGCCTGCTTCACGGCGTTGCGGCCGACCCCATGCTCCGCCATCGGCGAGCCCCCCATCGCGATCACTGCCTCGCCCATCGCCAGGATCGCGTCCTGTGCAGCGACGACGTCGTCGTAGCTTCTCGGGATCGCGTTCGGGTGCAGGTTGCCGTCTGAGACATGTCCCCAGATCGCGTGGTCGAGTCCGCGGCGCGCGAACTCCTGGCGATAGACCAGGGTCGCTTCGGCGAGCCGCTCGAAGGGAACGATCAGGTCGCCAGCGACCTTGTGGATGCGCGCGTCCTTGCGTTGCGCGTCCTCGACTCGCCGGTTGACGGCCAGCGGCACGGCCTCGCGCAGCGCTTCGAGCGCCGCGGCGCGGCGGGTGTCACCTGGTGTCGCGAGCAGCAAGCCGTCGGCCGAGTCTCCGAGCCTGTCGGACAGGCGCTCGATGACCGCGTCCTGATCCACGTCGGCATCGATCTCGATCACAAAGAGCAGAACGCATTCGGCGTCCAAAGGCAGCGAGACGCCCTGCTCGCGACCCGCGCCATCCTCGTGCAGCAGCTCGAGCGAGCGCCGGTCGAGAGATTCGATCGAGACCAGCGCGAGGCCGGAGTCTGGTCTCCGAAGCCATCTACAGACCTCCAGCGCTCGCGCTTCGCTGGACAGCGGCAGCCAGCCCAAGAGGCAGGGCCGCCGGGGTGCGATTCGCAGCTCCAGCTCGGTGATCACGCCGAGCGTGCCCTCCGAGCCCACGAACAGATCGACCAGGTCCATCGCCGGCGCGGCGTGGTAGCCGGCAGAGCATTTCGGGACGTTCGGCGGCCGGTAGCTCGGAAGCGGAACGTGGCGCCGCGCGCCGCCCACCAGCTCGACCTCGAAGCCGGCGTCGTTCGCGACGCAGGCTCCGCGAGCAATCTCCAACACGTCGCCGTTCGAGAGCACCACCGTGAGCGCCGTGGTCCAGTCGCGCGTCGTGCCGTACTTGAAAGTCGCGGCGCCGGCGGCGTTGGTGGCCGCCACGCCGCCGACAAAGGCGCCGTCGTATGTCGGGGTGGGCGGGAAGAAGGATCCGATGCTCGCGAGCGCCCGGTTCAGCGATTGGAGAGACACACCGGCCTCCGCCCTGACGCGCCCTTGCGTCGCTTCGCCCAGCCGATCGAGTCGGGCCGTCGAGAGCAGCCACTCGCCGAAGGGCGTGGCGCCGCCAGTCAGCGAGGACTGCGCGCCCGCCACGAGCAACGCTGGCGCTTCGCGAAGCGCCCACGCCACTTCGGCTTCGGATCTCGGCAAAAGCACTGTGGGCGTGTGCCCGCCCGGCGTTCGCGCGGCGTCCTGGAGGTAGCTCGCGACACTCTCCGGATCGGAGAAAGCCGCGGGCCGGCGAATTTCACCGCGCGGCGGCCGCGCGCGTATCAGGGAGCTCGGCAACGGTCAGCGCAGGTGGCCGATCTTGGACTGCAAGAAGGCGCGGCCGCGCTTGAACTCGGCCACGTCGCCCCGCCGGAGCGCCACAATCGTGGCCTGGGCACGCTCCGCCAACTCGGGTTGCGATGACGCGAGCAGCTCGCCGCGAACCTGCTCGAGCTTCTCGGCGATCGAGTCCAGCGTGCCGACGTCGCTGGCGTTCAACGTCGACAGCATCGCGTCGATGTGCGTCCGTTCCATGCTCGAAGTATCCCTGCCCAGGATCCCGTGTCAAGGCTTTGGCCGGCTCCGCGCGCGAGCCTTAGACTGATCGTGATGCCGAAGAAGAAGCACTACAAGGTCGTCATCGTCGGCTCCGGGCCCGCCGGGCTCACGGCCGCGCTGTATGCGTCCCGCGCCAGCCTCGAGCCGCTGGTGGTGGAGGGCGGCGGCGGAAGCGACCCGACCGACGTGCCGGGCGGCCAACTGATGCTGACGACCGACGTCGACAACTACCCGGGGTTCCCGAAGGGCATCCTGGGCCCCGAGCTGATGAAGAAGATGCGCGAGCAGGCCGAGCGTTTCGGCAGTGAGCTGGCGCTGGGCACGATCACCAACGTCAACCTGCGCGAACGGCCGTTCCCGCTCGAGATGCCGGGAGGCCCGATCACGGCCGACACGCTGGTCGTCGCCACCGGCGCGACCGCGCGCTGGCTGGGGCTTGCCGAGGAGATCGACTTCCGAACCAAATGGGGCGGCGTCTCGGCATGCGCGACCTGCGACGGCTTCTTCTACAAGGAGAAGCACGTGCTGGTCGTGGGCGGCGGCGACACCGCGATGGAGGAAGCGACATTCCTGACCAAGTTCGCGAATCGGGTCACGGTCGTGCACCGGCGCGACACGTTGCGCGCCAGCCAGATCATGCAGGACCGCGCGCGCGCGAACCCCAAGATCGGATGGCTCTTCGACAGCGTGATCGAGAAAGTGCTGGGCGGCCAAGGCGGCGTGACCGGCGCGGTCGTGCGCAACGTGAAGACGGGAGCGACCAGCGAGGTCGCGGCGGGCGGCATCTTCATCGCGATCGGCCACCTCCCCAACACCGGACTCTTCAAGGGTCAGCTCGAGACCGACGAAGGCGGCTACCTGCTCACCAGGGACGGCACCACCGCCACCAGCGTTCCGGGCGTGTTCGCTGCCGGCGACGTCGCCGATCAGCGCTATCGACAGGCCATCACCGCGGCGGGCACTGGCTGCATGGCGGCGATCGACGCCGAGAGATTCCTGCGCCATTGACCTCGCGGGGATGCTGAATGCGCATCCTCTTCCTCGCCCCGCAGCCGTTCTTCGAGGTGCGCGGCACGCCGTTGGCCGTGCTGGCGATGGTCCAGGCGCTGACGGAGTCGGGGCACCAGGTCGACCTGCTGACGTTCCCGCAGGGCGATCCGGTAACGTTGGCCGGGCTCACTCACCACCGCAGCCTGCGCTTGCCGGTGGGGCGAGTGCGGGCCGGCGCGTCGCTCGCGAAACTGCTGCTCGACGTGCCGTTCGTCCTCGAAGCCGGGCTGCGGCTCTTCTTCGCACGCTACGACGCGGTGCACGCGGTTGAGGAAGCGGCGCACCTGATCGCTCCCTGGGCTTCCTTGCTCGGTGTGCCGCTGGTGATGGACATCGATTCCCAGATCCCCGACCAGCTCCGCTACTCCGGCTTCGCTCGGAGCGGCCCGCTGCCGTGGCTGGCCGAGGCGCTCGAGACCTTCGCGCTGGTCCGCGCCGAGGCCGTGCTCACGGTGTGCGGGAGCCTCACCGCAAGCGTGTCAGGGCGGGCGCGACGCGAACGAGTCTTTCAGATCGAGGACCCGCCGCTCGTGGACGCGACACCGCCCGATTCCGCGGCGGTCGATCTGTTGCGCCACTCGCTGGGTTTGAGCCGAGCGGCGGTCGTTCTCTACTCCGGGAATCTAGAGTCGTACCAGGGTGTCGAGCTGCTGGTCGACGCGGCGCCCGAAACGCCGGGCGCGCAGTTCGTCTTCATGGGCGGCGAGCCGACCCAGATCGCGGCGCTCAGGGCCCGCTCGGCTGCCGCGGGGACGACGGCTCGCACGGTCTTCGCCGGCAAGCGGCCGCCGCAACAGCTTTCCAGCTTCCTGGCCCTCGCTGACGTGCTCGTCTCGCCACGCGTGCAAGGGTCCAACACGCCTTTCAAGGTCTACACCTATCTGGCTTCGGGCAAGCCGCTGGTGGCCACGCGGCTCCCGACACATACGCAGCTTCTCGACGATTCGCTCGCGTTCCTGGTGGAACCGAACGCCGCGGGGCTCAGCTCCGGAATCCGCGAAGCTCTCGGCGATCCGCAGGAGTCGCGGGCGCGGGCCGAGCGCGGACGGCTGCTCGTCGAACGCGAGTTCAGCCAGGCACGCTTCAGTGAGAAGGTGCGCGAGGCATATTCCCGGATCGGCGCCACACCGGCAGCGCGTCCTTGAGGAACTCGAAGCCGCCCACTTCCGAGATCTGGCTCGGTTCCTTCAGGCTCCACCTCGGCTCAGCGACGAATCGCGAGCGTCAGAGCGGTTGCGATCGTGCCGACGTGGTCGAGCAGCGCAGGCTCGATCGGATCGGCGTCCTCGGACAGATACACGAGCAGCACGCCGTGAAGGCCGTGCGGCGAACGCAGCGGCGCGCTCACCACGGTTCCGAGCCCCTGGTTACGCAGCGCGTCGGCGAGCATCGGGTTCGACGCGGGTTCGTGCGCCAACGGCGCCGAACCGCGACCGAGCGTCGCTACCAGACGGCCGGCTAGCGGCCCGCGCGCGATCGGGTCGCCATTCAAGGGATGCGAGGCGGCGATGCTGACGCCGCCCGCCGCCGGCACCAGCACACTGGCCGTGAACGCCGATGTCGCCGCGACCAGGCGAGACAGCACGGCCGACAGCGTGGCCTCGAGGGAGGCGCCGAAGGCGAGCGCCCGGGCCGCCTCGACGGCCTGTCGGAGGTCTTCGTACCTCGCCGCCTCCGAGGACGCGGGCGCGGCTGCGGGAGGCGGCGCGGCTATCGTTGGGGTGGGCGCGGCCGGGATCGCCGTGGCCGCGGCTTCGGGAGCAGGCGCCGGCGCGGCCGCTTTGGCTTGCGCGGCCGCCAGGGCAGCCTCGAAGTCCACGAGCGAGAGCTTGCGCGTCACCGGCTCGGTCGCGATGTCGTGCAGGACGAGCGTCGGCGCGGGGGCCGCTCGTACGACCGGGCCGGTCGGCTCATCGGCGGCCGCGGTGATTGCGGCGGGGACATGGAATGAGGTGCGCCCGAAGAGCTTCATCACCAGCGCGTCGGTCCAGTCGGGAATCGTGATGCCGCGAAGTAGCGGCAGGCCTTCGTTGTGCGGCACGATCGAGTTGAGCGTCTCGCGAAGCGCCGCGCGAAACGTTTCGAGCACACCCTCGCCGCGCGTCGCTACGGCATCGAAGACCGGCTGACGATGCGTGTTCAAGCCCTCGTCCATCTCGGATCGTGAAAGCGGCCGCTCCACATCGCGTTTGTTGTACTGGAGCACGATCGGCACCACGTCCGCCTCGAGCGGGGCTTCGATGCTTTGGGTCGTTTCGCGGTAGGCGCTCAGCGTTTCGTAGAGCCGGCTCGAAGACGAATCGGCCACGAACACGACGCCGTCCGTGCCGCGCAGGACGTGCTTGCGACTCGCGGCCGAGATCACCGCGCCCGGAACGGTCGCGACCAGGAAGCGGATCTGGAAGTCGCGAAACACCGTGGGCTGGAGCGGCTCGAAATCGAACCAGAACATCTGGTCTCGACCGAGTGCCGCCGTGAGCAACTCGCCGCGCCCGGCCCGGGCCTCGCGGTGCAGCCAGCCGATATTGGTCGATTTGCCAGCGCCGGGTGGGCCGCAGTAGACGATCTTGATGTAGGCGATCTTTTCCTGGCGTCTCAGCTCCACGTCGTGATCCCTTCGCGAAACGTGGTTCTCATCGCGGCTCGTCGCTGGCAGCGTCCTGCTGGTCCGCGAAGCCGAAAGCCGGATCCCTGAAATTCACGACGAGGCTCGGCACGACGCACGCCGCAAGGCCGAGCGCCAGCACCGCGGCAAGCATGCGGCGGCGCGCCGTCAGCGGCGGATAGCGCCGTTGCCGAGCCAGAACCCAGGCATGCGCTGCGACCACGAACACGATCGGCACGATCGGCATGCGGTAGCGCGCGAACCCGTGCGTCGCCACGTGCAGCAGGTTGTACACGACCAGGAAGCCGAGCAGCAGCGCGATCCGGCGCTCCCACTCGAGAGCGGCCAGGCCGGCCACGAACAGGCCCAAGAGCGCCAAGTACGGCAGCGCCGTCAGCATCCAGGCGGCGACAGCCGCGGCCGAGCGAACGTCGCCGTACGCTCCGCGCTTGATGTGGACGAGCGCCAGGCTGTCCGCTTCCCAGAAGCGCGGCATCTCGGAGGCGAGCTTCTCGATTATCCATCCCGGTTGCCGGTCGAGGATAGCCCCGATCCCCATGCTGCGCGCCCAACGATACTGCTCGACGCGGCCATGAATCGCTTCGTATCGGTCGTAGACCTCCTGGCGGCTGAGCCGCGCGTTGCCCTGATAGAGATTGAGCCCCCCGGCCGTGGAGACCGGCACGAAGGCGTCGAACAGCACCCAGTTCCTGTAGGTCCAGGGCAGCCCCACGAACGCCACGGCGAGAAAGTAGGCCGCGGCTCGGGCACGGCCAGCCTCGGAACGCCGCTGCCAACCGAGCCACAGGGCGCCGAGCGGCGTGAAGTAGAGACCCGTTTCGCGCGTCAGGATTGCCAGGCCCCAGAGCACGCCGGCGACCCCGGCAGTCATCACGCTGCGCCGCGCATCCGCCGCGAGCAGCCGCTCGAACGCCCACCACAGCAACGCCAGGAAGAGCGTCTCCGACCAGAAGTGAACCGAAAACCAGATGAAGTCGGGATACAAAGCGCAGACCGCCGCCGCCACGAGTCCGGTCCTTTCGCCGAAGACGAGCCCTCCGACTCGCCCAACCGCAGGCACCAGCAACGACGACACCAGGATCTGCGCCCACTTCACGGCCTCCAGGCTGCCGAAGAGCGCGTACGGCGCAGCGATGAAATAAGGGTACAGCGGCGGGTAGAAGATCATCCGAGTGCGCATTGGGTTGAAGCGCACTTTCTCGGTCACGAGGTTGTCGACCGCCCAGTTGGTCCAGGTGCGCTCGTCGGCAACGGGCTGCGTGCTCGGCTCGAGCAGCAGGAACGCCGCGCGCGCCACGACTCCCAAAAGGGCCAGCAGCCAGAGTTTGCGGTCGTGGGACAACGCGCAGGCAAGTTAGCACGGCCCTTCGCGCGCCCGCTACCCAAGACGGGCCTATCATCGGCTGGCCTTGCTCCGATCCATCGGTAAGTTCGAGATCCTGGCCCAACTCGGCCAGGGCGGCATGGGCACGGTGTATCGAGCCCGCGACCCGATCCTCGACCGCCCGGTCGCGCTAAAGACGATCGCCAGCAAGGCGCTCGAAAAAGCCGACGTGCGGGCGCGCTTCGAGCGCGAAGCGCGCGCCGCGGCGCGCTTGCAGCATCCCAACATCGTCACGATCTTCGAGCTGGGTGAGACCGGCGGCGTGCTGTTCATCGCGATGGAGCTGCTCGAGGGTGTCGACCTCGCCGAGGCGATGACGCCGCCCGACCGGCTGTCGCTCCCGCAGAAGCTGCGCATCACGATCGACATGTGCCGCGGGCTCGACTTTGCGCACAAGCGCGGCGTGCTGCACCGCGACGTGAAGCCGGCCAACGTGCGGATCCTGAAGGACGGAACGCTGAAGATCGTGGATTTCGGGATCGCGCGCGTCGACGACCAGGCGATGACTCAGACCGGCGTCGTCCTGGGCACGCCGGGCTACATGGCGCCCGAGACGCTGCGCGGCACGCCGGTCGATCATCGTGCCGACATGTGGGCCGTGGGCGTCGTGCTCTACGAGTTGCTCGCCGGCAGGCGGCCGTTCCAGGCCGACAGCTTCGCCTCGCTCGCCTACCAGATCGTCTTCGAGCCGCCGCCGCCGCTGCTGGCGCCGGGCGCTCTGCCGCCCGGTCTGGTCGAGGTGCTCGGCCAGGCGCTGGCCAAGTCCCCGGCGGATCGTTTCCGCGACCTCGCCCAGATGGCCGACGCGCTCGAAGTGGTGCTGGGCCTGACGCCTTCCGGAGAGCGGCCGCCTACCCCCGACGCGCGACGCGAAGCGGTGACGTCGCACATCGCGCTGGCGCGCCAGCTGTTCGCGCTCGAGGATCTCGAAGCCGCGCTCAATGAGGCGCGCCGCGCGCAGGCGCTCGACCCGTCCAACGCCCATGTGGTCGCGCTGCTCAGCGACATCGATCGGCGTCTGGGCGGGACATCGGAGGGCGTCGCCCCGATCGCTGTGGCGGCGCCGACGCCGCTGCCCACCGCGGCTCCGCCGCTCACGGCTCCGGTTCCCGCCGCGCCACCCAGCTTGTGCCTGCTCGTGAAGACCAAGGGAGCCGCCGCGTTTCGAGAGGTCGCGCTCTTCGGCGAGCCCCCCAACACCGCCACGTCCCTCCTGGCGCCCGACGCGGATCGCTTCGCGCTCGCGGGAACCGACGGCGCCATCCGCCTGTGGAGCCTCAGGACGCGCACCCGGGTCGCCGCCTTGCGCAGCGAGATGCACCAGCGGGCGGGTCACGACGCCGTCGCGCTCAGCCTGGCCTTCTCCAGGGACGGCCGCTTCCTGGCTTCGGGACACGTGGACGGCGCGGTGCGGCTGTGGGACCTCGGCTCGGGCCGGGAAGTGCCGGTCAAGCTGAAGCACGAGGCGATGGTCGCCGCGGTGGCGTTCGCCCCGAGCGGCGCGACCTTGGCATCGGGCGGCATGGACTCGAACCTGAAGCTGTGGGACGTAAGAGCCGCGCTTGCCGGCGAAGCACGGCGCGAGCTGCACCGGCAGCCGTTCGGCGTCACCGCGCTCTGCTACGCGGGCGCCCAGGGCCAATTGCTGGTGACGGGCCACGCCAAGGCGGTGCTGCGGGTCGTCGATGCGAAGAGCGGCCGACTGGTCGCCACGCTACGCGGGCCCGAGGCGCAGATCAGCCTGCTCGTCCCGAGCCTGGACGGGCGACGCATCGCCGCCCTCAGCCAGGACCGCACGATTCGACTCTTCGACCTGGAGAGCCGTGCTGAAACGCTGAACCTCGCGGGGCATCGCACCAGGCAGACGACGGCGCTCACGTTTTTTCCCGACGGGCCGCTGGCCGCGAGCGTCGCGCTCGACAACGCGGTCTTCATCTGGGACCTCGCTTCGCGCGCGCCGGTGGCGACGTTCTGGGGCCCGGCAGGCGAGAGCTATCTCGGCCTGGCCCTGGCGAGGGAGGCGCAGCTCGCCGCCGCGCTCAGCGACGGCCGCATCCGGCTTTGGGGACCCGCCGGATAGAATCAGGCGTCTGCACGCCCGATCCGCCGTTCCGCCAATCCTGGCGCTGTCGTTTCTCACCGGCGCTGGCTGCTCGCCGCCGCCGCGAGGCGTCGACCTGCTGGGCGCTCCGGAAGCGCTGCTGGCCGCGACCGTCGCGGGCCGCGACAAGGCGTGGGTGCTGGGCCAGGCCGGCAAGCACATCCGCATCGAGGATGTCGCGTACCGCACTTTCCCCGCCGCGCCAACCAGCCGGCTCGAGTTCGCCGTGGAGATCCCGAAGAACGCCCGGCTGCGCTTCGCCTACGCGGTCTCGCCCGATTTCTTCGAGCAGCCGGGCGTCGAGTTCAGGGTCAAGGTTCGGCGCGGCGACCGCGAGGATTCCGTGTTCCTGAGCCTCGCCGACCCGCTCGGGAAGCCGGCGCATCGCGCCTGGCTGCACGGCGACGTCGACCTGCGGCGCTATCCGGGAAAGGCCAGGCTGGTCTTCGAGACCCGCGGCTTCGAGACGACCGACGACCCGCGGCGCGCGTTCTGGGGCGCACCGGTCATTGGCGTCGACTCGGCCGAGGCGCCGCTGACGATCGTCTACCTGGTTGACACGCTGCGCGCCGACCACACGAGCACGTACGGGTACGCCCGCGAGACGACGCCCGAGCTAACCAAGTTCGCCCGGGACGCGGTCGTGTTCGAGACGGCGATCGCGCAGGCGCCGTGGACGAAGCCGTCGGTCGCGTCGATCTTCACCTCGTTGCTTCCGGGGCAACACCTGGCGGTGCAACTGCGCGATCCGCTCGAACCGGGTCACGTGACGCTCGCCGAGATGCTGCGCGCCAAGGGCTTCTCGACCGCCGCGGCGATCGCGAACTCGGTGATCTACTCCGAGGGCTCGAGCTTCGACCAGGGCTTCGACGCGTTCGTCGGCTTGCACGGCTCGGGCGGACGCGCGTCGAAGGACGTCCCCGCCGGTCCGGTCGTTGACGCGGCGCTGCGGTTGCTCGACGAGCGGCGCGGCTTGCCGATGTTCCTGTACGTTCACACGATGGACCCCCACGTTCCATACCTGCCGCCGGCTCCGTTCGATCGCATGTGGCCGCCGTACCCCGAGCTCGGCCACCCTGGGGTCGATCCGCGCACGGATTACAAGGAGCCCGAGGACCGTGAGCGGATGATCGCTCAGTACGACGGCGACGTGGCGTACGGCGACCAGGAGTTCGGCCGCTTCGTACGCGAGCTCAAGCTGCGGGGTCTGTACGACCGCGCCCTGGTGGTCTTCCTCGCCGATCACGGCGAGGAGTTCATGGACCACGGCCAGTGGTTGCACGGCCGCAGCGTCTTCGACGAGCTGATCAAAGTGCCGATGGTCGTGAAGTTCCCCGGTCAGCGCGATGCGGGCAAACGAGTGACGCAACAAGTGCAAGGCGTCGACGTCTTGCCGACGGTGCTCCGGGAGATGGGGCTGCCGGTGCCGGCCCCGCCGGTCGTGGCGGGCCATCCGATGCAGGGCGTCGTCAAGGGCGGAGCGCCGGAACCGCCGGCGGTCTCGGAGGTCAGCCACCGCGGCTTCGTGGCGCACGGCATGCGGACGAGCCGCGACAAGTACATCCAGCGCTTCAGCCCCGAGGAGGACGAGCTGTATTTCGACCTGAAGAGAGACCCCAAGGAGCGCGAGGGCGGGCTCGAGCAGAATCGCGAGCGCGCGCGGCTCTTGAAAGCCGGCGTCGAGGCGGCAATGGTCCACGACCCATTTCGGCGCCACGTGCGCGCGATCGGCGCCGGCGAGTACGAGCTGCGGCTCAAGACCTCGGGCTGGATCGACGGCGTGGAGCCGGTGGGCCTGGGCTCCGGCGAGACCTATCTGCTGAGCGACAGCGGCCGCAAGCTGGTCGTGAAGCTGCGACCGAAGCCGGGCGCCCCACGCGAGATCGTCTTCAGCGTGCGGCCGATGGCCGCGCCGGTTTACCTGGAGGGCCTGCGCGACGGCCGTGCTCTGCGGCCGTCGGACGTGTTCATCGCGGAGGTCGGATTCTCGCCGAAGCAGATCCCCTTCAAGCTGCCCGAGATCGAGACCGAGTCGGAGGCCGACAAGTTCGAGAACGTCCTGGTCCCGCCGAGGCTGGAACGGCCGGGGCTGCAGCTCTGGTTGACGCTGTCGCCGGGACGCAAGGTGCTGGAGTTCGACAAGGAGACGCGCGAGAAGCTGAAGGCGCTCGGCTATCTCGGCCCGGGATGACACCGGCGTCGCTGATCGTCTTCGATCTCGACGGCACGCTGATCGACTCGCTGGCCGATCTCCGGAGCGCGGTCAACGCGACGCTCGCGGAGCTGGCGCCCGAGGCCGCGCCGCTGTCCGACGCCGAAGTCCGCCAGTTCGTGGGAGACGGCGCCCGAACGCTGGTGTCGAAGAGCCTTGCCGCGCGCGGCGTCTCTGCAACGCTCGATGACACTCTGGCGATCTTTCTCTCGGCCTATCGCCGCGGCATGCTCGACGAGACGCGCCTCTACGACGGGGTCCTGGAGATGCTCGACGCGCTTCGGCCCGGCTACACGCTGGCGGTGCTCTCGAACAAACCCGGCGAGATGTGCCGCGCCATTCTCGAGGGCCTCAGCGTCGCCGATCGCTTCGCTTGTATCTGGGGCGGCGACGACGCGCCCAAGAAGCCCGACCCCGCTGGCCTGCTGAAGCTTGTGGCCGATCTGGGCGTGACGAAGGCGACGACGGTAATGGTCGGCGACTCGGCGACTGACGTGAAGACCGCGAAAGCCGCGAGGGTCCGCGGCATCGGCGTGAGCTACGGTTTCGATCCCAAGGGTGTGCTGGCGGCGATTCCGGATGTCGTCGTTTGCAGTCCAGCTGAACTGTTGGGAGCTCTCCTGGCCGGTTAGGACTCCGCGGGCTCGGCAGGACTGATTAGTTCCGTGGCGCTACGCCAGAACTTGTCGAACGAATGCGCCCTGGCGCGAGCCATTTCCAGGTCGAAAACAGCAGAGAAGGCAGGCTCGTCCGCGACCTCGGAGTACGGGCCCCCCATCAGCTCCGCCATTCGTCCCTTGGCCCCACGTATCGCCTCGGGGTTTTCCGGCGAGTTGGCGTTCGATTCGATTCCGCGTTTGTCGCGCAGCGACTCGACGGCAGCGAGAAACCACGCCTCTTTTTCGCGATTTGCAATGACCACGCGCGAAGGCACATCCTGACGCGCCGCCTTGGCGCGGGCGGCGAGCGCGGGGCCGAGCACGCATGCAACATCGTCATCGGCGTCGATCACGACCAGAATGCCGCCCGCGCCACCGAGGGTTCGGGCTGCGCGCTCGACGGCACGCTCGAGCTCTCCGGGACGCACCAAGGAGTACCGAGGAATTCGATAGGTGCCCACTATCTCGAGGTCGAACACCTCTTCGTGCGCGGCGATGCGTCTCAGAATGATCGGGATGCTGATCACGTCGCCTTGTCCCTCGACAATACACGCGATCCGCCGCACTACTCTGCCTGGTCCGAGAACAATCGGAGCTGACGCGAGGTCTCGGCCACTGCTCCGAGATCTGGCTCCAAAGAGCCCTGAGACAGGAGTTCGCCCGCTCCATAGAGCCGGTCTCGGATCGCAGAGCGGGCACCGGGCTCGATGGGTCCGATTTGAGTGCTCCCCTCGCTAGCAGACACCGCTAGCAGATTGTGGTCTTGGATCGCCTTGTGGTTCAGAAGGTCTGGGCTGTGCGTCGTCGCAATGACCTGGACCTTTTCGCTGGCGATGAGCAGAGCCGAAGCGATGACGTGCGCCGCGCCGGGGTGGAGAGCGATTTCGGGTTCTTCCACGCCGACCAAGGAGACTCGCCGCGTGCCGTTGCGGTTGGCTTGGAAGGCCGCGACGAGAATTGCGAGCGCCCGAAGAGTGCCGTCGGACATTTCCGACGCCGAGAACTTCCATGGATTCTCGTCTCCGGCCACGTTCTGCCGGAACTGGATGGTCTCCTTGGGCCCAAGTGCCACGTGTTCAACCGACACTATGCCTGGTACCACCGCTTGGAGATGCTCGCTGATTTTCGTCAGGATCCTTCCGTCGTCGAAGCGACCCAGCTCTCGGATGACTGCTGCTAGATTCCCGCCGTCGCCCGCCAGAAGCTGCCCCGGATCGGGATCCTGCAAGCTGCGAATGCGGTCCAGATTGAGGTTGTAGAAGCCCATACTGCGAAGGCCATCGAACACCGGCCGAAACTCGGTGTAGCCGGATATCGCGACGAGAGCGAGCCTGTCACGCTCAAGTACGGTTGGAAGCTCCCTTGACGAGCGCACGACGCTCCCGTCCTCGACCAGGAAAAAGGCGTCTGCCACCTGGGCGTCAGCCGCGAACGAGATCTCGGCGCTGAGGCGTTCCTTGGGCCCGATGCGACACTCCTCACGCTGAACGAAGAAGCCCCCTTGCGGCGCTGCCCCGATCCGGAAGCTGTACTGACCCGGCCGGCCATCCGGCAGGGTGAGGTCGAGGCGAATCCCGAAATGTGTGGGGTGCCCTCGCGAGCGACGGCGCACTGACGCAATCCCTCCACGATCGCGCAGTGCCTGTTCGACGGTCGTATCGAGAGCGTCGGAGACAAATTCCAGTGCGTCAAGGAAATTGCTCTTCCCGGACCCATTCGGCCCGACGAGCAACGTCATTCGTGCCAAGTCGACGCGGCAGCGCGCCAGGCTCTTGTAGTTCGCAACGGAAACGGTGCGGACAAAGGGGAGCATCGCGATTCTCCCGCTGAAGGTATCAGCGGCAAGGACACGCAACAACTACTGTCTTGCTATTCGAGGGCGAGCGTTGGCCCGCGCCAGCCCGCTACGTCTTGAGCGCGGTATCGTCGGCCGCGGCCCACACGCGCGGCACTTTGGCGAAGACGTCGGCCAGCGACTCGATCGGGGCCGGCCGGCCGAGCAGGAAGCCCTGGGCCAGGTCGCAGCGTTGCCGGCGCAGGAAACGGAGCTGCTCCTCGGTCTCGACGCCCTCCGCGACGACGGTCAGCTTGAGCTCGCGCGCGACGGCGATGATCGCGCGCACGATGCCGGCCGAGCTCTTGTCGGTCGCGATGCCCCGCACGAAGGAGCGGTCGATCTTGATGGTGTCGATCGGGAACCGATGCAGGTAGCTGAGCGACGAGTAGCCGGTGCCGAAGTCGTCGATCGAGATGCGCACGCCGAGATCCTTCAGTCGATGCAGCGTCTCCACGGTGCGCGCCTGGTCCTGCATCGCGACCGTCTCGGTGATCTCGAGCTCCAGATGCCCGGGGTCGAACCTGGCTTCGCGCAGGATCTGCTCGATCAGCTCCACCAGCTCGCCGCGGTGGAACTGGCGGGCCGACAGGTTCACCGCCAGATTCGGCGCGACGCGCGTCGCATGCACGATTTGGGCGTGCTGGGCGGCCGCCGTGCGCAGCACCCACGCCGACAGCTCGGCGATCAAGCCGGTGACCTCGGCGAGCGGGATGAAGTCGTCGGGCGGGATCATGCCGCGCTCGGCGTCGTTCCAGCGCAAGAGCGCCTCGACGCCTTCGACCTTACCCGTCTCGAGCTGTTCCCGGCGGCCACCGTGACCTCCCCCCGCTGGAGCAGCCGGACGGCGGCCAGGTGGCTCGTCACGGACGGATCACCGCGCGCTGCGCTTGCGGCTGTCGCAGCAGCGCCTCGTGAAGGCGCCGCGCTCCTCGCAAGCCACGATCTCGCCCAGCAGGTCCTCGAGCCCCCCGGGGGTAACGCTCGCGCCCCTCGCGCATCAGAAAGCCGCGGTGGAGGGTCCAGGTCTGCATCAGATAGTCGTAGCGATCGGCGCGCGCTTCCGAGTGCGCCAGGCTCATCAGATCGACGCGGCCGGAGTCGAACGCAGCCATGACCTCGCTCCACCGGCCGAGCCGGAACACGACGCTGGCGCCCGATTCCTGAGCCAACAGGCGCATCAGCTCCACGTTGAAGCCGCGCGGCTGACCCTGGGCGTCCAGGTACTCGTAGGGCGGGAACGCCGCATCGCCGCCGTAGATGAGCCGCGGCGGCATGCGCCTCGGCTCGGGCGACACGGCGGCGGCGCTCGCGGCGGGACTGGGCGGGGGTTGTGCCGCGAGACCCCTGACCACGAAGATCGTCACTGCGGCGAGGGCCAACCGACGCGCGCGACGCCGCGATTCTCGCCGCAAGTTCTCGTCATTCTAGGCTCGTGCTACGCTCCCTTTCTCTCGAGGGCCCGCGATGTCGACCATCCTCGTCTGGGGACGCGCGCGTGAGATGGTGTCGGGCGACCTGCCCGGCAACGTGAATCTGCGGGAGGTTTCCAGCTTCGCGCAGTTGCAGGCGCAGCTCCACGAGCGCAGCGGGCATCTGGTGCTGACAGACGCGGCGCACATCGAGTCGGAGCGGGTCCCGCTCGAAGCCTGGTTGAAGGCTGGCGGCCACCGGCGCGTGGTGCTGGTCGGTGTGACCGAGCTGGGTGATGCGGACGAGCTCTTGGAGCGCTTCGCGTTCCTGGACGAAGTCATCATGCGGCCGGTCACCCCGGGCCGATTGCGGCATCGGCTGGACCGCGCGCTCTTGGCGCTGCAGGATCGGCGCGCGATCGAGCAGCTCCAGAGTGCCGTGACACGCAAGGGCGAGGAGCTGCACGAGCTGAACAAGATCGGCGTCGCGCTCAGCGCCGAGCGCGACATCAACAAGCTGCTGGAGCTGATCCTGGCCAAGAGCCGTGAGATCACGGCCGCCGACGCGGGCAGCTTGTACCTGGTCGAGCGCGGCAAGAACCACGACTCCACCGAGGACGATCGCCTGAGCTTCGAGCTGACCCAGAACGACTCGGTGGTGGTTCCGTTCGCCAAGGTCACGATGCCGCTGACCGAGACGTCGATCTCGGGCTACGCAGCGCTGACCGGCGAAGGCGTTAGCGTCGCCGACGTCTACAACCTGCCGCCCGACAAACCGTACTCCAGCGCCGGCGGCGCGTCGCGCTCGTTCGACGAGAAGTCCGGGTACCGCACCAAGTCGATGCTGGTGGTGCCGATGAAGGACCACGAGAACAAGACGATCGGTGTCGTCCAGCTGATCAACAAGAAGCGCGACGCCAAGGCGGTGCTGCGTCCGGTCGAGCTGGCCGACGAGATCGTGATCCCGTTCACCTCGGTCGACGAGGAGCTCGCGACCTCGCTCGCCAGCCAGGCCGCGGTGGCGCTCGAGAACACGCTTCTGATCCGCGACATCAAGAACCTGTTCGACTCGCTGGTGCGCGCTTCGGTGACCGCGATCGAGCAACGCGATCCCACCACCTCGGGCCATTCCGAGCGCGTGGCCAAGCTGACGGTCGGGATCGCCGAAAAAGTCGACTCGGCGCAGTCCGGGTTCTTCAGGGAGATCCGCTTCAGCAGGGACCAGCTCCAGGAGATCCGCTACGCGAGCTTGCTCCACGATTTCGGCAAGGTTGGCGTTCGCGAGAAGGTCCTGATCAAGGGCAAGAAGCTCTACGTGGGAGAGATGCTGCTGATCCGCCAGCGCTTCGGCTACATCAAGCGGACGCTCGAGGCGGATCACTTGCGCGCGAAGCTCGATCAGTTGCTGCTGAACCAGGCCGGCAAGCCGCTGCTGGAAGAGATGGACCGCGCCTACGAGGAGCGCCAGCGCGACCTGGAACAGGTGCTGAAGATGGTCTCGCAGGCCAACGAGCCCTCGATCCTCGAGGAAGGCAGCTTCCGGGCGCTGATGGATCTGCCGAACCGGACCTTCAGCGACATGGAGGGCAACCGCCAGCCGTTCCTGACCCCGAACGAGCTGACAGCGCTCTCGATCCGGCGCGGCAGCCTCTCGGAGAAGGAACGACGTGAGATCGAGAGCCACGTCACGCACACCTACAACTTCCTGTCGGAGATCCCCTGGACGGGCGAGTTCCGGATGGTGCCCGACATCGCCTATGCGCATCACGAGAAGCTCGACGGCACCGGCTATCCACGGCGGCTGAAGGCCAGCGAGATCCCGATCCAGTCCAAGATGATGACGATCGCGGACATCTACGACGCGCTGGTAGCCTGGGACCGGCCCTACAAGAAATCGGTGCCGATCGAGCACGCCCTCGACATCCTGCGCGACGAAGCCGCCCACAACAAGCTGGACGGCGAGCTGCTGCGGCTGTTCATCGAGGCCAAGGTGTACGAGCGCACGCTGCCGAAAGCGGGGACGGAAGCCGAACTGCTCCGCTGACCATGGCAGCGTTGATCATCGCCCATCGCGGCGACTCGGCCCACCGGCCGGAAAACACGATGGCGGCGTTCGTCAGCGCGCTGGAGATGGGCGCCGACATCCTCGAGCTGGACGTTCAGCTCACCAAGGACGGGCAGCTGGCCGTGATCCATGACGCGACGCTGGATCGAACCACCAACGGCACGGGAGCGGTTCGCGAGATTGCGCTGACGGATCTGCGCGAGCTGTCAGCCGGCTACGCGTCTCGCTTCGGCGCGGCCTTCGCCGACGAGCGAGTGCCTCTCCTGGGGGAAGTGCTCGGGTTCCTGAAGGGTCGCGGGCGCGCGCTGATCGAGATCAAGAAGGAATCGCTCAGCGACGACGCCGTGTCCGGCATCGAAGCGCTCAGCATCGCCGCGGTGCGCAAGGCCGGGATGGCGGCGGACGTGGCGCTCATTTCATTCGAGAGACGCGCGCTCGAGCGCTGCCGGGCGCTAGCTCCGGAGATCATGCGCGGCCACCTCTTCTACCGGGCCAGCGCCGACGAGCTGATCGCGGGGGCGCGCGCGGCGCAGTGCGACCTGGTGATGCCGGAGAAGGGCATGCTCTCGGACGATCTGGTCGCGCGCGCGCAGGCCGAGAAGCTGAAGGTCGCGACCTGGGTCGTCGACGACCCCGAGGAGCTGGTGGCGCTCGCGCGCTACAACTTGTTCGCCGTGGGCTCCAACTGCCCCGGCGTGCTGCTCGACGCCACGCTCGAGACCGAGTAGCCGCTATCCCGGGAACTCCGGCCAGTTCTCGACCGGGTCGGTCGACTTCACGAGGTGCATGCCGGCGCTCGCGAAGCGAGCGAAGATCGCGTTGGCCGCTTCGGTGAAGTCGACGACGCCGGGAACCACGACTGGCGAGGTGCAGTCCTCGAGCAGGTAGATCTTGCGGGCCAGCGCCGCGTCGTTGGAGAGGATCTCGGCCAGCAGATCGCCGACCGTCCAGGCGACGCAGTGGCTCTTGGCCTGGCCCGTGATCACGACCGCGTCGAAGTTCAAGAGCGCGCGCGTCAGCTTGCTGTTCCTTTCGCCGATCGCTTGACCCTTGTGATCCTGCATCACCTCGGGGCGCAGCACCGAGTAGTGCTCGGTCAGCGGGTGCGAGCCCTTGATCTCGAAACGGGTGCGCGCCTGGCGCGCGATACCGTGGAAGAAGGCCGCCTCCTCGATCGCCGGCACCAGCGCATGGCCGATGCCGCCGACCATCGCGTGGTAGGGCCACACGATCAGCGGGTACTTCGCGACCTCGTGCAGCGTCTTCACGTAGTGTCGTGCGTAGGCGTCGATGTCGAACCCGTCTTCGAGGCCCAGGCTCCTGGCGAGCGCCGGGTTGGGGCGCCACTTCCCCGCTTCGACGTCCTCGAGCGAGATCACCGAATGCGGTTCGGGGTGCTTGCCGTTCGCGTCGACCCAGAAGACGGGATGGAAGATCTGGGCGGCCGAGTGGGTGTCGAGCGTGGCCGCGATCTGGGTCAGCCGCCCGAGGTTCCTGTAGATGAACTCGCAGGTGC
>CAZVOI010000603.1:0-6808 GCA_964628275.1 uncultured Acidobacteriota bacterium | reverse complement strand
CTGGCTGCGGTCGGCCACGCCCACGGCGGCGCCCTCGCGGGCGAAGGCGAGTGCCGTCGCCCGCCCGATGCCCGAGCCGGCTCCGGTCACGATCACGACCTTGCCGCGAAAGCGTTCGCTCACGCTGTTCCTCCCGCTGCCATCGCCGTGAGGGTGATTGTATAGTCACGCGTACCAATGCCGGCCGGAAGCCACTCGCCAGACGGGCCGCGTAGGCGCAGCGCCTGGCGCGGAGGAAGCGGCCTCGCCGTGGCAGCGCTCGCGGGTGCGCTCGCCCTCACGCCGCGGATTCCGGGAGCCGTGGCGCTCCAGGCGACCGACCCGGACGGGGTGAGCTCGGGCACTCGTGCGATGGCGGCGCTGCTGCGTGAGCGCACCGCGCTCGTCGACCCTCAGGCGCTGTCGCTCGTCGTCAACGACAGGCGCGCGGAGCTGCTGGCCGGCCTGCTCGCGCGGCCGCTGCCACTCGGCGAGCGGCTGCAGCTGCGCGGGCGAGCCGTGGTGGAGCTGGCGAACGCGGGCCGGCCGCGCGACGCGCTGCGCGCGCTCGAGGCGCTGGAGCAGGACGCGCGCGAGAACGACCCCTCGAACTGGCAGCGCTATCGGGTGGGGGCGCGCCTGGTCGAGGCGATGGCGTACCTGCGGCTTGCCGAGGACGAGAACTGCCACCTGACCTCGAATCGCGACGCCTGCCTGCTGCCGATCCGGGGTGGCGGCGTGCACCAGCGGCGGGAAGGGGCCGAGGGTGCCATCCGCGCGCTCGGCGAGGTTCTGAGCCAGGACCCGGGCAGCCTGCGGGCGCGCTGGCTCCTCAACATCGCGCACATGACGCTCGGCAGCTATCCGACGGGCGTGCCCGAGCGGTACCGGATTGCGCCGTCCGTGTTCGCGTCCGAGCACCCGTTCGCGCGCTTCGAGAACGTCGCAGCCGAGGCCGGGCTCGACCTCTCCGGCCTCGCCGGCGGAGCGATCCTCGAGGATTTCGACGGCGACCGGCGCCTCGACGTCGTGTGGTCGGCGATGGGTTTCGACGAGCAGATGCGCTTCCTGCGCAACAAGGGCGACGGGACTTTTGAGGACCGCACCCGGGAAGCCGGGCTCACGGGCCTCACCGGCGGGCTCAACCTGGTGCCGGCGGACTACGACAACGACGGCGCCGTCGACGTGCTGGTGTTGCGCGGGGGCTGGCTCGGAGCGCAGGGCCGCTTTCCGCTCTCGCTGCTGCACAACGACGGGCGCGGCCGCTTCAGCGACGTGACGCAGGCGGCGGGGCTGCTGCGCCTGGCGCCGACGCAGACCGCGGCCTTCTTCGATTTCGACGGCGACGGGCGGCTCGACCTTTTCGTGGGCAACGAGTCGGCCTGGATCCCCGAATTCGTCACGCAGCAGCGAGCGGGGGCCGAGACCTATCCGTGCGAGCTCTACCGCAACAACGGCGACGGCAGCTTCACCGAGATGGCGAAGCAGGCCGGTCTCGACTATGTGGGCTTCGTCAAGGGCGTCGTGGCCGGCGACTACGACAACGACGGGCGTCCGGACCTGTATCTGTCGGTCTGGGGCGCGGCCAACCGGCTCTACCGCAACGAGGGACCGGGGGCGTCTGCGGGGGCCTGGCGATTTGCCGAAGTCGCGGCCGCGGCGGGCGTGAGCGAGCCCCGCGCGAGCTTCGCGACCTTCTTCTTCGACTACGACAACGACGGCTGGCTCGATCTGTACGTGGCCGGCTACGGGCGCAGCAGCGGCATCCCGACCGTCGAGGACGTGGCGGCCGACTACCTCGGCTTGCCGACGGACGCCGAGCGCGACCGGCTGTACCGCAACCGTGGGGACGGCCGCTTCGAGGACGTGACGCAGGCCGTGGGGCTCCACAAGGTGCTGGGCGCGATGGCGCTCAACTACGGCGATCTCGACGGCGACGGCTGGCTCGACTTCTACGCCGGCACCGGGACGCCCGACCTCGGCATGTTGGTCCCGAACCGCATGTTCCGCAACGACGCCGGGAAGCGGTTCCAGGAGGTGACGACCGCGGGCAACTTCGGCCACCTGCAGAAGGGACACGCGATCGCCTTCGGCGACGTCGACAACGACGGCGACCAGGACGTGTTCGAACAGATGGGCGGGGCGTACCTGGGAGACAAGGCGCGCAGCGTCCTCTACCGCAACCCCGGGAACGCCAACGGCTGGCTCGGCCTCGAGCTCGAAGGCATCCGATCGAACCGCAGGGGTGTGGGCGCGCGGCTGAAGCTGGCCGTGGCCGGGCCGTCGGGCCCGCGCGTCATCCACAGGGCGGTGGGCAGCGGCGGCAGCTTCGGCGGCAACCCGATGCGCCAGGAGATCGCCCTCGGCGACGCACGGGCCGTCTCCTGGCTCGAGGTGGTTTGGCCGGCCACGGGCGAGAGACAACGCGTCTCCGGCCTGAAGCCCGGCCGCCGCTACCGCGTCCGAGAGGGCAGCGGGAAGCCGGAGGAGGTTGAGTGGCCGCGCTCGTCCCTCGCGACGGCGGGGCAGGCCGGCTCGCGCTAGCGGGGCGCGGGCACCTTCAGCGCCTGGTCGGCGGCGACGTTCTTGAGCGTCCGCGTCTCGCCCGTGGGCCACAGGATCTTGAGTTCGCGCACCAGCGTGTCGGCGCCAAGCCCGAAGTGCACGCGTGCGTCCGAGGCCGAGCCGTAGCCGACGGCCGTGTTCAGCTGGTTGTACTGCGTGCGCGAGGCCGTGACGAGCGTGAGCGTCGCGCCCATGGCGTCGCGATTGCCGTTCCTGCCCTCGACCTCGACCTGCAGCCAGTGGTTCCGGTTCGGCGAGACGTTGCGCCACAGCTCGAGCGGTCCGTCGACCGCGGTCACGGCAACGTCCAGGCGCCCGTCGTTGTCGATGTCCCCGAACGCGGCGCCGCGATGCACGGCCTTGCGGGCGAACTCCTCGCCGGCCGTGGCGCTGCCGTCCACGAAACGCGCGTCGCGGTTGTTGAGCAGCAGCAGGTTCGGCATCGGGACGCGGGCGCCGCCGGCCCCTCGCGGGTCGAGGACCCCGGCGCAGGCCGCGAACAAGTCCTTGAAGCCGTCGTTGTTGAGGTCGACGATGGCGTTGCCCCAGCCCGTCCAGGGCCGGGTCAGGGCGCCTACGCCGCTGCGCACGGTAGCGTCCTCGAACACGCTTCCTCCCGTGTTGCGGAAGAGCGGGAACATGTCCGCGCTGAGCGCGGTCAGGAAGACGTCGGGCCGTCCGTCGTCGTCGTAGTCGCGTGCGTCGACGCCCATGCCCGCCACCGGCTCGCCGCGGTCGGGCAGGGCCACGGCCCGCTCGAAGCCGGATTCGGTGAACGTGCCGTTGCGGTTGTTCATGAACAGGAACGAGGGCGCCGTGTCGTTGGCGACGAACACGTCGCTCCAGCCGTCGGCGTCGAAGTCGGCGACGCCTAGCCCCATGCCCTTGCCGACGTGGGCGCGGATCCCGGAGGCGAGCGAGACGTCGCTGAAGGTCCCGTCGCGGTTGTTGTGGAACAGCGAGTTCGGCAGCCCCTGGTAGTGGTCGGGGCGGCAGTAGTCGGGGGCCGCGGGGTCTCCGCAGACGGGATCGCTGGAGCGATCCCAGACCACGTAGTTGGAAACGAACAGGTCGAGCCAGCCGTCGCGGTCGTAGTCGAAGAAGGCTCCCGCGATGGCCCAGAGCGTGCCGTACTTCGGGTCGGGACGCGCTAGCCCGGCCGCCTCGGTCACGTCCGTGAAGCTGCGGTCGCCGTTGTTGCGGTAGAGCGTGTTGCGGCGCAGGCCGGCCACGAACAGGTCGCTGTCGCCATCGTTGTCGAAGTCGGCGGCTACGACTCCCAGATCGTAGCCACGCCCGGCCACGCCCGCGGCCTCGGTCACGTCCACGAACGAGCCGTTACCCTGGTTGCGGTAGAGGCGGTTCCAGTAGCGGGGCTCGTCCTTCTGGAGCGTCGCGATCGGCGCGCCGTTCACCGCGTACAGGTCGAGCCAGCCGTCGTTGTCGTAGTCGAGGAACGCGACTCCCGCCACCATGGTCTCGGGCTGGTAGCGGCGCTCCGAGCGGCTGGAGTGGGTCACGAACCCGATCCCGCGCTCGGCGGCCGACTCGTCGAAGACGACGGGGTCGACACCTGCAGGCAGCGCGCTCAAGACGGCGGCCGTCAGCACGAGTGCGGCGGTCTTCGGAGCAGCGGGCAAAGCGGGCACGACCGTAACCCCCGCGTGCGTGGGGTGTCAAGGACTACAATGCGCTCCTGGACCCGCGAACGTCGATGATCGGACGCCGTCGCCGGGCCGCCGCGTGCGTCGCACTGGGCCTCCTGCTCTCGGGCCGGGCCGGCGCCTCCGACGAGCGCGATCCCACCGCCGCGCTCGGCCGGGCCCTCGCGGCGGCCGAGGCCCGCCTCGCCGCGGGCGAGCTCGAAGCCGCGGAGCGGCAGTACCGGGGCGCGCTCTTCGAGGGCTGGCTGCTGCTCGGAACGCTCGACCGCCTCGACGGGCGCGTCGAGGACGCGCGCCGCGCGCTGGCCCGGGCGTCACAGACGGTTCCGGACGATCCCCGCGCGGCGCTGGCGCTCGCGTCGGCCCAGCTCCAGGCGGGGGATGCCGCCGAGGCGGTGGCGGTGCTCCAGGCGCACCGCGGCGGACCGCGCGACCTGGAGACGACGCGCGTCCTCGCGCGCGCCCAGGCTTCGGCCGGGCAGCCCGACGCGGCATTCCGCACACTCGAGGAGGGTGTGGCCGCGGCGCCGGACGACCCCGAAGCGGCGTTCGTGATCGCCGGCGAGTTCCTGTGGCTGAAGCAGGTCGAGCGCGCGCAGCGGCTGTTCGCCACGGTCCTGGAGCGCCGGCCGCTGCCGCTGACGCACGTCCTGATCGGGCGGGCGTATCGCGACGCGGGGGAATACGAGCGGGCGCGCCGGGAGCTGCGGCGCGCGCTCGAGCTCGACCCGGGCGTGCGGCGGGCTCACTACTACCTCGGGACGGTCGCCGTGTCGGACCCGCTGCCGGGGACGGACCGCCTCGAAGCCGCGATGGCGGAGTTCCGCGAGGAGCTGAAGGTCGCGGGCGAGGATCCGCTGGTGCTCGACCAGCTCGGCACGACGCTGCTCGACGCGGCGCGGCCCGAAGAGGCCGTGGCGGTGCTGGAACGCTGCGTCCGCGCCGAGACGCGTGCCGCCTACGTCTACGACCTCGGCCGGGCGCAGCTCGCGCTCGGCCGCGGGGCCGACGCCGTCGCCTCGCAGCGGCGCGCGCTCGAGCTGGCGGGCGAGCAGGGCGCGGCCGAGGCCGAGCTCGAGAAGATCCACTACCAGCTCGGGATCGCGCTGTCGCGGCAGGGCGCGGTGGAGGAAGGCCGGCAGCAGCTGGCCGCCGCCCGGCGCCTCGCCGCGCGCTGGACCGATTCCACGCGCCGCGTGACGACCCTGTCCGCCGCGGGCGCTCCATCCTCGCGCCCCGGGGCGGCGAGCACGGCGGTCGCCGAGTCCTCGCCGCTATCGGGCGTGCCCGAGGCGCAGCGGCGCGAGCTCGCCGGCCGTGTGCGCTCGGCCCTCTCGCAGAGCTACCTGAACCTGGGCGTGATGCAGGCGCGCAGTCAGCAGCTGGCCCGGGCGGCGGAGCTGTTCGAGATGGGGGCGGAGCTGGATTCGGGCTTCCCCGGCGTGCAGCAGGCCCTGGGCATCGCCCGCTTCAACACCGGTGAGTTCGAGAAGGCGACCGAGCCGCTGTCACGCGCGCTTTCGGCGGACGCCGGGAACGCAGTCGTCCGGCGGATGCTGGCGCTTGCGTGCCTCAACACCGGCGCCTACGACAAAGCCGCACCGTTGCTCGAGACCGACCCCGAACTCGCAACGGATCCTGAGCTCAGGCTGGCGCTCGGCATGGCCTACAAGGCCCAAGGCAAGAGGCAGCAGGCCGCCGAACAATTCCGCGCCTACACCCAGCTGACCGGTAAGCAACCGCCCCAATAGCCAACGAGCAACCGACAATCAGCCACCGGCAACCAGCAACCAGCAACCGGGGGGTCTGGGGGGTGCGAAGCACCCCCCAGTTCAAAGAAAGCAAACCCATCGCGCCCCCGCGAGGATCCCGCTTGAAGAGCCAGGAGCCCATTGCTCCCTCACCAGGATCCCGCTTGAAGAGCCACGAGCCGGTTCGCGTTCTCTGGACCGGGCTTTCGGGGGGCAGCGCGCCCCCCGAGCCCCCGCGACTAGTCCGTGTGAAACACCTCTTCCATGGTCGCCCACCAGCCGCCGGGCTCGCGGCCTTCGACGGGCGTCTGCATCGGGTCCATCACGTCCCACCACTCGCGCATCCGCGGCGCACGCGCGATCTCGCGCATCCGCTCCTCGAACTCCGCGGGCGGTCCGTGGTACTCGAAGTAGGAGAAGAGCTTTCCGTCGAAGTGGAAGATCGAGTAGTTGCGGATCTCCGCCTTGCGCAGGGCGCCCAGGATCTCGGGCCAGACGGCGGCGTGGTAGCGCTTGTACTCCTCGAGCTGCTCGGGCCGCAGGCCGATCAGCTGTCCGAATCGCTTCACCGTACCTTGCCTCCATGCCCTGCGTGGATGGTCGCGCCACGCCTCGATTCAGGGCCTGACCGATGCATCAATTCAAGACCTGACCCCTTCCGGGGCGACGATGCGCTGGCGCTGGGTGCCGAGGCCGTCGATGCCGAGCTCGACCACGTCGCCCGCTTTCAGGAAGGTGGGCGGGGTCATGCCGAGGCCGACGCCGGCCGGTGTGCCCGTGCTGATGACGTCGCCGGGCAGGAGCGTCATGAAGCGGCTCAGGTAGCTGACGAGCGTCGGCACGTCGAAG
>CAZVOI010000602.1:0-6687 GCA_964628275.1 uncultured Acidobacteriota bacterium | reverse complement strand
TCACGTTCGCGCCGAACTGGCGCACCAGGGTCAAGTCGCTCTTGGTCCCGGCCGGCGAGGTCGTGGCCGTCGAGACGACGCGGTAGTAGTCCGAGATCGGCGTCCGTTCGACAAGCAGCGGGTCGCCGACTCGCTCCCCCGCCGACGCTTTGAGCTCGGCGCAGTTGTCGTTGAAGGAGAGCGCGGAGACCTCGGCGCCGTAGCACCAGACGAGATCCTCCCAGGCCCAATCCTCACCGCGACGGTCGCCCTGGAAGAGCGCTTCGTGCCCGACGATCCGCCCCTCGACTCGGCGCACGCCCGCCGCCAGCAGCGCGTCGACCATTTTCTCGAAAGCCGCGGCAGCGCGCCCGTCGAAGAAGCGTCCCGAGAGATTGGCATCGCCGCGCCCGACCAGGAATACGTCACCGATCAGGCGGCCTGCCGCGTCCAGGTGGCCCGCGGTCTCGACGCTCGTGCGGATCCGCTCGTCGGGGGCAAAGGCGTCGACCGCGGCCGCGGTCGTCAACAGCTTGAAGGTCGAGGCCGGCTTCATGTTCTTGCCGGCGTTCCTCGCGTACAGCACCCGCCCGGTGCGCAGGCTCCGAACTTCAACGCCCCAAAAGGCCGGCGCGAACGCTGGACGATCCACGATCGAATCGATGGCTCGCTTCAACGCCTCCGGCAGCGGCTCCCGCGCCAACAGCGGCGCCGCCAATGAAAGCGCGAGAACGACCGCGAGAGAGCACCTCATGCCTCTGCGAGCCCGCTGCGGACTACGGCTCGCGTCTCTTCGGCCAACGCCTGGCCGCTCTCGGCAGGGCGGCCCGCGGTCGGGATCGGGTCGTGGATACGAATCGACACCGTGCCCGGCGTCAACGAACCGAAGCCGTTCGGCATTCTCTGTTTCGCGCCGACGATGCTCATCGGAACCACCGGCACCTTGGCCTGCAGCGCGAGCACGAAGCTGCCGCGCTTGAACGGGAGCAGGTCGCCGTCGCCGGTGCGCGTGCCCTCGGGAAACACCACGACGCTGGTGCCAGCGTGGATCCGCTCGGCAGCCGCCGCCAGGGCGCGGCGTGCCTTGAACGGGTTGGCACGATCGATCGCCAGATGGCGGCCCGCCCAGAGCGACCAGCCCAGAAAGGGGACCGCTGCCAGCGAGCGTTTGTAGATGATGCGGAACTCAGAGGGCAATCCGCCGAACATGATCGGGATGTCCAGATAGCTCGCGTGGTTCGCCGCGAAGACTACCGGCCCGGCAGGCACGCGCTCCCAGCCCAGAACCTCGACACGGATCCCGCCGGTCTTCAGCAGCAGGCGGCCCCATAGCCGGATCACCTGATTCGCGCGGCGCCCGCTCCCGTCCAGGAGTCGCAGGAACACGGTGGCCAGGGTGAGGACGACGGTGTAGCCCACCAGGACCACGCCAGCCAGGATCGCCACGAAGACCGAGCGGAGCCGAATCGCCTGCCTCGCCTCTATTCGGGCTTGGGGACGGCCTTTTCGAGCGCCGCCTCCGGAGCCGGGGCGTCGGCCGTCTGCACTGGAGGGATGGTGCGATCGCCGTTCGTGAAGCGATCGCTGCGTTCTCCATCGCGCGGGCTCCTGCCGTTGCCACCGCGCACGTCGCGCAAGCGCTCGCCTCGCTCGGCGCGCAACCGCGGGTCGTCGCTCGACGCCGTGGCCTCGGCCCAGCGGCAGAAGATCATCTTGCCTGCCGTCGTCTGCAACACGCTGGTGACGCTCACCTCGATCGTCTTGCCGAGCGCTTTGCGGCCCTGATCGACCACCACCATCGTGCCGTCGTCGAGATAGCCGACGCCTTGCCCCGCCTCCTTGCCCTCTTTCAAGATGAACACCCGCATCAGCTCGCCGGGCAGCACGACCGGCTTCAGCGAGTTCGCAAGCTCGTTGATGTTCAGCACCGCCACGCCACGCAGCTGGGCGACCTTGTTGAGGTTGAAGTCGTTGGTGACGATCTTGCCGTCCATTCGGCGCGCCAGCTCGATCAGTTTCATGTCGACTTCCCGCACTTCGGGGAAGTCGGTCTCCACGATCTGGACGTGGACGTTGGACGCCTTCTGGATCTTCTGGAGGATGTCGAGCCCGCGCCGGCCTCGGTTGCGCTTCAGGGAATCCGACGAGTCGGCGACCTGTTGCAGCTCGCGCAGCACGAACTGCGGCGCCACCAGAACGCCCTCCAGGAAGCCGGTTTCGCAGATGTCGGCGATGCGGCCGTCGATGATCACGGACGTGTCGAGGATCTTGTACTGGTTGAGCCGTGAGGTGTCCTTGAAGGCGGCGATGATCCGCGCCGGCTCGAACCACTCGCCCTTGGTGCCGCCGATCACGATCCCCATGTACCCCATGAAGACCACCAGCAACACGTGGACGAAATGCTCGCCGACGACGTCGAGCCCGGCCAGGGCGCCCCACACCAGCCGGGCGCCGAACAGGCCCACCACCCCGCCAACCAGAGCGCCGATCATGTGATGGCCGGGCACGCTGCGCAGCTTCAGCTCGGCCGTGATCAGCCCAAGGCCCAGGATGACGCCCAGCACCACTCCCGGCCAGGGGCGGCCCGGAAACGGCGTGTACACGTATCCGGCGTGGGCCAGGAGGGCCAAGATGAAGGCCCGAAAGAAGACCAGCCACATGGAAACCTTCTTATGAAAACGGCGGTTCTACCCGAAAGGGCGGTGCCGCCAAGCGAATCATAAGCGCTTTTCCTTCAGGCCAGTTCGAGCTTCTCGAGCGCCTCCTTGAGCGTAGCGACACCCACGAGCTCGATGCCGGAAACGGCGTCCGGAGGCACGCTCTTGGCCGGCATCACGCAGCGCGTGAAGCCCATCTGGGCGGCTTCGCGAACCCGCAAGGCCGACTGCCCGGTGCCGCGGACCTCCCCGCCGAGACCCACCTCACCGAAGACGACCGTTCCGATCGGGACCGGCCGGTTGCGAAAGGACGAGGCGATGGCGGCGGCCACGCCCAGATCGGCGGCGGGCTCGTCGACTTCGAGGCCGCCGGCGACGCTCACGAAGACGTCATCGGTTAGCACCTCCAGCCCGACCCGCTTCTCCAACACGGCCAGCAGCAGGTTGGTGCGGTTCGGGTCGATGCCCAGCGAGGTGCGGCGCGCGTTGCCGAACGACGTGGGCGAGACCAGCGCCTGGACCTCGATCAGCATCGGCCGCGAGCCTTCGAGCGTGGCCACGACCGCCGAACCCGCCGAGCCCTCCTGGCGCTCAGCCAGGAACAGCGCCGACGGGTTCGCCACCGGCTGCAAGCCGGTGCCGGTCATCTCGAACACGCCCAGCTCCGAGATCGCGCCGAAGCGGTTCTTGACGGCGCGCACGATCCGGTGGTGCTGCCGCCTTTCCCCCTCGAAGTAGAGCACCGTGTCCACGATGTGCTCGAGCGACTTGGGCCCGGCCAGGCCGCCGTCCTTGGTGACGTGGCCGATCAGGAACGTGGTCACCCCTTTCTGCTTGGCCACGAACAAGAGCTGCGTCGCCACCTCGCGGATCTGGCTGATGCTGCCGGGCGGCGAGGGAAACCGCGCCGAGTAGATCGTCTGGACCGAATCGACCACCAGCGCGGCGGGCTTCAGTTGCTCCACCTCGTCCAGGATCCTCTCCAGCGACGTCTCACCCATCAAGAACAGCCCGCCGCCCTCGATCCCGAGCCGTTCGCCGCGCAGCTTGATCTGCTTCTCCGATTCCTCCCCCGACACGTACAGCACGACGCCGCCGGTGCGCGCCAACAGATGGGCGACCTGCAGCAGCAGCGTGCTCTTGCCGATCCCGGGCTCGCCGCCGATCAGCACCATCGAGCCGGGCACGATGCCGCCGCCGAGCACGCGGTCGAACTCGCCGATCCCCGACGGAATCCGGTCAGCTTCGGCGCCGTCCACGACCTCGTAGGGCTGGGGCCGGCTGCCTGAACTCGGAGCGGCGCGCCCGCCGGCTTTCGCCGGGGCTTCCTGCCGCTCCTCCAGAAAGCTGTTCCACTCTCCGCAGTCCGGACAGCGGCCGAGCCATTTCGAGCTGAAGAACCCGCACGCCTGGCAGGCGAAGACGCTCTTCGTCTTGGTCATTCGTGGAGAAGGTAGCGCGATTCGGTGCCGCCGGAGGTCCCGCCGTCCAGGTAGACGCGCGGCACGCGCGAACCGATCGCGGTCAGCGCCTGCCAGGCCGTGGTTCCGGCGTGCTCGGCGACGTCCCAGGCGGTGGGCGCATCGCCGAACAAGACCGCTTCGTCGCCGGCCGCCACGCCTTCGAGATCGGTGACGTCCAGCATCGTCAGATCCATGCAAACGGTGCCGCAGATCGGAGCGCGCCGGTCGCCGAACGCGAAGCTTCCCGTCTCGCTCATCGCTCGCGTGCGCGGGACGCCGTCGGCGTAGCCGATCGGCAGGGTGGCGATCCGCGAAGCGCGCGCCGACACGAATCGGCCGCCATACGAGATCGGCGTGCCGGCGGCCACGTCCTTCACCAGCGAGACCCGCGCCGACACCGCCATCACCGGGCGCACCTCGATCGGCGGCGACAGCGGCCGCGGCTTCAAGCCGTAGAGCAGCAGGCCGGGCCGCGCCAGCGTGTGCGAGGGCCGCAGCCGGCTGAGCCCCGCGCTGTTGGCGGCGTGCACCAGCGGCGGACGGACGCCCTGCTTCGCCAGCGCCAGGAGCGCGGCATCGAAACGGTCGAGCTGCCTCTCGGTGAAGTCCGCGTCCTCGTCGGCCGCGGCCAGGTGCGTCATCAGCCCGGCGATTCGGATCTGGGGCTCACCCTGCAGCGCGTCGGCAGCCCGCAGCAGCCCCTCGGCGTCGAAGCCGAGGCGCGCCATGCCGGTGTCCAGCTTCAGGTGAACCGCGAACAGCGACGCGGTGTGAGCGCGCAGAATCGCATCGAGCTGAGCCGGCGTCGAGACGACCGGAGACAGTGCGTGCCGCGCCAGGAGCGGCACCTGCTCCGCGGTGAACCCGGCCATCACCACGATCGGCGCCTGAATGCCGGCATGTCGGAGCTGGGCGCCCTCCTCCGGGTACGCGACCGCGAAGCGGGCGGCGCCGCACGCCTCCAGCACGCGCGCCACCGTGGCGGCGCCGTGGCCATAGGCGTCCGCCTTGACGACGGGCATCAGCGGAAGCCGCGCGAAGCCCTCCACGGCCCGATAGTTGTCGCGTAGCCGCGCGAGGTCGACGCGCGCCTGGACCGGGCGGAGCTCTCTTAGCCCTCGCGCCATTCGAGGTTCTCGAAGCGCGTGAACTCCTTGATGAACGCGAGCTTGAAGGTGCCGGTCGGACCGTTGCGCTGCTTGCCGATGATGATCTCGGCCAGCCCACGGTTCTCCTCGCTCGGCTTGTACTCCTCTTCGCGGAAGATGAAGATCACGATGTCGGCGTCCTGCTCGATCGCGCCCGACTCGCGCAGGTCGGCGAGCTGCGGGCGTCGATCGGTGCGCGCCTCGGGCGCGCGCGACAGCTGCGACAGCGCGATCACCGGCACGTCCAGCTCCTTGGCCAGCCCCTTCAGCGAGCGGCTGATCGCCGAGATCTCCTGCTGCCGGTTCTCGGCGCGCGCCGACCCGGAAACGAGCTGCAGATAGTCGACGATGATCAGCCCGAGCTTGGCGTCCTTCTCGCGTTTGAGACGCCGGGACTTGGCGCGCAACTCCAGGACGCTGAGCGCTGGCGTGTCGTCGATGAAGATCGGCGAGTCGGCCAGCCGACTCGCGGCCAGGGCGAGCTTGGGGAAGTCGCGCTCGGCGGCGAATCCGGCGCGCACCTTGGACTGATCGACGCGTGCCTGGGAGCACAGCATGCGCAGCACCAGTTGCTCCTTCGACATTTCGAGCGAGAAGACGGCAACGCCGGTGTGCGTGTGCAGCGCGGCATACTCCGCGATGTTGAGGGCGAACGCGGTTTTGCCCATGCTGGGGCGGCCGGCAATGATGATCAGGTCTGCCCGCTGTAGGCCGGCGGTCAGGCGGTCCAGGTCAACGAACCCTGTCGGCACCCCGGTCACCAGCTCCTTGCGCTCGTAGAGCTGCTCGATCGCCTTCATCGAGTCGACCATGATGTCGCGGATGCGGAAGAAGGACGGCCGTACCTTGCGCTCCGAAATTTCGAAGATCTGGTGCTCGGCGTGGTCGAGGAACTCGTCGATGTCGACGTTCGCTTCGTAGCCGCGTGTGGCGATCTCCGTCGCCGTCTGGATCAGGCTCCGCAGCACGGCCTTATGCCGAAGGATGCGCGCGTAGTGGGCGGTGTTGGCGGCGGTCGGCACCTTGTCGGCCAACTCGGTGAGGTAGGCAGCGCCGCCGACATCCGCCAACTCGCCGCGCGACTTGAGCGCGTCGGCCAGGGTCACGAGGTCGATCGGCTCGCTGCGTTGATTGAGATCGACCATGGCGCGCATGATCTTGCGGTGCGCTTCCCGGTAGAAGTCGTCTGGGGTCAGCAGCTCGAGAGCGCGGTCAATCGCGGTGTTGTCCAGCATGACCCCGCCGAGCACGGCTTCCTCGGCCTCGATGCTCTGCGGGGGGAGCTTACGCAGGGAGTCTTCCACGGTGCTCATCGGAACGCGGACACTAGCAGAAACTCCGAATGGCGGATACGCTTTCCCCCTGCCCTCAGCGTACTTTGCTGCTATGCTGTGGCGCGCACGTGAGGGACAATCCCGTGGCTAATCTCGATTTCATCAA
>CAZVOI010000601.1:0-2898 GCA_964628275.1 uncultured Acidobacteriota bacterium | reverse complement strand
GACGAGTACGAGCGCTCGTCGGTCCCGCCCTACACCGTGGTCGACCCGTCTGTCTTCCGCGGGCTGTCGACCGTGCTGAAGGGCGACGAGAAGCACGACATCCGTGCGGACGCGGCGTACGCGATCGGGATCCTGGGCGGCGGCAGCTCGATCCCGGACCTGGTGGCTGCGCTCCAGGACTCGGCCGGCGAGGCCCGCGCCGCCGCCGCGACGGCGCTCGGCAAGTGCGCGACGGCCGAGGAAGGCCGGGCGCTAATCCCGCTGCTGGCCGACTCGAGTACCACCGTGCGCAATCGGGCGCTGCAGTCGATCGGCGTCTTGCGTGTTCACGAAGCCGGGCCGGCGCTGCGGGAGATGTTCGTGCAGCATCGGCGCCGGGAGCTGGGCACGCGCGTGCTCGGCTCGCTGGCTCGGACGGGGGACCCGGCGCAGGGCGACCTCTACCGCGAGCTGCTGTTCTCGAACGACCCGGAGCAGCGACGGCTGGCCGTCGAGGGGCTCGGCCGGATCGGGACGCCCTCGATGCTGCCGGCGTTCAAGACCGACTTCCAGCGCGAGAAGAACGGCGACGTCCGCATCGCGTACGCCTTCGCGATCGCGCGGCTCGGCGACCGCGCTTTCCTCGACTCGCTGGTGCTGGCGCTCGGGGGCAGCGGCAGCACGGCCGGGCACGCGCGCGACCTGCTGCTGGAACTCGGGCCCGGGGTCGCCCCGGATCTGTATCCGTACCTGAACGACCGCGACCCGGGCGTGCGCGGAGCGGTTTGCGACCTGCTCGCGGACCTTGGCGACCCGAACGCGCCGCCAAGGCTCACGCCGCTGCTCGCCGACCCGAGCTCGCGGGTGGCCGACCGGGCCAACCGAGCGATCGAGAGGTTGCGTCAGAAGGGCGCGGCGCCCTCGCAGCCGTGAGGCGTTCTCCCGCCGGAGTCGCGACCGCGCTGCTGCTGCTGCTGTGTGGGGGGTGCGAGCGGGAGCGCGCGTCCTCTTCGGGCGCCGCCGCCGGCGACCCGCTCGCTGAGCTGCGCTCGCTGCTCGCCGAGCGCCGCTACGACGACGTGCTCGCGCGGGTGGGCGAGGCTGCGGATCCCGACTCTGTCTACCTGGCCGGGCGCGCGTGGGCGGGGAAGGCCGCATCGGCCCCGGTGCCGACACCCGCGCCGGGCGCTGCGGTAGCCGCGGCGCGCCTCAAGCCGGAGGAGGAGCGTGCGCTCTCGGCCTACGAGCGTGCGGTGGCGGCGCGCCCCGACTTCGTGGACGCGCTGGTGGCCATCGGAGAGCTGCTGGCTCCCCACGCGCTGCAGGTCGTGGCCGCGGCGCCGCGGGTGCGCCCCGGGGCGCCCGCGCCCGCCCCCGACCCCCTCGTCGAGCGAGTGCTGAAGAGCTACGGGGACGCGCTCCAGGCCGACCCCACCGGCACGAACGCTGCCGAAAGCCTGATCGATTTCGCGACGCGCGCCGGGCGCCCGGGAGAGGCCGACGCGGCCTTCCAGGAGCTGATCCGGCGGCGCCGCGAAGACCCGGCCCTGCTCGTCCGCTACGGGGATTTCCTGGCCGGGCCCGCGGGAAAGCCGGAAGCCGCCCTCGCCCAGTACGCGCAGGCGCTGATCTGGCGAGCGGACGACTCGGCGACAAAGCTCAAGATGGCCGAGATCCACCTGGCCGCCGCGGCCGTGCACCTGCGGGACCTGCAGTACGTGACGGCGGAAGCCCGCCTCAAGCAGGCCCGGCGCTACACGGTCGACCCGGCCTCGCCCCAGGCGGCTCGGCTCGCCGAGCTCGAAGCCCGCGTGCGCGACGTTCGCGGCCGATAAACCGGCGGCAAGTAACGGGCAGCAGGTAACGGGCTGCGAGTGAAGCCGCATTCACTGCGGCGCAACGAGCGGGGGGTCTGGGGGGTGTGGCGCAACACCCCCCAGAAAAGAGAAGGTCAGTTCGGCGTCCGCCCGACCGCGTTGTCGTCGACGTAGATGAGGCCGCTCTCCTGCGGAGTCCCGGGCGCGTCGTATTCCGTGATGACCTGGCCGCCCACGATCAGGCGCGCGGCCGTGACTCCCCCCGACGACGTGGACTGCAGGTGCGGGTCGTAGACACGCACGTAGTGGGGGAAGTCGTTCGGCGGCCAGTTGACCGGCACGTTCGCCACCGCGCCGCTCCAGAAATTCGGGCCGAAGGACGTGTCGAGCAGCACCTGGTCGCCCTCGTAGCTCGCGCTTCTGGGCTTCATCCAGCTGCCGAAGAAGACCACCCGGGCGTCACACGTGTTCTCGTTGTTCTGGCAGCCCGCCGGTTGCCGATACTCGATCTTGATCGTGACGAAGCGTCCGGGCGGCACCGCCGAGGGTCCCTCGACGGGGTCCTTCTGGAAATCGCAACCCACTCCAATGGCCGCGAGGGCCAGGAGCAGGCTCCACGTGCCTTGTCGCTTCATGGAACAGGATGATAGCATCCGCGGCCACCATGGGTATCGCCGATCGTCCGCTCGTCCTCGTGATCGACGACGACGACGCCCTCCGCCAGATCTGCCTCGACATGCTCACGGCGCGCGGCTACCGGCCGCTCGGGGCCGGCTCGGTGGGCGAGGGGCTGCGGGTGTTCGCCGAGAAGCGGCCGGCCGCCGTGCTGCTCGATCTCAAGCTCCCGGACGGCACCGGCCTCGACGTGCTGCGCGAGCTGCAGCGGCGCTCGCCGGTCACCCCGGTGGTGGTCGTGTCCGGCTACGGCAGCGTCACCGACGCCGTCGAGGCGATGCGGCTTGGAGCGGCGGAGTACATCGAGAAGCCGGTCGCCCGCGAGCGCCTGTACGACGTGCTCGACCGGGCGCTCGCGCCGATGCCGTCGCGGGAGGCGGGCGCCAAGGACAAGGGAGCCGACGGCGCCCGCTACGGCATGGTGGGT
>CAZVOI010000600.1:0-4546 GCA_964628275.1 uncultured Acidobacteriota bacterium | reverse complement strand
GCGATCGTCGCTAGCGGCGCGATCAGCAGTCCTTTCAGCCAGGGCCAGCGTCGATCGACGTCGAGCCGTTCGGGGAAGAACGCGCCGAAGAGCAGCATGCCGATCGACCAGCAACCCCGGGCGAAGAACTCGTAGAAGATTCCGAGCGGCCGAATCCAATCGCCCCAGCGAACGGTCTCGAGCTCGCGCAGGTCCGCCGTCTGCGAGAAGCCGAGCAGCAGCATCAAGAGCGCCCACGCCCGGACGTCGTGCGGCCGCAGCGCGGCCACGCCAAACCCCAGCACCAGACACAAGAGCGGCGTGAAGAACCCGAGGCTCAACACCAGGATCGGCGAAACGCGTCCGAGTGGCGGGATCATCACCTGGACGCGTAGCCGGTCCGGCACGCCCTCGCGCTCGAGCTCGAGCGCGATCGTGTCGCCCGGCTGCGCGGCCGCGACGGCCTTTGCGAGCACCGCTCTGCCCGTATACGGCGTTCCGGCGACGGCGACCAGCAGATCGCCCTCGAGCACACCGGCGGCTTCGGCGGCAGGCGGGATTCGTGAGACGCGGTTCGAAGACACAGCCACCGACAGCGGCCAGCCGGTCAGCCGTTCGGGCTCGAGCAGAAGCCGCGTCGCGTCGACGAGGCTGCGCCCGCGTTCGAGGGCGGCGACCGCGAACAGCAAGGCCAGCGCCGCGTAGAGCGCGATCGTCTTCGATTTGTGAGACAAGGCGATCGAGCGATTCTACGGGTTCCGGCTTGGGGTGCGCGACCACCTTCGATCTTGACGCTCGCCCCGCCAGGGGCCTACGGTCTCCGAAACGAAGCAACTCCTAGCCGTCGCGCGCGCTCGCCCCCCGCGGGCGCTGCAACGGCCGCGTCGGGCCGAAGTGGCCGCGGGCGCTCCCGTCGACATCGACACGCTCTTCCAGGCGGCCTCGATCAGTAAGCCGGTGGCGGCTATGGCCGTGTTGAGCGCAGTCCAGGAAGGCCGCTTCTCTCTCGACGACGACATCAACAAGCTGCTGCGTTCGTGGAAGGTGCCGAAGAGCGAGCACAACGAGAAGCAGCCGGTGACGCCGCGCTCCTTGCTGAGCCACAGCTCTGGCGCCGACGACGGCTTCGGCTTCCCGGGACCGGCCGGATGAAGCGCTCCCGACGCTGGTCCAGATACTGACAGGAGAGAAGCCCTCGAACGTCGGGCCTGTGTTATTCGTGAGGCCGCCGTACCAAGCCCACAAATACTCGACACGGCCAGGAGTTCGTGAAGGCCGCCGCGGCCGGATCGGCACTGATCGACCGCTTCTTCGACCGAGTGCAGTACCACACCGTTCGTGGCTACGAAATCGGAGGGGTGACGCCTCAGCGCCGTCGAGCCCTCCAACGCTGGCTCTCCAACTCTCCAACGCTGGCTCGTGACGGCGCGTCCCGCGAAGAGTAGGCTATTGCACGACTTCAGGAGCGAGACATGACGTTGTGCCCGGTCGCCCTCGTCGTCCACTGCGTCGGATGCCCGATCGTCGGCTTCTGCCCGGCGAAGACCGTGATCGGAGACTACGGAAAGCACGCTGCGCCAGGCGCCCGCGAGAAGGGCGACCCTACCGTGAAGTTGTCCAAGAAGCCCTGAGCGCCCTCTCGTGCGCGCAGTTGACAGCGCCTTCCGCTTTCCTCTACTCTCCCAAGATCCGATCCAATTGACCGCGGAGCCGCACCGCAGTTGTTCCGCCGTTTTTCTCTTAGCGCCCACCCCTTCAAGAAGACCGCCATGGCCGACGACGATTCCCCAGGAGCCCCCCCACCCGACACGGTAAGTGCCGGCGCCAAGCCGCGTCGACGGCATCATCGCGGTCGAGGGCGCGGCCCGCGCCCGGATCGGACGGCCGTCGACGGCTCCGCGGCGGCGGCAGCGGGCGACTCCGCCGTCGCGCTCGACGAAGCGCCGGAGCCGGCGACGGACGAGAGCGTGCCCACAGCGCCCGCCAGCGCGGAGCCGCCCACGCCCCCGAAGCCGGCAGCGCCGCCGCTGGAGCGGCTCGACCTCGCCGCGCTCAAGGAGCTCCCGGTCGCGAGCCTGATCGGAATCGCGAAGTCGCTCGAGGTCGCGAGCGCGGCCACCATGAAGAAACAGGATCTGGTGTTCCAGATCCTGCGGGCGCAGGCCGAGCGCGAAGGCCTGATCTTCTCGGAAGGCGTGTTGGAGATCCTGCCCGACGGCTTCGGCTTCCTACGCGCTCCCGAGTACTGCTACCTGCCGGGGCCCGACGACATCTACGTCTCGCCCTCGCAGATCCGCAAGTTCGGGCTGCGCACCGGCGACACGATCAGCGGCCAGATCCGCCCGCCCAAGGAAGACGAGCGCTACTTCGCCCTGATCAAGGTCGATGCGGTCAACTTCGAGCCACCCGACCGCGGCACCGACAAGATCTTCTTCGACAACCTGACGCCGTTGTATCCGCAGAGCCGGCTGATCCTCGAAACGGTGCCCGACCTCTTGTCGACGCGCGTGCTCGACCTGATGGACCCGCTCGGCAAGGGCCAGCGCGCGCTGATCGTCGCGGCGCCGCGCACCGGCAAGACGATGCTGCTGCAAGCGATCGCCAACTCGATCAGCGCCAATCACCCCGAGATCTCGCTGATCGTGCTGCTGATCGACGAGCGGCCCGAGGAAGTCACCGACATGCAGCGCTCGGTGCACGGCGAGGTGATCTCGTCGACCTTCGACGAGCCGGCCGAGCGCCACGTCCAGGTTGCCGAGATGGTGATGGAGAAGGCGAAGCGCCTGGTCGAGCACAAGAAGGACGTCGTGATCCTGCTCGACTCGATCACGCGCCTGGCGCGCGCCTACAACACGATCGTGCCGCCCTCGGGCAAGGTGCTGTCGGGCGGCGTCGACTCGAACGCGCTGCAGCGGCCGAAGCGATTCTTCGGCGCGGCGCGCAACATCGAGGAGGGCGGCAGCCTGACCATCATCGCTTCGGCGCTGGTCGAAACCGGGTCGCGGATGGACGACGTGATCTTCGAGGAGTTCAAGGGCACCGGCAACGCCGAGATCGTGCTCGACCGCAAGCTCACCGACAAGCGCATCTTCCCGTCGATCGACATCAACCGCAGCGGCACCCGCAAGGAAGAGCTGCTGGTGCCCAAGGACGAGCTGAATCGGGTGTGGATCCTGCGCAAGGTGCTGTCGGCGCTCTCGTCGGTGGAAGCGATGGAGCTGCTGCTCGAAAGGCTCTCCAAGACCAAGTCGAACCGCGAGTTCCTGGAGAGCATGAGCGGGGGCTAGTCTCCGTTTCGATGCTGATCCCGAAGTCCGACCAACACACGCCGCGCTGGGGCAACCCGTTCACCCGCGCCTTGGGGCGCTTGGTTCTGGGGTTGTTCGGCTGGCGGCTCTCCGGAAGTCTGCCGGCGGCGCCGCGGGTCGTGGCGATCGTCGCGCCCCACACGTCCTACTGGGACTACGTGTTCGGGATGGCCGCGATCTTCGCTCTCGGCATCCGCATGAACTACCTGGCCAAGCACTCGGCGTTTCGTGGGCCGCTGGGCTGGTTCATGCGCTGGACCGGTGGGATCCCGGTGAATCGCAGCGCGCCCGGCGGCGTGCTCGAACGCGCGCTCCAGATGCTCCGCGAATCCCCGAAGCTCTGGGTCGGGGTCGCGCCCGAGGGCACTCGCAAGCGCGTCGAGCGCTGGAAGACCGGCTATCACCGGATCGCCATGGGGGGCGGCGTCCCGATCTGGCCGGTGGCCCTCGACTACTCGAAAAAGACCATCGTGCTGATGCCGCTCCGGACCCTGAGCGGCGACCTGGATACCGACGAGGCGATGCTGAAGGCGCTCTACGACAAACGAATGGCGCGGTATCCGGAGTCGTTCTGGGCCTCGTGTCCTGACCCAGGGATTCGCTGAAAAAAGCGCTCTCTGGAAGCGAGGATCTCGTAGCGACACGATGACGAGGCCCCACGCGCCCCCCTAGCCACGCACTCGGCCATAATGGTGTCGGAGGCGGCTGTGGGCTCACCCGAACTGACCCCCCTGCAAGTCAGGCAGTGCGATCTGAACTACACCGCGGCCTTGGAGCTACCACTCTTCGAGCTCGGAGCTCAATGGGTCGAACTGCAGACAGCCATCTATTCTCATTTCAGCCGCTTCAAGCTGCGCCTCAGCGACATCAAGGTCGAAACCACCACGACCAGCCCCGCGGATCTTGCGATCGCTTGCTGGATGCTGGAATACGGAGTCGTAGCGAGGTACCGGCTTGACCGTGTCGAAGTGTGGTCGAACAGGCAACGAGTAGCCGACGAGACAGCTCTTGCGGCCGACTTGGTGGGCCAGGCCATGCACGTCCTCCGAGACGTGTGCCCACAAGCTCGGGTTGCACTCCACACCATCACAGCCTCTCTACACGGTGTGTTCTCCGTCCAGACCGACGTCAGCGCTCGTATTTCGTCTTACGTAACGAAGCGTCCTGACGGCCCACTGGTATTCACGCCTAGCGGCGTATCTTTTGCGTCCGAGTCTCAATCGACCGAGGGCCGAGGCGTGATCGTTCTCGAGAACTCA
>CAZVOI010000599.1:0-2150 GCA_964628275.1 uncultured Acidobacteriota bacterium | reverse complement strand
CGCACCCTGCAAGGCCTCATCGCCCGCATTGCGCAACGCCTGCTCGCGCTCGCAGCTGGCTGCTGGCACAACTGGCTCAGTGGCCGTCCCGGCCGTCACTTCACGGTCTATGACCACTGATTCGGAATCAACCATCTAGGGGCGTCCGGCATCGGGTACATCCCTTCCCCGCTGGCTCGGCTGGATCGCGGGAGCGCTGGCAATCGGCTCGCTGATCGGGCCAATCGGCTTCCTCGAGTCGCCGATCGAGCCCCTCATGACCGTTCTCGGGTTCGGCTCCCACATCGGGTTCTACTTCTGGGTGCTGCTGGCGAGCATCGTGCTGACCACTCGAACCGGCAGATCCTCGGCTCGCGAGCCGATCTCGCCGCAATTCGACTCAGCGGGAGTCAAGGCGACAAGCTAGATCTAGCGGCGGGCCGGCGTGTGCCAGCCCGGCGACGGGTCTAGGAGCCGTCCCCGGGCCGCACGAGCCCTGACTCGTAGGCGAGCACGACCGCCTGCACACGGTCGCGCAAGTCGAGCTTCCTGAGGATCCGCGCCACGTGCGTCTTCACCGTGTGCTCGCTGAGGAACAGCCCCTTGCCGATCTCGGCGTTCGAGAGTCCCTGGGCAAGAAGGCGGAAAACTTCGAGCTCACGGGTTGTCAGATCCTCGATCCCCGGCGCCGGCGTGGTTTTCGGCGGCCGCGGCCTGCGATTTCGGGTCTAAGGCTAGGGTTGCGCCGGATCGGTTGACGGCATGACGGGGTTGACGGGTGCCGTCAGGGAGAGCGCGCAGAGGCCGGAGCCTTCGTCACCGCGCAGCAGGTTAGGAGGTCGCGCCTGCTTGACGATCTGCGCGCGTTCGTCAAGCGCTAGGCAGGAAGCATCCGGGAGGTCGGCCGCAGGCACCCTCTCTCAACCCCGTGCGTTGGCGACGCGAGCCTTGATCTCGGCGAGGGTGAGCCGATCGAGCTGCATCGGCGCCGGGACTCCCTCCCAGACGGCACGGCCGGCCCGTCGCAGACGATGTTGCCGGCGACCGCTGCGGCTATAGGGTCGACAATCTCCGCACCGGCCGGCACGCCGTATGCGTCGCAGAAGATCTTGATCCGCCGCGCCTGCTCGGCGGCGGCCGGGCCGTCGGTGCCGATGTTCAGCCACAGGAAAAGCGCATAGCCGAGGTCGTCGAGCCGTATGCCGGGTGCGGCGTTGTCGAAGTCGATGATTCCGACGGGCACGCCGGCACGGAAGACGAAGTTGCACGGGGAGAGATCGTTGTGGCAGACGATCTCGCAGCCGCCGGCGAGCGTCGAACCGGCGGTCGCGTCGTGGTAGCGGCGGATCAGGCGCGCGGCACTCGCCAGCGTCGCGTCGCTGAAGCCGGCGTCGAGCTCGTCCGGCACCTCGCCCTCGAGGTAGCTGAATGTCTCGCGACCCTGCTCGTCGCTGCCGAGGTAGCGCGGCGCGACGTCGAGGCCCAGCTTCGCGAGCTGCGCAAGGAGTCCGCGGACGAGAGCAACGTTGGCCTTCGGCGGCCGGCGCACCGTGCCACCGACGCGGGCGACGCCGGGGGTGACCCGCCCGCCACTGAGAGGCGCCTCGCTCATTTCTTCACCGTAGCCTCCAGCCGGTCGAGGACGCGCGTAGCGACAGCGACCGCGGCGTCGACGGCGTCCAGTTCGCAACGACGGACGAGAGCGGCGAGATGACCGAGGGCGCGGTAGTCGAAGGCGATGGAGGAGACGATCCGCGCCGGCCGGCTCTTCGAGATGTCGGGTACAGGCGCCGGGTAACAGATACCGCCCCGCTCAGGCGCGGGCGCCCACCGTGCGATAGTTGTCGTATCCGCGTCAGCTCTCTCAGCAGGCTCGGGACCGGCGCCGCCGCCGCAGTAGCGATCGTCACGCTCGCCTTCGCGAGCGGGGGCTACCCCCCGGCCGACCACGGCGTCCTGATCCTCGCCTTCGCGCTCGTCGTCCTCGTTGTCGTTTTCGTTGCCGATGAGGTGCCGCTCGACCGGCGGTCGGTGGCGCTCGTCGGTGGACTCGCCGGGCTCGCGCTCTGGGCCCTTGCGTCCGTAGCGTGGTCGACCGCGGCGGCGTGGCCCGTGCTGGAAGCGGAGCGGGGGCTGCTCTACGCCGCGGCCGCGGCGGCGCTCGTGCTCGT
>CAZVOI010000598.1:0-18525 GCA_964628275.1 uncultured Acidobacteriota bacterium | reverse complement strand
CGGCTTTGCGATGGCGATGGCCACGATTCCCGAGATGGTGCGTTACGCGAAGGAGGTCAAGGCGCTGGCGCCCGAGGCCTGGATCGTGAACTTCACGAACCCCGTGGGCATCATCACCGAGGCCGTCACCAAGGCCAGCGGCGCGCGCATCCTCGGCATCTGCGACACGCCGACGGAGCTCTTCGAGGAGTGCGCGCACGCCCTGGGTGTGCCGTCGGCCGAGTGCCGCTTCGACTATTTCGGCCTGAACCACCTGGGCTGGCTGCGCGAGGTGTACCACCGCGGCGTGCCGCGGCTGGGCACGCTGCTCGAGGACGAGAGCCTGTTGGCGCGGCTCTACCGCGCGCCGTTCTTCGAGACCGCCTTCCTGCGCGAGCTGCGCCTGCTGCCGACCGAGTATCTTTACTACTACTACCGCCCGGAACGCGCGCTCCAGAACCAGATCGCCTCGGGCACCAGCCGCGGCGCCGCGATCCAGAAGCTGAACGACCGGCTGTTCGAGGCGCTGAGGAAGACAGAGCAGGATCCGGTTACGGCGTACGACGCGTACCTCGCGGAGCGGAACGCGAGCTACATGCAGCTCGAATCGGGCTCGACGACGCCCTATACGCCGTCGCCGGCGGCCCTCTTGACCGGCTACGACAAGATCGCGGTCTCGGTGGTGCGTGCCGTCCACGAGAACGCCAACGCCGTGATCCCGCTTAGCGTGCCGAACCGGGGCAACCTGCCGGAGCTTCAGGACGACGACGTGGTCGAAGTTCCGTGCCTGGTGAACGCGAACGGCGCGCTGCCGCTCCATGTCGGTCCGGCGCCGAAAGCGGCGCTGGCGCTGCTCCTGCAAGTGAAGGAGTACGAGCGCCTGACCGTGGAGGCGGCGCTCACGGGATCTCAGGAAGTCGCGCGGCGCGCGCTCGCCCGGAACCCGCTCGTCGGCGAGCTTGCGCTGGCCGATCGCTTGACCCAGGCCCTGGCATGACCGAGAAGGCCACGCTCGATCGCAGCCTGGGCCTGTGGTCCGCCACCGCGACCAACATCATCGGGATGGTCGGCGTCGGGCCGTTCCTGGTGATCCCGTTCATGCTGACGTCGATGGGCGGTCCGCACATCCTCTACGCCTGGTTCGGCGGCGCCCTGCTGGCGCTCGCCGACGGTCTCGTCTACGCGCAGCTCGGCGCCGCGATCCCCGGCAGCGGCGGCCCCTACCTGTATCTTCGCGAGGCGTTCAAGCCGTTCAAGCTGGGCGAGCTGATGGGCTTCGTCTTCATCTTCCAGACCGTGCTGGTCGCGCCGCTCGGGATCGCTAGCGGCGCAGTGGGATTCGCCGATTACCTCAGGTTCTATTGGACGGACATGACGAGGCTGCAACACGATCTAGTGGCGGGCGCCGTCTGCGTGGCGGTGACGGCGATGCTCTGGCGCAAGATCGAGGACGTCGGCAATCTGGCCGTGGTTCTCCTGGCTCTGGTGTTCCTGACAATCGGCTGGGTGATCGTGGCGGGCCTGTTCCGCTTCTCGTTCGCGCAGGCCTTCGCGTTCCCGCCCGAGGCGTTCCACTTCGATGGCGATCTGTTCCGGAAGGTCGGCGCGACCGCGGTCCTCGCGATGTACAGCTACGGCGGCTACAACCAGGTCTGCAACATCGCGGAGGAAGTGAAGAACCCGGTCAAGACGGTGCCGCGCTCGATCGTGCTCTCGATCCTGATCGTGGCGACACTCTACATGCTGATGAGCACGGTGATCCTGGGCATGATCCCGTGGCAGGAAGCCAAGGAGAGCCGCACCATCGCCTCGCTCTTCATCGCCCGCACCTTCAGCGATCCTGCCCAGGGCCAGATCGCGGCTCTGGTGATGACGGTGATGATCCAGTTCGTCGCCGCCGCTTCGCTCTACGCCCTGATCCTGGGCAACTCGCGCGTCGCCTTCGCCGCCGCCCGCGACGGCCAGTTCTTCTCGATCTTCGCTCGCGTCCATCCGACCAAGCACTTCCCGCACCTGGCGCTTCTCACCGTAGGCCTGGTGTCCGTCCCGTTCTGCTTCTTCAGCCTGGGCCAGCTCGCCAATTGGATGATTCAGATCCAGGTGCTGCTCTGCTTCTCGTGGCAGTGCGTCGGCGTGATCCTGCTCCAGCGTTACCGCAAAGACATCCCGCAACCGTTCCGGATGTGGCTCTACCCGTTGCCCGCGCTCGCGGCGCTGGTGCTGTGGCTCTACGTCTTCTTCTCGGGCTCCGCCGAAGGCATCTGGTTCTCGGTCGCCTACCTGCTCGCCGCCGCGATCGGGTTCGCCGTGTTCAAGAAGGTCCAGAAGACCTAACCGTCGCGATCAAGCGGATCCTCGACCACCTGCCTCTCATTTCGTCCTTCGCCGCCGGCGGTCACGGGAGAGCGCCTCTCCCCAGCAGCGCAGGAACGCGGCGACGAAGCCGTGCGCTCCCGCCGGCTCGACCGCGAGCGGCGCCAGCGCCATCGCGACGCTGAGCGCCACGTGGTAACCCTCGGAGCGCGAAGCGATGGCGCGGTGGTACGCAGGGTGAGCGGTGTTCACGAAGACGGTCGGGCCGACCAACCGTCCCAGATCGTCCTCGGGGGCTCGCTCCTCGAACTGGATCGAAAGGCGATGACGAACCGGGCGCGGCGGCCCGGCCGTTCCTCCAGGCGTGGTCGCCGACGCTGGCGCAGTCGCAGGAGGCTCGGCCCTGCGAGTGTCCTCCGCCGCGTCGTCGGGCACCGGACCGGGGGCCGGCGCTTCGGCTGCATCGGCCACTGGGACCACGCGCACCACCGCCGGCTCTCCGCCGGTGCCTCCGGTCGGCAAGCGCTTCTGGCCACCGGCCCGCTGCTCGACGAGAGGCGACAGCGCCGGAAACTCTTCGGCCAGACCCAAGAGCACGGCCTCCAGGTCACGCTCGAGCGGCCGAGCGGCGCGCCGCTGGGCCGCGTCGTCGGCGTCAGGGCCCTCGCCCCATGCCTGGAGCTGCGCGCCAACGGCCTGCTGGATCGCCTTGCGGTACGCCAGGTAGGCGATCCCGCGCTCCCCGGAGCGCAGGAAGTCCGCCTTGTTGAGCGTCAGCGACTCGGCCAGCGCCGGAACCTCGATCAGCCCGCTTACGTTGTCCGGGGTCGCCGGCGTGAGGCCCAGCCAATCCCAGCCGCGGCGGATGACCTTGCCGAGCGTCGCGATCGCGACCCCTCTGGCTGTCTCCGGAAGAGGGTTCGCCGAACGAGTCAGATAGCCGCTCCCGGCAGGCTTGCGCTTGCGCGGCAGGTGGATCGCGAGCGAAGCCTGGCCGGCTTCGCCAGCAGGCCGCCGCGGTAACTGCCTGCCGTTGACGCATAGCTCGACGCCGCCGGGATAGGCCGCAGCCAGGATGAAGTCGAAGGATGCGTCGAGGAGCGGCTCGAAGTGCGAGCGCAGCGTCGTTTCGACGAACGACGCGTCCAGCAGCGGCGTGAGCGGGTTCTTGAGCTTCAAGCAGACGGCGGTGCCGTGCTTCTCTAGCAGATCGCGCGGTTCGACCCACTTCCACGGCGCCTTCTGTCGCGCCGCCAGCCGCCAGCGCGTGGCGATGCACGACTCGCCGCGCCGAGTTTCGGTGAGCACCTCCTCGCAGACGAGCAGGCCGAGTTTGATCCCGACACCGGCGAAGCCGATCCCCTCGCCGCGCAGCTTCGAACTGGCGGCGATGTCGTGGTAGCGGGCCAGCTCGCGGCGCGTCATGCCGCGACCGTCGTCGATCGCGACGAGTGCTCTGTCCGCGGGGTCGGTCAGGAACGACACGCGAGAGGCGCCCGAGTCGAGGGAATTGGCGACGATCTCGGTGAGGATCGTCTCCTCGAGCGAGCCCGCGTAGGCGTCGCGCAGGTCCTCGAGCAGGTGCTGCAGGTCGACGCGCGTTTGGCCCAAGAGGCCGCGATTCTAGCGGCCGAGCAGGCGAACGGCCTCGCGCTCAGATGGTGAAGGGGTTGAGGATGGGAACACCGCAGCGCTCAAAGTCCGACTGATTGCGAGTCACCAGGGTAAGTCCATTGAGGAGAGCCGTAGCCGCGATCAGGACGTCGGCCTGCGAACGGGGCCGGCCCTCGGATTGCAGCCGGCCTCGCAGCGCGCCGGCAATCCGGGCCACCTCTCCGCTCACGGGAAGCACCTGGCACCGCGTTTCGAGAAACCTCTCCAGGAACGCCTGCGCTCTCGGGTGAGGTTTCCAGGCCAGACCAAAGAAGACTTCCTCGATGGTCACCGCGCTGAGCGTGAGCGTCGACACCTGCGACGCCCATGCCACCACTCCGGCGTTAGGTCGCGGCCGGGCCAACTCTCCGATGACATTCGTGTCGCACAGGAAACTCACCGCAACGCGCTGAGGAACGCGTTCCGGCGGTTCCGGCGGCGAGGAACGCGAAGACGGTAGCCGTCCTCGGCGCAGATCGATCGCAGCTCCGAGAGAGCTTCGGCGATGTTGCCCGCCTCGTGCTGCTTGCGCCAGGCTGAGAACTTCTCGAACGAGTGAGGGTCGACGACGACTGCCACGAGTCGGGAGCGGCTATAGATTCTCTGCGGCTCTCTGATCGAGTCGCGCAGCAGTGCGGATAGCTGCTGCTTGGCCTCGGCTACGCTCCAGACCGGCTTTCCTTCCGCGTGCGCTCTCATGACTATCTCCTCTGTCCATTATGACCCTATCTGGAGACCCTCCGCCAGGGTAACAGGGAGCGCCCGTCGATCTCGCGTTCCTTCCCATCGCCACGGGCTTCGCGTGCGAACCGCGCCCTTCGATTTGGCAAGGTGTCCGGGCCGCAGCGCTCGAGCTGCGGCCGCGTGTTCTCGTTCCGATGCGCTGTGCGGCAGCCGGATCTCGCTCTACGAACGACCCCGATCCGAAACCAGCCTTCACCTCAATCCAACGCAGGTGGTCGCCCCGGCCGCGCGAGGCGAGTGGTTTCGCCTGGGTGGGGTCGGTCAGGAACAAGACGCGGGAAGCTCCCGAGTCGAGGGAGTTGGCGACGATCTCGGTGACGATCGTTTCCTCGAGCGAGCCCGCGTGGGCGTCGCGCAGGTCCTCGAGCAGGTGCTGCAGGTCGACGCGTATCTGGCCCAAGACCCCGCGACTCTACCGACCGAGCAGACGAACCCGACTCACGACGGCATCAAGCTGCCGGCGCCCATGTGTAGCGTGGTCTCAGCGGGCGCGCCAGCGCGATATGATCGATACGAATGTCGTCCATCGTGTACCTCGACGTCTGCTGCCTGAAGCGGCCCTTCGACGACCAGCGTTCCACGAGGGTACAGCTCGAGACGGCGGCGGTGGCGGCCCTGATCGAGCGCGCTGAACGCGGGGAGCTCCGGCTCGTGCGCTCGCCGGCTCACACCTTCGAGAACGATCGCAACCCGCGAGAAGACCGGCGGCTGGCCGCCGCCTCTTGGCTGAATGGAGCCCGGGTCGAGGCGGCTTTGACCGAGAGCGCCGCGGCGCGAGCGCGTGAGTTGGGCAGTCTGGGCTTCTCACCCCTCGACGCTCTGCACACCGCGTTTGCCGAAGAGGCGGGGGCCGTCTCGCTCGCGACTACGGATGATGCGTTGATCGCGCTCGGCCAGAGACACCGGGAGAGGCTCCGCGTCTCGATCACGAACCCAACCCACCTGCTGCAGAAGCTCGCCGAGAGTGCGCCGTGACCTCCGCTCCCCGCTCCACGCTTTCGCTCCACGAGTTGCGGCGAGAGGGCTGGAAGGCCCTCACGGAGAGGCTGGGCGTCTCCGGTGCCATCCGTTTCCTCATGCAGTACGACCCTGGGCAGGGTGACTACACGACCGAGCGCCGGAGTCTGTTCGCGGATCTGAGTCTCGACGACGTCCTCAACGAGATTCGGCAGAGGAAACCCGACCAAGGCAGCCCCTGACACTTGGCGCAGATGCGGAGCAACCCGGCGATGTCCGTCGGCGCGAGCGATGGCCCGCTGACCGGAACGTGGGAACGAGGGAACCCCGAGAAGGGCGGCGGGATTCTGCGCGGCGTCTATCGCGGCTGGAACCGAGTCAGCGCTTGCGGCCCACGCCGAACTGATCGCCGGCGCGCACCGGCTTGCCGTTCTTCCAGACGATCTCGACCACCTTCTCGCTGTGGACGCCCGCGCCGGTCTCGTCGCTCAGCGCCGTCACGATCTTCTTGGTCTTGACATCGATGAGCTCGCCGGTAGACAGCAGCGCGTGCCGCCCGTCGAGCGTGAACGTGATCCAACCCGGTTGCTCGCGCAGCGCGATGCTCGGCCCCTGCTTGGGCGGCATCACGCTGTTGTCGAAGACGTGCACGCGCTCGTTGTGACCATCCACCACCCAGACCTCGGACTCGTCGGGGGTCAAGCCAATGCCGTGGCTGGGGCAGCCGTGTCGCTTGACCGGTCCCTTCGGATAGCCCTGCACCTCGACGCGATGCAGCATCTTGCCGCTCCGGATGTCGCCGATCTCGAAGCCGAGCAGGTCGTTGACGTTCACGTAGGCCAGGGTCCCCTTGCCGTTCACGGTGAAGGGACGGATCGAGGCCGAGAACGGCCCGACCGTGAGGGCCAGCGTGTGCGTCTTCGGGTCGGCGATCGTCAGTAGCTGCGACCTGAGGCCCGCCAGGTAGACGGCGCTGCCGTCGTGGGCATAGAGCGTGTTGTGCGCGCCCGAGTTGGGCGTAACTTTGGCGATCGTCCGGCCGCTCGACGCCTCGAGCACGTTCCAGTGCGGTCCCTCGAAGGACGGCACGTAGAGGAGCTTGCCGTCGGGCGAGATCGCCAGCCGGTCGCAGCCGCCTTCGGGGGTCGCTTCCCAGGCCTTCTTCTCGGTCACCACGTCGAACGCCGCGATGCGCTGGATCGTCGTGATGTAGACACGGCCGTCGCGGGCGCTGGCGGCGATGCCCTTGACGTTCTCGGCTTGCGCGCCGGCCGCGACCGTCCAGGTGGGGATCCGCTTCACCAGCTTGTAGCCGTCCTCGCGATCGAAGACGAGCAGCCCGATACCGCCGAACTCGAGGTAGTTGCGGATCCCGGGCACCGCCGCGTACAGATAGCTGCGCTCCTTGGATCCCGTGGCCCGTGGCTCGGCCGCCGCGGTGGGGAGAGACACGAGGCCGGCGGCGAAGAGCGCGATGTGAGCTTTCATGATGGCCGCCATCATAGTCGAGGCGCTCCCCGGCTTCGCTACAATGGCGGAATGACAAAGCCTGAGCGACGCAGCGCATGAGTACACAACCGACGCCCGACAAGATCCTGCAGACGGGGCTGGCGTTCTGGGCCTCGAAGACGCTGTTGAGCGCCATCGAGATGGACCTCTTCAGCGAGCTGTCGCGTGGTCCGGAGCCCTTCGACGCCATCAGCGGACGCCTAGGCTTGCATCCTCGCTCGGCGCGCGACTTTCTCGATGCGCTGGTGGCGCTCGGGTTCCTGGCACGAAACGACGATCGCTACGCCAACACGCCTGAGACCGACCTCTTCCTGGATCGCAAGAAGCCCTCCTACGTGGGTGGCATCCTGGAGATGGCGAACCATCGGCTGTATCCCTTCTGGGGGCACCTCACGGAGGCGCTTCGCACCGGAACGCCGCAGAACGAGCTGCGCAGCGGTGGACAGGGTCTCTTCGAGACGATCTACGCCGACCCCGCCCGTCTGAAGCAGTTCCTCGCGGCGATGACCGGCATCAGCCACGGCGCCAACATGACGATCGCCCGAGCTTTTCCGTGGAAGAACCACCGGACCTTCGTGGACGTGGGCACCGCGCAGGGGGACCTAGCGACGCAGATCGCGCTGGCCAACCCGCACCTGCGCGGCGTCGGGTTCGACCTGCCTGAAGTGGCGCCGATATTCGAGGAGTACGTCGGCGCCGTGGGCGTCACGGAGCGGCTCACGTTCCAGCCGGGCGACTTCTTCAAGCAAGAGCTCCCGAAGGCCGACGTGGTGCTGATGGGCCACATCCTGCACGACTGGGACCTGCCCACGAAGAAGATGCTGATCAAGAAGGCGTTCGACGCGATCCCAGCCGGCGGCGCGTTCATCGTGTACGAGGCCATCATCGACGACGATCGCTCGAAGAACGCCTTCGGATTGATGATGAGCTTGAACATGCTGATCGAGACGCCCGGAGGCTTCGACTACACGGGCGCTGACTGCGCCGCGTGGATGAAAGAGGCCGGCTTCTCCGCGACCCGCACCGAGCCGCTGGTGGGGCCCGACTCGATGGTCATCGGCATCAAGTAGACGGCTTCGCCAGCGTCGCCGTGAAATAGGGCCGATTCTTGAAGCTCCCCTTCCAGCCGATGCGATCGGACCTCTACAGCCGCGCCGAGCTGTTCGCTGGTCTCGATGCCGGGATGGCCTTCTCTTACACCGAGACCCGTGACTTTCGGATCTATCTACACTTCGTGAGCGAGGGCCGGAGCGTCGCGCGCAATCCCTACGTCGGGATGATGCAGGCGCTGCACGACAACGCGATCACGCAGGCCGCGCAGGGAATCCTGGCGAGCCGGCGCGTGGCGGCGATCATGGGATCACACCGGATGCGCCGGGACGTCGCGCCCTACCGCGACGTGGCCCGGCTCGCTCGGCGGCTCACGCGGTCGGGGATCCTCGTATGTTCGGGCGGCGGCCCGGGAGCGATGGAGGCGTGCCATCTCGGCGCCGCGTTCGCTCCGCAACTGGACGCCGCGCTCGACGCGGCGCTCGCCGTGCTGGCGCGCGAGCCAAGCGTTCCCGAGCTCGCGGCGATCGTCGCGGCGGACGGCTCGATCGACGCGGGGCTGGTGGTGAAGGCCCACCGCTGGTTGGCTCCCGCGCACGTGTTGGCGGCACGGCTCGAGACGCCAGGGGAGAGCCTCGGGATTCCGACCTGGCATTACGGCCACGAGCCCACGTCGCCGTTCGCGACCCACGTCGCGAAGTACTTCCAGAACAGCATCCGCGAGGAGGGCCTCTTGGCCGTGGCCAAGCAGGGGATCGTGTTCGGCGAGGGCCGGGCCGGGACGATCCAGGAGATCTTCCAGGACGCCGCGCAGAACTTCTATCGCAGCTTCGAGCATGCCAGCCCGATGGTGCTGCTCGGCACGCGGCACTGGACCGAGACCTATCCGGTCGCGGAGGTGCTCCGAAAACTGTTCGCCGAGGCGGACTTCCAGAAGTACGTTCGGATCACCGACGACCCCGAAGAAGCGGCGGCGTTCATCGAGGCCTTCAAGCCATAGCCGGGCGCCGCCGCGGCTAGACGGGCATTGCAGCGGCCGACGCGGAATGAGACTCTCTTCTCGATGATCCTGCCGCGCTGCGCCAAGCCCTCTACCTGATTGGCGAGACTCGACCGCCTCGGGTGGGTGGCTGGTGTCCGTTTCGCCTGCTATGGGCTGCGACTGGGAGTCCGGGTCACGGATGCGTCGGTCATGGGTCGGGTCGCAAGCCGGCTTCCGCCGATCCGCAAGCCGCTGCGCTCGCCGCTCGTGAACCGCCTCTACTCTTACGTCGTCGGGAGCACGGGGCCGAACGGAGCCGTCGGGCGGCGTTTCCACATCGTGTATGCCGGTTCAGAACGCATCGTCCGCACGCTCGACCCAGAGCAGGCCGTCGATGCCTTGGAGCTGGACCTGCGGATGTATGTCGCGACCCGCGCGCAGCGCCGGATCTTCATTCACGCCGGGGTCGTCGGCTGGAAGGGGTGGGCGCTGGTGTTGCCGGGACCGAGCATGAGCGGCAAGAGCCGCCTGGTGGCGGCTCTCGTCCAGGCAGGAGCCCAATTCTTCTCGGATGAGCTCGCCGTGCTCGACGCTCGCGGGCGGGTTCACGCCTACCCCGCGCCCCTATCGCTGCGCGAGAACATCGTCGGGCTGGCCGCAGGCCGGTTGCCTGCGGAAACGACCGCGGCGATCGCGCCGCTGCCCGTCGGCATCGTCGCCGTCACGCGGTATCGGGAAGGGGCAGATTGGCGCCCGCGCGCGCTCTCGCCGGGACAGGGAGGGCTGGCGCTGTTCGCCAACACGATACCTGCGCGCCGGAGGCCCGCGGCTGCCCTCGGAGCCATCCAGCGCGTCGTTTCGCAGGCCTCCATCATGGGCGGTGCGCGCGGAGAAGCGGACACCACGGCCGCGGCGATCCTGCAGAGCCTCGATCGCCTGGATCCCCCCTGGTAGAATCAGGCTCACGGAAGTGACTCCTCGAGCGCGCGAGGCGGAGCTGGTCGTTCAGCATCTCTCGGACGAGACGCTGGTGTACGACCTCGCACGCCACCAAGCGCACTGCCTGAACCCGATAGCAGCTCGGGTGTGGCGCCTCTGCGACGGCCAGACGCCGGTAGCGGCTCTCGCGACACGGCTCAGCAAGGAGCTCGGAGGCGAGGCGGCCGAAGACGTCGTCTGGCTGGCTCTCGATCAGCTCGCGCGGGCACACTTGCTGCGCGAACGGCCCACTCGGCCCAAGGGCTCGCCGCGCCACTCACGACGGGAGGTTCTCCGAAGGCTCGGTCAGGCGGCGCTGCTGCCCGCCGTGGCGTCGATCGTGGCGCCGACTCCCGCGGAGGCGCAGGCGTGCAGTACGGGCATGAATCGCCCGGATGGGTGCCCGTGCAAGAACACCGGGGACTGCATGCCCTCTCACCATTGCGTGGGCGGCATGTGCTCGCCCCGACGGTGATCGCTCATCCGGGAGGCGAAAATGAGATCGCGCGTGGTGCGCGCTTGCGCTTGCTCTCCAGGTGCGCCCCGATCTGGACCAGGAACGCCTGACGGTCGGCCGCGCCAGTCAGCCGCTCCATCGCAGATTCCAGCACGTCCAAGGTGGCGGTGGCGGTCCCGGCTTCGCGCGACACGCGGTAGCCGGCGAACGCCATCTCGGGATCGCCGAAGGGCGGCGCCTGCTTCGCGCTACGCGCGGGCAGCCCGAGCGGCTCGCGACCGCGGGCCAGCAGCCGCAGCGCGGGCCCGACATGACGCAGGACGTCCCAGGCCAACTGTGGCGTGGCCGAGCCGCCTCGCAGCTCCAGGGCGCCGCGCAGCACGCGCTCACCCAGGGCCAGGGCGGCCAGGACGGCTTCGGCGCGAAGCCCAAGCAGGCTCAGTCGCAGCGTGGGTGCGATTGCGAGCAGAACGTCGTCGATCTCGTCCCGCGCCTGCGTGGGGGCCTGCGGCGGTGCGCCGAGGATTGCTGCCGCCCGCTCGACGTCGGCGCGCAACTCTGTTGAAGACGCCGACGCGCGCTCCAGTGCGTCAGCGAACCGACCTGTGCCCAGCATCTCCGTACAGAGGTCACGAAAGCCGATCTCGCGCTCGAGGTCCATCTCGGCGACCTTGGAGCCTCGCTCGGCCCGCGGCAGATCGCCCTCGCGGACGGCCGCTTCGATCAGGGCGTGGCTGCCCTCGACTTCGCCCGGTCGCGGCGGCACCACCAGGCGAAGCGGACACAGGAAGTTGGGACGGACCGCCACGACCGGACCGAGCGGGTCGAAGATGTTGAACGGGAACAGACGGCAGCCGGACGGCTTCATTTCCCGCCCGTGATCGATCTGGACGCGGCAGCGGTTGTCTTCGGCGAGAAACAGGCAGCCGGTTTGCGGAATGACGAAATCGAGCTCGTCCCCCCTTCGCTTGACGGCCAGGCTCGCAAGGGACGGATAGACCTGAATCAGGCGAGGGAGCTCTTGGCGCAGGTTCGCCGAAAACAAGTGCCCGTTCCGGCAGCAGAGCGCCGTGCATTCGGCGCAGACGTATTGAAAGGCGCCGTCCGGAAACGCGAAGTACAGGCTGGTCAATGCCACAAAGCCGAGAGACCCCAGCGGTGCGCCAGTCCACCCGCCCGCCGTGCGCCGAGTAGCGTCCGGCGCCACACGGGCTCACGCACCCCCGGAATGGGCGGCAGCACGCTGCGGCGGATGAACTCAACTCTCCGGCCAGAGGCCAGCTGCCAGCGCACGTAACCGACGGGCGCTCGGCCGGGGGTCACGAGGGCAAGTGGATCGCGGAGCTTGGCAAGGAGCCAGCTCCCCAGGGCGTTCGGGACCCTGGACGCGAGGCGTTCCTTGACGAGGGCCGGAAAAGGCGCTCCAACGACGGCCTCGGCGGCCGCTAGCGACACGAAGAGCGCGACCTCGGCGCGCGCCGCGCCGGCGGCCTCGATCAGTCGATCCGGTTCGGGAGGCGTTCGCTCGAGCAAGCGCCGGAAGTCCAGGTATTGCACGAGAGAGAGCGCGAGGCCGTGCTGGAAAGCGGCGTGCAGCGAAAGCTGGACGAGCAGGTCGGCGGCGGCGGGCAGCCTCTTCACCTGCCCTCGGCCGGGCAGGCTCCGAGCCCAAACGGCGTTGGCATCGAGGGGGAAAAAGCCAGGACACGACACGACGCTGTGGTGGAGCTCGAGCAGGCCGCCCGTGATGGGATCCGCGAAGGCGAACGCGTGGTCCGCACGCTCGACTTCTCGGAAGCCGGCCCGGACCAGGCTGTCGACCGTCTCCGCCCAATCGTCCAGGGCCAGCGCATCCACGTCCCCCATGGGACGGTCGGCGATGCAGTCGTAATGGGTTTCCGCCATCGCCGCGCCCTTGAGCGGAAGGACTCGCAGACCGTGCAACTCGAGCAGGCTCTGGACACGGGTCATCAGCTCCAGGGCCTGAGCACCGCGGACGAACAGGGCGCGCTGGCGCTCGCGCAGCTCTTTTCGCACCGAGTGCGGCCACTCCTCGCCGCAGCCGTGGAGCGCCGCATCGAGCAGTCCGCTGAGCCCTTGATCCCGCGCCGCGTCCGCGACTGCCGCCGCGTCTCTAGTCTGAGCGGGGTTGGGAAGGGCGCCGCTCACGAGCCAGTGCCGCAGCGCTCCCAGCGCGTTCGCGGCGAGGGGTCGCTGGGTCACGCGAGATTGCTCTTAGTTCCTGACCGTGACCAGGGCTGGCTGAGAGAAGCCCTGGTTCTGACACGCGTCGAAGGCGCGGGCTTGGACCTGATGGTTCCCGTTCGACACCGTGCGCGTGTCCCAAGGCAGGTCTGACCCGCCGGCGCTGGCGAGCCCGATCAAGCGATCGTCCACGAAGAAGCGCAGCTCCGTGACGCCGACGTTGTCCGTGGCGGTCGCGCGCAGCACGATCGTTCCGCTCAACGCGGCGCCCGGGCCCGGGGCAATCAGCGTTACCTGCGGGGCGACGTTGTCCGGGCAAAGCGGCGGCGAAGGCGTCGCGCCGGTCGTAGGACTGCCGCCGCTCGACCCCGGCCCTGCCCCGCTGGCCGAGGTCCCGGTGCTCGAGCCACCGCCAGCGATGATGGCGGTCGCGACGGCGCCGGCAACGATCGCGCCGCCGACCACGACCTTCTTTTGTTGCGCGCCGCTCTTGCGAGCCTCCTCGAAGGCCTCGATCACCGGCGGCGGAAACGTGTTGTCGAGGCGCAGCGCCTTGTCGAGTTTCAAGGCCTCGCGGAAGCTGTCCTTGGCCTGCTGAGCATGGCCCAGGTTCGCGTGGGCCACACCCATGAAGAGGTGGGCCATGGCGACATCCGAGGCCTTGGCCTTGGCCGGGCCGAGCTTCTTGACGGCCGCCTCCAGTGTCACAAGGCCGTGCTCATGGTCGCCCTTCTTGACCTGCGCCACCCCGCTCGCGACGTCTTCATCGGGGACTGCCGGCGTGGGCGACTGCGCGATCACGCCCGGAGACACGAAAATGACGAAGGCCAGCATTGTGCGAATCCTCATGAACCGAGTATTGCGCAATGTTCGGCTCGCTCCAACCTCTATAAATTCCGCGCAAGTTCCGCGTCCCTTGCTCGACAGCCGATCTTGACCCCGCAAGGGGCGAACGCCCCAATAGCTTGCGGTCCCGGGCCATGCCGAATCTGCCTGTAGGGGTGAGTCGGCCAGGCTGGCGGGCACGGGCACGCCACTTACCCGGTCGAGTTTCTGGTCCGCCGTGTCACGCCTTGACACAGGTGATGTAATAATAAGAGCAGTTTAGAGGTCGATACTTAAAGTGATTTCTAGAAACTTGCCCGCGCTTGCCCGATGACTCCCTGGGCGGCGAAGGAGGGTCGAAAAGAGAGTCGGCTTCCGATGGAACTGCCGGTACTCGTCCAGGGGTACGGCTCCGACGGTCTTTCATGGGACGAGTTGACCTCGACCCGAGACGCGTCCTCGACCGGCGTGTCGTTCAAGACGAAGACGCCGCTCGTCAAGGGGCTCGTCGTCCACCTCGCGCTGCCGTTTCCCAGGAGCCTGCGCCAGCACGACGAGAACGAGGCCTCGTACCATGTCTACGCGATCGTTCGCAACGTGCTGGTGGACGAGGACGGATGCCGCGTGGGCGTGATGTTCTTCGGCAAGGAGCCCCCTCGCGGCTTCTATCGGACGCCGGGGGCGCGCTTCCTGCTCCCGTCCGACGTCCAGCCCGATGCGCAGGTCGACAGGCATGGACAGCGGCGGCACGAGCGCATCGACAGCTTCGTGGACTTCACCGTCGAGCAGGTGGACGAGTGGGGGACCGTGCTGGCCGGGGAGCGGACGGTGGCCGAGAACCTCAGCTTCGGCGGCGCGCGGGTGAAGTGCAGTGTGTCGTTCAGGAAGGGCGACGTATTGATGGTGCGCGAGCTGGGCGGCCCATTCGAGTCACGCGCGCAGGTCGTCAACGCCTACATTGGGTCGGATCGCGTGCGCCGGATCAACTTGAAGTTCCTCGACGGTCACTCCCCGGCCCACCTGGTCCGCGCTCACTGAGATTCGTAGAGCCCAGCGTCGGGCCGCTCGTCTCTGTTTGAGCCGACCGGAGCCAAGGAAAGGCGTGGTTATGGGTCGAGAACAACGGGCCTGGCAGCGCGCCGGAGCACCAGCGACGCCTCTACCAGGTTTTCGAGCGTCTCCCCGGAGATCCCCGATGAGCGATCCCGAGCCAGAGCGGGCCGGCGCTCCAAGCGGCGGCCCCTTGCGCGTCGTCATCATCGACGACAACCCTGACGACCGGGCCCTGGTGAGCCGCGTCCTCAGCCGAGAGCATCCCGACGTCCGGATCGAAGAGGTGATCGACCAGAAGGGCCTCGACCGTGCCCTGGAGGCCGGAGAGTTCGACCTGGCGATCACGGACTTCCAGCTCAATTGGTCCGATGGTCTGGCCGTCCTTCGGGCAGCGAAGGCGCGCTCCCCCGAGCGGCCCGTCATCATGTTCACCGACACGGGGAGCGAGGAGATCGCCGTGGAGGCGATGAAGTGCGGCCTGGATGACTACGTGCTCAAGTCCTCGCAGCATCCCATCCGCCTCGTGGCCTCGGTCCATTCCGTCTTGTCTCGCGCACGCGAACACGCCGCCGCCAACGAAGGGGCGGACACGCTCCATTCGCTCAAGAAGGCCGTGGACACACTACCGATTGGCGTCACGATCGCCGATATCCAGGGAAGGATCGTCTACACCAACCCCGCCGAGGCCCTCCTGCACGGTTATGCCGTCGAGGAGTTGATCGGCAAGGAGGTCCGGATCCTCGTCCCCAGCGAGTTCTGGACGCCGACACGGCCGGAGCAGGCCGGCAAGATGAAGCCCTGGAAGCGCGAGAGGGTGAACGTGCGGAAAGATGGGACCACGTTTCCCGCGCAGGTGCTCTCCGATGTCGTTCGAACCTCGGCTGGGAGGCCGGTCGCGGTGGTCACGGCCTGCGAGGACATCACCGAGCGGAAGCGGGTAGAAGACCGGCTGCGGCGCGACGCATTCTACGACGCGCTCACGGGACTGCCGAACCGATTGCTCTTCATGGACCGCTTGGGGCAGGCAGTGCGAAGGGCGAATCGGCACAGCCAGTCTCTGTTCGCCGTTCTCTTCCTGGACCTGGATCGCTTCAAGCTCGTCAACGACAGCCTCGGGCATGATGCCGGAGACCAATTGCTGGTACAGGTCGCGCGGAGGCTCTTGGGTTTGCTGCGCCCGAGCGACACGATCTGTCGCCTCGGCGGCGACGAGTTCGCACTTCTCGCCGAGGAAATCAGGGATCTCGGCGACGCCGAGCAGATAGCCCAGCGAGCCCACAAAGAGCTGTCGCAGCCATACGACCTGGGAGGGCACGAGGTTTTCGCCTCGGCGAGCATCGGGATTGCCCTCGGCAACCGCGCCTACGGCGACGCGCGCGAGGCCCTGCACGATGCCGACATCGCCATGTATCGAGCCAAGGCCAAGGGCAAGGCGCGCCACGAAGTCTTCAACGACGAGATGGCAGCCGAGGCGATGGACTTCCTCAAGCTCGACGCCGAGCTGCGACGCGGCCTCGAGCAGGGGGAGTTTGTCATCCATTACCAGCCGATCGTCTCCCCGGCAACGGGCCTGGCCGTCGCGGCCGAGGCTCTCGTGAGATGGCGGCATCCGATGGGGGGCCTGCTTCTGCCGGGTCAGTTCATTCCCTTGGCAGAGCAGACCGGCCTCATCTTGCCCCTGGGAGAATGGATCCTGAGGGCGGCCTGCGTACAGGCCCGGGCGTGGCGGGACGCAGGGTTGGCCCACCTCCGGGTGTCGGTGAACATTTCGTCGCGCCAGTTTCGACAGGAGAACCTGGCAGCGCTCGTTCTCGGCGCCCTCGAGACGGCAGAGTGCGACCCGGACTCGCTGGATCTCGAATTACCCGAGAGCGTTCTCAGGGAGGGCCTGCCGGAATCGGCCAGCAGGATGGCGGAAGTCAGGGCCTTGGGTGTCAGGATCTCGCTCGATCACTTCGGAACCGGCTCGTCGCTGAACCAACTCAGGCGCTTTCCAGTGGACACCCTGAAGATCGATCAGTCCTTGGTGAAAGAGATCACGAGCGGCCGTGACGCCGCCATCGCCTCTGCGTGGCTCGCCCTGGCGCGCAGTCTCAAGCTGGGGATCGTCGCCGAAGGAGTAGAGAGCGACGAACAGTTGACGCTCCTGAAGCAAGCCGAGTGCGAGCAGATCCAGGGGAACGTCTTCAGTGGCCCGCTTCCCGCCGACGAGTTCGAGAAGGTCGTGCGCCAACCATTCGGCCACTAGCGGGGTCTCCGACGGGGCGCGGCCGTTCAGCGTGCTTACCGGAGCCTCTTCTTTCCGCCGTCGCGCGTTTGACGGCGTCGGCGCGACAGGAATAGTCTCCGTGGCTCCTCGCAGTTGAAGCCATGACGCTCACCTCCGGCGTTCGCTTGGGTCCGTACGAGATCCTGTCGCCTCTCGGCGCGGGCGGCATGGGCGAGGTCTACCGGGCGCGCGACACACGCCTCGACCGGACGGTCGCCCTCAAGGTCCTCCCCGCGCACCTCGCGCAGAGCCCTGAGCTGCGCGAGCGCTTCGAGCGCGAGGCCAAGGCGATCTCGGCCCTGAACCATCCGCACATCTGCGTGCTGCACGACGTCGGCCAGCAGGACGGGATCGACTTCCTGGTGATGGAGTACCTGGAAGGCGAGACATTGGCCGACCGGCTGAAGAAAGGCGCCCTTTCCCAGGAACAGACGCTGCGCTACGGGGTCGAGATCGCCGAGGCCCTCGACAGGGCTCACCGCCAGGGGATCGTCCACCGCGACTTGAAGCCGGGCAACGTCATGCTCACGAAGTCGGGGGCGAAGCTGCTCGACTTCGGCCTGGCCAAGCTGCGGCCGACCGGCGCCCGGCCGCCGACGAGCTCGGGCCTCACCTCGCGGCCGACGGAGAACAAGCCGCTGACCGCGGAGGGCAGCATCGTCGGCACGATCCAGTACATGGCCCCGGAGCAGCTCGAAGGAAAAGAGCCGGACTCGCGGACCGACATCTTCGCGTTCGGAAGCGTGCTCTACGAGATGGCGACCGGCCGGCGGGCCTTCACGGGAAAGAGCCAGGCCAGCCTGATCGGGGCGATCCTCAAGGACGAGCCGGCGCCGATCTCGAGCGTTTCGCCGCTGACGCCGCCGGCCCTCGACCGGGTGGTGGCGACATGCCTCGCGAAAGACGCGGAGGACCGCTGGCAGACCGCCCACGATCTGGCCAGCGAGCTGAAATGGATCGCCAAGGCTGGATCACAGGCCGGCATTCCCGCGCCGGTGGCGGCGCGACGCCGAGGACGCGAGCGCCTGGCCAGGACAGTCGTGGCGGTCGTCTCAGCGCTGCTCGGTGCCGCGCTGGTTTTCATGGTGGCGCGGGTTCGCGAGAGGCCGGAGAGGCAGCTTCGGGTCGATTTCCAGATTCCTCCGCCTGAGAAAACGGTGTTCTGGGCTGGAACCATGCCGGCGGTCTCACCGGACGGCGAACACATCGTGTTTGCCGCTGTCGACGGGCGGGCGATAAGCCAACTGTATGTCCGGGCGCTCAACGCGCCTACTGCCACGCGCATTGCGGCTACGGAAGGAGGGTTTTTCCCCTTCTGGTCCCCGGACGGACGACAGATCGGGTTTGTCGCCGAGAGGAAGCTCAAGAAAGTCGACCGGTCCGGTGGACCGGCGCAGACGCTGTGCGACGTTCGCGGCGTCTTCAGCGGGGGCAGTTGGACCCGCGAAGGCGTCATCGCTTTTTCGGACAGCGGGGAGTTGTTTCGCGTGACGGCTAACGGCGGGCAGCCCCAACCGCTCGGAAAGCCGGCCGAGGGGGAAACCGGTCGAT
>CAZVOI010000597.1:0-4291 GCA_964628275.1 uncultured Acidobacteriota bacterium | reverse complement strand
GTCTGGCCGTGATCGCTCACCATGTTGTTGTCGGTCACGACGTACATCACCGGATGGGCGGCCTCGTGCGCGCCGGAGAACGCCATGAATTTGTGCCCGGGTCCTTGGAACTGCTCGGCGAGCACGCGGCCGCCGTCGTCGAGCTCGACGCCATAGACGTACTCGATGTCGGTGAGCCGGCCCCAGGTCGCCATCAAGCGATCGGGCGGCGTGCCGCCGTCCTCGTTGCTGAAGACGACCGAATACCGGATCTTGGTCGTGCCGCGCGGCGTCCTCTCGGTCTCTGTCCACATCACCAGCGGGACGTCGCTGAAACGGCCGCGCGTGTTCGGCCGCGCCATCAGGATCGGCGCGTGCGCGAGTAGGCGTTCGCTCTCGGATCCGGCCGCCGCCGGTTCGATGGCGACTTGCGAGACGCTGGCTGTTCGAGCCTTGGCGGCGGATCGACCGGTGTCGATCCGCACCGCCAGTCGATGCGAGCCGGCGCCGATCCGACCCAGAGCGACGCGATACTCCACGTTCGAAGATCCGCGCGTCAAGAAGACGTGGCGCGCCGCTCCGCCGTCCACGCGCAGCTCGAGTGCCGCCGCCTCGAGACCGCGACGGCCCCAGTCGCAGCCGGCGCAAGCGGCGGTGACCACTGCCACGACCTCCGCCGGCCGGCTCAACTCGAAGGCGTCGTCGTGGAGCGGAGCGGCAGCCGGGGTATCACCGAGCCAGGCGAGGAGAGCGAGCGCCGACAGCATGGGAAAGCGCCGCAGTATAGAGCGAGCCAGCGAAAGAACCGGGTTGACAGCCGGCGTCGGGGCGCTATCTTCATATAGAGCGTCGTAGAAGGTGATCGAGGTGTCCCGATGACGATCCGATTGCAGACCGCGGCCCTGGCATTGGCGCTCGCCGCCCTGGCGCTCCCAGCCGTCGCTCAGTCCGGGCGCCGCGGTGGTGGAAATCGCAACGGCGGTTCCCCGTCAAACCGTGGCTCGCACTACTCCGGTAACCGTGGCTCGCGCAGTTACGGCGAGCATGCCTCCCACCGGGGTGGCGGCAGCTCTTATCGCTCGTATCGAGGCAACGACCACTCGTACCCCAGCCGGGGTGGTTACTACTACCGTGGCGGCTCGTACTATCGCGGCAACTCTTACTACCGCGGCGGGTACTACGGCAGTCCCTACTACGGCGGCGGGTACTACGGCTACCCCTCGGTGAGCTTCTATAGCTATCCCTACTTCGACGTCTATTACGACGGCTACTACGATGCCCCGTACTACTACGCCGGCTACGCTCCCCGCGCCCCGTACTACCGCCCGCCGCCGCGGCCGCGCCTGAACGTCCGTATCGGCTTCGGCTGGTAGCACCCCCGGCCGAGCCTCGCCGATAAGAGCCGCACAGCCTCGCGCCGAGCGTCGGGTACAATCCGCGCGACTTCGATTGCAGACGACTTCCGCGTGATCGGCGAAACCGTTTCCCACTACCGCGTGCTCGAGAAGCTCGGCGGCGGCGGCATGGGCATCGTCTACAAGGGCGAAGACACCCGCCTCGGCCGCCCGGTGGCGCTCAAGTTCCTGCCGCCGGAAATGTCGAAAGACCCGGCCGCGGTCGAGCGCTTCCAGCGCGAGGCGCGCGCGGCATCGGCGCTCGACCATCCGAACATCTGCACGATCCACGACATCGGCGAGCACGACGGGCGCCATTTCATCGTGATGGAGCTGATGGAGGGCCAGACCCTGAAGCACGCGATCGCCGGCGGGCCGCTCGACGCCGACGAGGTTCTCGATCTGGCCGTGCAGATCGCCGATGCGCTCGACGCCGCCCACGCCAAAGGTATCGTCCATCGCGACATCAAGCCGGCCAACATCTTCGTCACCAAGCGCGGCCAGGCCAAGGTCCTCGACTTCGGCCTCGCCAAGCTGCAGGCCGTGAAGGCCGAGAGTCGAACGGTGGATTCGGGACAGCCGACGGCGTTCGCGCCGATCGACGATCCGCTGACGAGCCCGGGGCTGACCGTCGGCACCGTGGCCTACATGTCTCCGGAGCAGGCGCGCGGCAAGGAGTTGGACCCGCGCAGCGATCTCTTCTCGTTCGGGATCGTGCTCTACGAGATGGCGACTGGCCGCCAGGCGTTCTCGGGCAACACCTCCGCGGTCGTCTTCGAGGCGATCCTGAACCGCCAGCCCGCGCCGGCGCTGGCGCTCAACCCGACGCTGCCCGCCGAGTTCGAGAGGATCCTCGCCAAGGCGCTCGAGAAAGACCGCAAGCTGCGCTACCAGACCGCGGCCGACCTGCTGGCGGACCTGAGGCGGGCCCGGCGCGACAGCGACTCCGGGCGGTCCACGCAGGTCGCCGCCGCGGCGCCGGCGAGCGGCAGCGATCCGCGCGCGACCCCGGCCGCGGGGACGACGGCAGCGTCCACGACAGCGCCCGTCAGCACCGCGGGCATCACCGGCTCGACGCCTGCGGCCGCTGGCGCTTCGGCTCCGCGCCGGCGCATCGCCCTCGGCGCCGGCGCGATCGGGCTGGTTGGCGCGATCGCGGCCGGCGTTTTCCTGAGGCCGAAGAAAGCCCCCGCTCTTGGGGAGCGCGACGCGATCCTGATCGCCGACTTCACCAACACCACCAAGGACGCGATCTTCGACGACACGCTGAAGCAGGCGCTGGCGGTCAACCTCGGCCAGTCTCCCTATCTCAACATCCTGCCCGAGCAGCGCCTGCGCGAGACGCTCAAGATGATGGGCCGGACGGAGGGCGAGCGCTTGACGCGCAAGCTGGCCCAGGAGGTCTGCCAGCGCGAGGGCGCCAAGGCGATGCTGGCCGGCTCGATCGCCGAGCTGGGCGCGAGCTACGCGATCACCCTGGACGCGGTCAATTGCGTGACCGGCGAGTCGATCGCCGCCGAGCAAGCGGAGGCCAATGGCAAGGACGCCGTGCTGAAAGAGCTCGGCTCTGCCGCGACGCGCCTGCGCGGCCGGCTCGGAGAGTCGCTCGCCACGATCCAGAAGCTCGACACGCCGATCGGCCGAGCGTCGACGGCGTCTCTCGAGGCGCTCAAGGCCTATAGCCTTGCCGAGCTGGAGCGTGCCAAGGGAGGGACGCTCGCCTCGATCCCGCTCTACAAGCGCGCGCTCGAGCTCGACCCGCAGTTCGCCCTCGCGCACGCCCGGCTCGGCACCGTCTACAACAACACAGGCGAGATCGAGTTGAGCCGCGAGCACCGCCTGAAGGCGTTCGAACTGCGCGATCGGGCGAGCGAGAAGGAGAAGCTCTATATCACCGCGCACCACTACGCTTCGGTCACCGGCGAGACCGACAAGGCGCGGGACGTCTACGAGCTGTGGAAGCGAACCTATCCGAACGACTTCACCCCGTACAACAACCTGGGCGTCCAGGCCTTCATCTCAGGTGACTACGAGAAAGCGCTCGAAGAGGCCCGAGAAGCCCTGAGAGTCGAGCCGAACCATCCGCTGCCGCACGTCAACACCGGATGGGCGTACCTGATGCTCGACAGGTACGACGAAGCCCGTTCCGTGCTCCAGAAGGCCGTGGACAAGAAGCTCGACGAGGACGGCGCTCACGAAGCCCTCTTCTGGGCGACCACTCTCGACGGCGATGCGGCAGGCGTCAAGCGCGAGGTGGATTCCGCGCGTGGTCGCGCCTTCGAGCCCGCCATGCGCTTCCAGCAAGCATGGGCCGCCTTCCTTCGTGGCCGGATGCGGGAGGCCGGCGAGCACTTCCGCGCGGCCAGCGATCTCGCCCGACAGCGCGGTCTGAACGAGACGGCGGGTGGCTATCTGGTGGACCTGGCCTGGGCCGAGGCGTCGGTCGGACGCATCGACCCCGCACGCGAGGCGTTGGGGCGGGGCCGAGGTCTGCTGCGGAGCGGCGCGCCGCGCCCGAGTGTCGCGAGTGCGCTCGTGGAAATCGGCGATCTCAAGGGCGCCGAGTCGATGGCAGACGCGCTCTTCGCGCGCTCACCGAACGACACGCTCTCGAATGCCGCGACCCTGCCCGAGATCCGCGCGGGCGTGGCGATCACGCGCAAGGACGCAGCACGCGCGATCGATCTCCTGGAGAGCGCCCGGCCGTACGACCTGGGCACCGGGCGCAGCGCGATCCTGCTGCGCGGTCGCGCCTACCGGCTCGCGAACCGCGCGCCCGACGCGGTCGCCGAGCTGCGGAAGGTCCTGGCACGCAAAGCCGTCTCGAACATCAACCGGATCGATTCGCTGTGCCGCCTCGAGCTGGCGCGAGCGCTCGCGCAGTCCGGCGACGCCGCGGAGAGCCGCCGCGCCTATCA
>CAZVOI010000596.1:0-8927 GCA_964628275.1 uncultured Acidobacteriota bacterium | reverse complement strand
TGTTCACGGCCGCGCCGCCGGAGAAGAGGTTGGTGCCCTTGGTGTCGGTCGAGCTCTTGCTGAGCGTCGCGAACAGCAGCGGGTCGTAGTAGCCCTCGGCGGAGCGCACGTTCTCGACGCTGAGGTCGGGGTTGAAACGCTCGACCGCGATGTCGGCGTTGTTCTCGAGCGCCCGCGCCACGGCCTCGTCGAGCGACAGCGGAAGCGCGCCGCCCTGTGGTGTCGTGAACGTCTGCGCGGTAGCCGTGACGCTCGCCCCCGCGGGGGCCTGGGCGGCGGCCGGTGCCGGCGTTGTCAGGCCCAGCACGGCCACGATCGCAATAAGCGCCCGAATCCTGGCTGTCATGTTCCTTCAGTCCTCCACGGGTTGATATCGGCGAGGGTACTCGAGGCGCCGAACGGCGATTCTACCCCACGGCTTCGGTTGGTGGACCTCCGGTCCGCCCCGAGCCGCGGGCATCACAGCTCTTAACGAGCCCGGCCGGCCAAAAGATCCGGGATTTTGCATTCCGAACACCAGCCAAGTGCCGGACAGGAAAGCAGGAACGTGGATTCGATGGGGCTTGAGTGTTCAATAAAGCGAAGGGCCGAGCGAGACGCCCGGCCCTTCGGGAGAGGGTCGGGTTCGCCGAGAGCCTCTGGCCGAAGTTGCGCAGCAGCCAGGGTCTGGCTGGCGTAAGTCCTCCGCGCTCGGCGCGGCTCCCTGCGAGCAGGGATTCCTCAGAAAAAGAGGGACCGCCCCGGGGGGCGGTCCCCATTGTCCCGACCGGAGCCGGCGGCTAGAACTGGAAGCGGACTCCGAGTTGGAGTTGACGCGGCGAGCCGGGGTTGTTGCTGAGGAGGAGCTGCCCGAGCCGGGTCGACGCAGGGTTCTGGTCGATGGTCTGGAGGAAGTTGGGGTTCGTAGCCGCGCCGAAGCCGCAGTCGAGCGGCACCGGGGCCGAGCAGTAGTTCTGCACCGTGGTTCCCGCGAGCTCGATATTGTCCCAGTTGAAGACGTTGAAGGCCTCGGCTGAGAAGAGCAGGCTCTGGCTCTTCCGGATCGCCCACTTCCACTGGAGGCGGAGGTTGACCTCCTTGAAGGACGTATTCCGGAAAGAGTTCCTCGCGAAGGACACTCCCGGCGCGCTGTAGGGTCGGTCCAGTGCGAAGTTGGCGCCGGTCGAGCTCTGTCCGTCGCCGTTCGCGTCAGTGCCCATGGCGGCGGTGATGGGCCGGCCGGACAGGAAGCGGAAGCCAGTCGTCACGTCGAAGCCCTTGGGCAGGAAGTAGATCATGTAGCCGTTGAACTGGTGGGTGCGGTCGAGCCGCGCCAGTCCCCACTCCCCTGCAAGGTCGTAGGTGCTCTGGTAGTTCGGACCGCCGGCGTCGCGCTCGTTGTCGTCGTCCGACTCGGACTTGCTGAGCACGTAGTAGGCGTTGATGTTGCCCCACTTTCTCTGGACACGCGTGCTGAAGGTCAGGGCCTGGTACTTCGACTCCGCCGTCGACTCCCGCACCTGCAACGCGCCCAGATCGGAAATGGGCCGGGGCGTCGCCGGCCGGTTGAAGAAGGGCCGCTGGGCGGGGTCGCCGTCGCGGATGACCGGCGGGGCCAGGTTCAGCTCGCGGTTGCGCTCGAGACGGTCCGTCTTCACGTAAACGCCCTCGAGGCCGAGCGTGACTCCTTGCCAGATCTCGCGCTGGGCCCCCAGGCCGACCTGGAATGCCCGCGGGTTCTTGAAGTCCGGGTCGACCGAGATCGGTCCACTGCCGACGGCGGGATTCGGGGTCAGGCCGAGAGCCGTCGCGACGGCCAGCATCTGCTCCTGGGTGAGGATGGGCAGTTGCCCGAGCGAGGAGCGGTTCAGGTCGACCCCGATCAGGAGCAGCTGCCGGTAGACGGTGTTGTTCGGGTTGCCCGCTGGGACCGTGAAGGGAAGCCGCAGCGAGAGGTCGCCGGCCGGGGTGCGGTAGTTGTTCATGGGCCCGGCGTAGACCAACCCGGGCGTGCGGGCGAAGTAGGCGCCGGTGTAGCCACGGATGACCGTCCGGCCGTCCTTGCCCGGGTCCCAGGCGAAGCCCACCCGGGGCCCCCACTGGTTGAGCTGGTCGGGGATCTGGGTCGGGTCCACGCTCCGGCCCTCCACGGGGGAAGTGAAGTTCGCGACCCGCGAGAGCAGGAACTCGTTGTTGGCCACCGGAGTGGGATTGAAGCCGCCCTCCCAACGCAAGCCGTAGTTCAAAGTGAAGCCCGGCTTGATCTTCCAGCTGTCCTGCGCGAAGAAGGCCACCTCGTCGGTGGCGAAGTCGAGGAGCAGGTTGCCCATCTGCCGATCGTAAGACACGGCGGTCGAGTCGAAGCGGTTGGCGACGGCTCCGCCGACTCCCATGATGTCGAGGACGTTCGCGGTCGTTCCCGAGACGTTGAAAAGGCCGAACTGGTTGAAGCCGAAAGTCTGATCCGCGAAGACGTGCCGGTAGTCCGCCCCGATCTTGAAGGCGTGACGGTCCTTGAGCCAGGTGAGGTTCAGGTTCGCTCCCGCCGTCCAGTCGAATTGCGTCGTGGGCAGGAAGTTCACGCTCCCGTATCGGCCGATTCCGTTGGTGACGTTGGTCGCCTCGGCGTTGGCCAGGCGCGGACGCTGCTCGCGGGCATACTGGGCCCGCGCTTCGAGGAGCAGGTTCGGCTTCAGCGCGCTCGTGAGCTGCCCTACCACCACGTTGGTGTCGTTCTTCTCGGTGCCGTTGTTCGTGAGCGCGCTGATCGTGTTGGGGTCCAGCGCGTTCCCGGTTGAGTTGGAGTTGAGGGCCTCGTTGGCGCTGTGGGTGTACCGAAGGCTCAGCCGGTGACCTGCGCCGAACTGGTAGTCGATCCGCCCCAGGATCGTCCAGGCGTCGTTGGTGGCGTCGAACGGTGTCTCGAGCGACTTATAGTAGTCGTAGGCTTCCTGAGTGGCCGGGGTCGGGGTGAGTCCCGTGAGCGAGCTGAACAGCACCTGGCGCGTGTTCTCGAACGTCTGCTGCTCGTAGGCTAGAAAGAAGAAGGCCTTGTCCTTCTTGAGCGGACCGCCGATCGACCCGCCGAACTGCTGCTGGGTGGGGGCCGCGGCCTGCCCGAAGGCGTTGTCTTCGGCCCAATCACGGTTGCGGTTCAGGTAGAAAGCCGAGCCGCGGAGACTGTTGGAGCCGGACTTGGTGACGGCGTTGACGATCCCGCCCGTGGAGCGGCCGAACTCCGCGGTATAGCCGGAGGCCACCACCTGGAACTCCTGGATCGCCTCCTGGGGGACGGTGAAGGCGTTGTTCGAGCGCTCACCGCCGCGGATGCCGCCGAAGAAGGGCTGGTTGTGGTCGGCGCCGTCGATGCCGACGTAGGCGTTGATCCCGCGCTGGCCGGCGAGCGAAAGCTGGCCACGCTGCGGGTCGACCTGCACGGTGGGGGTGAGAGTGGCGAAGTCCTGGAAGCGGCGGCCGTTGATGGGCAGGTTCTCGATGGCGGTCGCGTCGACGGTGGACGTGCGGACCGAGGCGCTGGTCTCGACCGGGCTCGATCCTCCCTCCACCGTCACGGTCTCTTCGATTCCACCCACCTTCATCGTCAGGTTGACGTTGACCTGCGATCCCACAGTCACGCGGATGCCCGTGTGCCTGGAACTCTGCAAGCCCGTCAGCGAGGAGGTCATCTCGTAGTTGCCCGGGGGCAGCAGGGGGGCCACGAAGTCGCCGTCAGCGTTCGTGACGACGGTCCGGCTGATGCCGCGCGAGGAGTCGCTCAGAACCACCGTGACGCCGGGCAGAACAGCTCCTGTCGAGTCGACCACACTGCCCCGGACTTCTCCCGTCGTCGCCTGCGACTGGGCGCAGGCGGGACGGGAAGCCAGGCCGAGGGCGATCAGCCCCGCGAAGACGCAAAGTGCTCTTCTCATGTTCTCTTCTCCTGATCAGGTTCTAGCCTAGCCTGGGGACGAGTCTCAGACCGCCTGGGTGGCTCGGTCCAGAGTCGCTGGGCGGGTAGATGGTATTTTCGCTCGGCCCGGGAAGTCAAGATTGTTGCGTCGCCCTCGAGCCAGCCCGGACGAGCTATGATCGCGCTCCCGCAAGGAGGCGTCGTGATGAGGGTGCTACTTTCGTCCGACCAGATCCAGGCCCGGATCCTGGAGATGGGCGGTCAGATTGCCGCTGACTACGCGGGCGGCGAGCCGCACCTGGTCGGCGTCCTGAAGGGCGCTTGCCCCTTCATGACCGACCTCGCCCAGGCGATCGACCTGCCCCTGACGCTCGACTACATCGCCGTGTCCTCGTACGGCAAGGCCACCAAGTCCTCGGGCGAGGTGAAGCTGGTGAAGGACCTCGACCAGGGCCTCGAGGGCCGCGACCTCCTCGTCGTCGAAGACATCGTGGACACTGGGCTGACGCTCAACTACCTCGTCAATCTGCTCAAGGCGCGCGGCCCACGCTCGCTGAAGGTCGTCGCGCTGCTGTCGAAGCCCGCGCGGCGCCTGGTGAGCGTCCACGTCGACTACGTGGGGTTCACGATCGAGGACGAGTTCGTCGTTGGCTACGGCCTGGACTACAACGAGCGGTACCGGAACCTGAGGGACATCGTCGTCTACGGCGCCTAGCCAGCCTGGAGGCCTCTCGCCCGGGGCTATGGCGGGGTTGAGGGCGCAAGCTGCCCCGGGGACACCTCGCGGCGCCCCGGGGCCGGTCTGCGGCCCGCCTCAGAAAGTCAGGCGTGCGGCGAGCTGCACGACGCGCTCAAAGGGCAGCAGCCCCGGGGCGGGCGTGGTGTCCGTCCCGAAATTCGTCTGTGGCACCAACACTCCCGCCGTGAAAGTGTGGAAGCCGCTCCGCTGCGCCACGATGTTCGTGGTGTTGAACAGGTTGAAGGCCTCGCCGATCAGGTCGAGCTTGACGTCGCGCGTGAGCGCGAAGCGCTTGGTCACGCGCGCGTCCACGGTGTAGAGCGACGAGGTCCGGTAGCTGTTGCGGCTTCCCGGCACGATGTCGTTGCGGGCGTTGCCGTCGCGGTTGAGGTCGTTGGTCACGTTGGCTGAGTAGGGCAGACCGCTCTGCGCGGTGAAGATCCAGCTGAACGACCACCCGTCGAGCACGGCCCTCGCGAAGCCTGCCTTCTCGCGGAAGTAGGCGAGGTCGTAGTAGCCGCTGAAGACGAGCCGGTGCCGCACGTCCGAATCGCCCGGGGCGAGGTCGGCGTCGAAGTCGGCGGGGTTCGAGGCGAACTTGGCATCGTCGGACCCACCGGGGACGACCGCCGTCTGGTCGGGCTTCGTGTCCTCCACCTTCCCGAGCGTGTAGGCGACGCTCGTCTGCAGCTTGCCGGTGAAGCGCTTGCGAAGCTCCACGGTGAGGCCGTTGTAGGTGGACTTCGCCGTGCTCTCGAAGCGGATGATCCGGTCGAAGTTCGTGAGCGGCCGGGTCGTCGGAAACTGCTGCACGAGCAGCGACCCCCCGCCCTGGATGGGCACCTCGGTGGGCACGGGGGCGGCGACGTTGAAGTCCGCCGAGCGGGAGAGCTGGCGTCCGGCCACGAACACGTAGGCGACGTTCAGCGCTACGTCGTCCCGCAGCGCGTACTCGAAGCCGGCGCTCGCCTGGTGGATCTCCGGGTTCTCGTAGTCGCTGTCGAACACGAAGATCGTCGGCTTTGGCAGGGCGCTGCCGATCGGCAGCGAGGGGAAGGCCTGTGGATAGGTCGGCACGATGTTGCCCGTGAACGTGATCGTCTGTACGTTGATGCCGTTGTTGGAGTGGGCGGTGCCGACCATGATCGAGGGCGTGCGGCCGTAGAAGAGGCCGTAGCCGGCGCGCAGGACCAGCTTGGACGTCGGTGTCCAGGCGACCCCCAGCCGGGGCCCGATGTTGTTGGTGTCCTTTTTCAAAAAGCCCGTGTCGATCCCGGCGGCCGCGAGCTGGGGGTCGGGGTTGGTCACCTGGGGCTGAGCGTAGCTCGCGAGGTCGTAGCGCAGGCCGAGGGTGAAACTCAGGTCCGGCCTGACTTTCCACTCGTCCTGGACGAAGAAGGCGTACTCGTCGATGTCCGGGTGCGTCTCCGGGCCGGTCGTCCCCTCCCCAGCGAAGGCCTGGACGTACCGCTCACCCGAGCCCGTCGGCCGGCCGCGGTTGAAGCTCGCGAGGCTGTTGAAGGTGTAGCCGCCCGAGAAGTTGCCGGGGAAGAAGTTCTTGATACGGTCGAAGTTGAAATCGAACCCGGCCTTGAGCGCGTGTCGGCCGCGGACCAGGGTGAGGCTGTCGGCGATCTGGTAGCGATTGATGGTCGTCTCGCGCGGGCTGAAGAAGTTCCTGCCGATGGTGAGTGCCGTGCGCCCCGCCTCGCGCACGGTGGCCTCGGGGTTGGTCGCGTTCGCTTCGCCCGGCTCCTGGTCCCGACCGTACTGGAAGCGCAGGTCGTTGAAGAGCGAGCTGCTGAACACGGTGCCGAGCGAGGCGCTCACGGTCCGGGTGCTGACCAGGGAGTTCCCACTGTGCTCCTCGGCGTTCGTGGGCCCGCTGTTCTCGAAGTTCACTCCGGTGAAGTTCTGATGGTTGTAGCGGACGCTCAGCCGGTGGCGCTGGCTCAGCTGCCAGTCCAGCTTGGCGAAGAACACGTCCTGGTCCTGCCCGCGCGGGTAGTCGTCGGCCTTGGTCTGGAGCGTCGCCAGGCCGGCCTGGGAGTCTGGATCGGACGGGATCGTGACGCCGAGCAGGTTCTGCTCCAGGTCGATCTCGTTCGTGAAGGTGTTGCGCTGCCCGTCGTAGCCGACGAAGAAGAAGGCCTTGTCCTTCACGATCGGACCGCCGAGCGTGCCTCCGTACTGATCGTAGCGGTAGGGCGAGCGGACCCGCGCCGGCGTCGCCTGCTTGTTCTGCCAGCTGTTCGCGTTCAGGCCCTCGTCCCGGTAGAAGTAGAAGCCCGAGCCGTGGAGCTCGTTCGTCCCCGACTTCGTCACGACGTTGATGAGCGCTCCGCCGGCGCGGCCGTATTCCGCGGAGTAGGCGTTGCGGTTGACCTGGAATTCCTGGACAGCGTCCTGGCTGAACTGGTAGGGGGCGCGCCCGGAGCCGGTGCGGCCGAGCGCCTGCCCGAAGAAGGTGTTGTTGTTGTCGGCGCCGTCGATGACGACGCTGTTGAGCGTGCCCTTCTGGCCGGCGAAGCTGATGTCGCCGGCGCGGTTGTAGTCGCGGACGACGCCGGGCGTCGTGAGCACGAAGTCGATGAAGTTCCGGCCGTTGACGGGCAGGTTCGCCACCGCGCGCGCGCCCACCGTCGTAGCCTGGCTAGTGCGCGCCGTCTCGATGATCGACGACTCCGCAGTGATCGTGATCGTCTCCTCGGTGGTCGCCAGCTTGAGGCGCAGGCTGAGCTCCACCGTCGAGCCGACGTTGAGCACGACTTTTGGCTGTATGACGGTCGCAAATCCTCGGAGCGAGGCCTTCACCGTGTAGCTCCCGACCTGCAGCAGCGGGGCGCGGAAGAGCCCGCCCGAGTCGGTCAGCGTGTCGCGGACGACCCCGGTCGCCTCGTTTCGGATCGAGACGCTGACGGCGGGGACGACGGCGCCCTGCTCGTCGGTGACGGTGCCCTGGATCGTGCCACCGGCGGCCTGGGACTGTGCCAGGGCCAGCGGGACGGTCAGCGGGGCGAGCAGCAGCAGGACGGCGAGAACGCGGTGCCTTGGCCTGAGCATGATCTTCCTCCGAAAGGGACCCAGAGGGTCCGGTGGGCGGATGGTGCGCATCGGCGAGATTCGAGGACTGTAGTGAAGGCTATTCCGCGGGTCGGAGGACTGTCAATTCCGGATCGCCCTAGCTCCGCCCGAGGGCTCGGCGCACGTGGCCCTTGGCGCGGGCCAGGCGGGAGCGGGCATCGGCGGCGGACAGGCTCAGCTTGCCCATGACGATGGCCGTCTTCACTTCGCCGCCGGCGTCGGCGAGGAGCCGCTCGACCTCGGCGTCGCGGCGGCCGCTGGCCGCGGCGACGATGCGGCGGGTGCGGTCGACCAGCTTCGCCGAGGTGGGCTTCAGGTCGACCATCAGGTTCTCGTAGGTCTTCCCGAGCCGGACCATGGCGGCGGTGGTGATCGCGTTCAGGGCCGCCTTGGTGGCCGAGCCGGCCTTGAGCCGCGTCGAGCCCGTAAGCACCTCGGGCCCGCTGCGAATCGCGATCACCACGTCGGCCAGCCGCGACAGGCTGCGGCCCGGGGCGCAGGTGAGGAGCACGGTTCGCGCGCCGCGCGCGCGGGCCGCGCCGAGCGCCCCGCGCACGAAGGGCGTGACCGAGCTGGCCGAGATGCCGACCAGCAGGTCGTTCGCGCCGAGCCGGGCGCCCTCGTCGGCGCCCGCGCCTTCACGGTCCTCGGCCCCCTCGCGCGAAAAGAACACCGACTCGTTGCCTCCGGCCATCACGCCGCGGATGCGGCGCGGGTCCGAGCCGAAGGTCGGCGGGCACTCGGCCGCCTCGAGCACGGCGAGGCGGCCGCTGGTGCCGGCGCCGAGGAAGACGACGTCGCCGCCCGCCTCGAGCGCCTTCGCGGCCAGGCGGGCAGCCCGGGCGATCGCGGCGCGCTCGTGGCCCGCGGCGACGAGCGCGCGGCGGTCCTCGTCGAGCAGCAGGGCGACGACGCGCTCGGTCGGGAGCGTGTCCAGCTTCCGGCTGCGGGGATTGCGGCTCTCGGTCAGTAGCCGCGCCCAGCGGTTGGTCGGCGGCGGCATGTTCAGAAGCTGGTCTGGTCGAAGGGCAGTGGCAGCAGGTCCCGAAGTCGCATCGCCCGCGTGCGCCCCCGGGTGTTCGACATGTGGACCAGGATGTCGCCGCAGAACTCCCACAGGATCTGCCGGCAGGGGCCGCAAGGCGCCGTCAGGCGCTTGGAGTCGGCCACGACCGCGATCGCGTCGAAGTCGGAGAGACCCTCCGAGACCGCCTT
>CAZVOI010000595.1:0-3097 GCA_964628275.1 uncultured Acidobacteriota bacterium | reverse complement strand
CAGGAACTCGAGCGTCCGCACCACGCCGATCAGCCCGTGGCCGCACATGCCGAGCGCGCCCGCGTTGTTGAAGAAGACGACGCCGGCTTGCGAGCCCGGCTCGACGGGCGGCGTCAGTAGCGCGCCCACGATCGCGTCGTGCCCGCGCGGCTCGCACACCACCGCCTGCCGCAGCCGGTCCTGGTGCCGGAGCAGGAACGCCCGCCGCTCGGCCATCGTCGCCCCGGCCGGCTGCGGCCAGCCCGCGACCACGACCCGCGTCGGCTCGCCCTCGGTGTGCGAGTCGACGACGTCGACCTCGTCGGGCCAGTCGGCGGAAGACGCGGCTACACCTTCTCGGCGATCGCGTAGGGCGCGCGGTACGTGCGCGTCAGCAGCTTGTCCGCCTCGGTGTCGCCCACGAACTTCTCGGCCTTGCCGTCGAACTTGAGCTTGCGTCCGACGCGGTAGGCGATGTTCGCCAGGTGTGCGAGCGACGACGAGAGGTGGCCCTCCTCGATGCCGCAGGTGAGCCGCTTGGGGTCGTTCGCGCGGATCGCGTCGACGAAGTTGCGGTAGTGCGACCCCTCCTGGCTCGTGAGGACGTTCGGGTCGCTGCCGCCCGCGGGGGCGGCCGGCGCGGCGTCGGATCCGGGGCCCTTCTCGTCCTTGCGCCCGAGGTAGCTCTGCCACTTGCGGCCGTTGCCGTCGATCCAGAGCCAGCCCTTCGTGCCGTAGAAGAGGTTGCCGATCTTCTGCGTGCCCTCCTCGTTCGTGTACTCACCGCGCGTCGCGAACTCGAACAGCGTCCCGTCCGCGTACTCGAAGATCGAGGTGTGCGTGTCGGGCGTCTCCTGCGATGCTGGCTGGCCGAAGTAGCCGCCGACCGAGGCCACCGTCACCGGGTGCTCGTTCTTGGCGATGCCCCAGCGCGCGATGTCGAACTGGTGCGGCCCCTGGTTGCCGGTGTCGCCGTTGCCGTACGGCCAGTGCCAGTGCCAGTTGTAGTGGAAGTGGTTGCGGTTGAACGGGCGCACGGGCGCAGGCCCCAGCCACAGGTCGTAATCCACCTTGGCGAGATACGCGGCGTCCCACACGCCCTCGGGAACCGGGCCGCCCTCGATGTTCAGCCGCTGCGGCTGGCCGTCCGTGATCGGCCCGTCGGCGTATTTCCCGATGCCCGCACGCGACTTGAAGCACAGCCCGCGCGCCATGTAGACCTTGCCGATCCCGCCCTCGTGGAGGAACTGGATCGCCGCGCGCACGGCCGGGCGGCTACGGTTCATCGTGCCGACCTGCACGATCTTTCCGTAACGTTGCGTCGCCTCGATCATCTTGCGGCCTTCCCACACGGTGTGCGAGGCCGGCTTCTCGACGTAGACGTGCTTGCCGGCCTGGAGCGCCCAGATCGTGGCGAGCGCGTGCCAGTGGTTCGGGGTGGCGATCAGGACGCCGTCGATGTCCTTGTCGTCGAACACGCGGCGCATGTCCTTCACGTATCCCGGCTTGAACGCCGCGACGTCCTTGAGGTCCGGGTCGTTGGCGCGGCTCGCGAACAGGTTCTCGTCGATGTCGCACAGCGTCTTGATCTCGACGCCCGCGAGCTTCGCGAAGCCCTGCTTGAGCGAGTCGCCCTGGCCGCGGATGCCGATCGAGGCGAGCACCACGCGGTCGTTCGCCCCGAGCACGCGCCTTGCGTTGCCAGCCACCACCGCAGCCGCGGCGAGCGAAGTCGTTGCCGTGAAGCGCCGCCGGCTCATCTGGTTCCGATCCGTTGTCATGGGGAGCCCCTCCTTGTTCCGACGGCGCATTCTATCCCCGGTGGGGCCGGCGTGGCCCGAAGCTCGGGCCGGGCCTTCCGGCGCGACCGTCCGTTGCGAGCCGCGCCGGAAGACTGTCGGCCGCCGGCCTACTGCCTGTCGTACACGGCGACGGCGCTGATGGCCGCGCCCTTTGCGTCTGTGCCGACCTGCGAGACGGTCAGCGTCTTTCCGTCCTTCGACACGGCGACCTTCGCGGTGACGACGGCCTTTCCGCCCTTCTTCCAGACGTTCTCGTAGCTGTTGTCGTCGACCTTCTTGGGACAGGCCACGTCGGCCACGGGGTTGCCGGCCCAGGCAACGTCGTTGCCGTCGAACTTCGAGACGTAGCCGCCGTGCATCGTCTTGCCGTCCGCGTCGATGCCGTCCGACGTGAGCTTGATGCCGGCGGGTGTCGCCTCGAACTTCAGCGTCTGGGCGCGGGGCGCGGGCCCCGCGCCGGACTGCGACTTCGCAGCGTTCAGCTTCCACGTGCCGAGCCAGTTCTCACCGGCGAAGGAAGTACCCGCCAGGAACGTCGCCGCCCCGATCAACAGAGAACGCACCAATAGGTTTTTCTGCATCATTTACCTCCTTTGAGGCCTCCGGCAACACGTCCGGGGAAGCCACGATCATGTGCTCAGAGGAGGGGACCGCGCAAGCCAATGGACCCACTCGTGTGCTCCCGCGACGCCTGTGAGCGACGGCCGCGACGTCTACTCACGGACTGAGTTGGCCCGAGCAGTCAGGGCCCAAGCCGGCCGGGCATGTCGGCCAGCACGTAGCCCATCACTGCCAGCATGGCGGTCGCGCGGCGCAGGTCGTCCGGCTGCACCTTGTCGAGCGTGTCGCCCTGCGAATGGTGCCAGTCGAAATAGTGCTCGCCCAGCGTGTCGAGCGACAGGCTGGGGACACCGTCGCCGGTGAGCGGCGAGATGTCGGCTCCGCTGCCGCCCCACTTCACGGTCGTCGCGTCGATCGCCCCGAACAGCGCGCCGATCTGGCGGACCGTGGCGAGCGCCCGCACCGCCGCGGTGACTCCCTGCGGGGGCGTCCCGACGCTCATCCCGAGGCCGAGCATCTGCAGCTCGCGCGGCACCGGCGAGACGACCCGCAGCGACTCCCGCCCGCGCACCCAGCGCGGAACCTTCACGGGCTGGAGCCGCACGCCCTCGAGCCCCTCGGCCTGCATTCCCTCGTGCGCCCAGGCGATCGCCTTCTCGAGCCCCGCCGACCCGCTCAGCCGGTGGCCGATGCGCGTCGTGAGGTGCTCGAGCTTCTTCCAGGCGCCCTCGTCCGCGAGCGCCCGGGCCAGGACC
>CAZVOI010000594.1:0-2276 GCA_964628275.1 uncultured Acidobacteriota bacterium | reverse complement strand
TCCTCGGCCTGATCGTCGGCACCCTGGCCTCGCTGGTCCTGACGCGAGCGCTGGCGGGTTTCCTGTTCGGCGTCGCGCCCAGCGACCCGGCGACGCTCTCGGTCGTCGCTGCGATCCTGCTCGCCGTGGCGACGGCCGCATGTCTCGGCCCCGCGCTGCGCGCGAGCCGCGTCGATCCCCAGGTCGCGCTACGCGACTAGCGGCGCGGTTTCTTAAGGCAACTTAAGCAGCGCGAGGCTGTTGTACCCCGACGCGGACGCGCGTGTACGCGCGCGAGGACGCGGTTCGGCGCTCCGAACCGCGTACCTCGTTCTCACGGCTGGCTTGCCCTCGGCGGTATGCGAATTGCTGAGCGAGGACTTCATGCAAGAGAAACCCAAGACCCTGGGACGCCGAGATGCCTTGAGCGCCTTCGGCCTGGCCGCGCTCGCGAGCGCGTGCGGCGATTCTTCGCCCACCAGCGCCAGCAGTTCGACAACCACCAGCAGCGGCAGCGCCACGACGGGCTCGGCGGGCTGCGTGGTCGCGGCCGAGGAAACGGCAGGGCCGTACGTGGACATCACCGGCATGATCAACAATCAGGCCTTCTATCGGCGCGACATCCGCGAGGGCAAGCCGGGGACGCCGCTCACTCTGACGCTGACGATCGTCAACGTGCGCAGCAACTGCAACCCGATCGCGAACGCCAACGTCGAGATCTGGCAGTGCGACGCGACTGGTTTCTATTCCGAGTACTCGCAGCCCGGCTACAACGGCACCGGCCAGACCTACCTGCGCGGGCTGCAGACGAGCGACGCGAGCGGCCGCGTGACCTTCCTGACCGTCTACCCGGGTTGGTACATGGGCCGCGCGACCCACATTCACGTGAAGGTGTACGTGGGCGGCTCGGTCGTGAAGACGACGCAGATCGCCTTTCCCGAGGACACCAGCGCCGAGGTGTACGCGAGCGGCGTCTACGCTTCGAAGGGCCAGAACACGACCCGCAACGCGAACGACAACGTCTTCTCCGACGGCACGTCGACCGAGATGGCGAGCGTCGCCGGCAGCGCGGCGGCGGGCTACACCGGGACGCTGACGATCGGCGTCAACGCCTAATCGGCTGAGAGCAGACGACGTGCTCCCATTTATGTGCCTCCTGGAACCGTAGCGGCGACCAGTAGCGTTGAGTCGGACGTCCACGCCTCCCCTACCGCGGGGGTACGATCCGCTTCAGCTCCTCGAACCAGTTCAGGACGACGGCGTAACCACTTGCCCCTGTCCTGGCGGGGGCGTAGCGTGTCTGGTAACAAAGACCAAAGGCCGAGAGAATCTGGCGGTTGTCCCCAGCTCCAGCCGGAAGGCCACCGAGTTGTGGCGTTGGGCCTGAGGCCGACTCCGCCCGGTGTTCCCGAAGGGAAGACGAGTGCGACGAGGTTTGGCGTGCGCAGCGGCTCTGGCGTCGTTCCTTTCGCCGGTGGCGGCACTCGCCCAGCGCACGGCGGGGACCATCATCGGCCACGTCTCGGACGAGTCGGGGGCTTCGTTGCCGGGGGTCACGGTCACCTTGAGCAGCCCCGCCGTGCTCGGCAACCCCACGACCTCTACCACATCGACCGGCGCCTACCGCTTCCTGGCCCTGCCTCCCGGGCGCTACGAGATCGGCTACATGCTCCAGGGCTTCGCCGCCCTCACACGATCGGGGATCGTCGTGTCGAGCGGCAATACCGTCGACATCCCGGTGACCCTGAAGATCGGCGAGCGGACGGAAACGATCTCGGTCCGCGGGGAGTCGCCGGTGGTGGACGTGGTCTCCAATCAAGTGAACACGACCTACGACCAGGGGCTCGTCCAGAACATCCCCACCAGGCGTGCCTTCTTCGACCTCTTCCATTCCGCGCCGGGTACCAGCACGAACAACTTTGTCAGCGATGCGGTCTCCTCCTTCGGGTCGGGCACCAGCGACAACGCTTGGCAGGTGGATGGCGTGGACCTAGGGTCATCCGTCGACGGAACACCCTGGGCCTATTTCAACCCGGACATCATGGAGGAAGCCCAGGTGACCTCCCCCATCCCGCCCGCACCCACACGCGAGACCACCTCGTAGGGGCCAATCCGGATGCCGGGCGTCAGGCTCATCGCAGGTTGCCTTCCAGGCCTCAGAGCCGGGTCAACTGGGGCAGCCGGTCGAAGTGACGGTCGCGCGCGCAGAGCACGAGCGAGTGCTGCTGAACCAGCGCCGCGATCCACAGATCGTTGGTCGGGATCGGCGTCCCCTGCGTCCGAAGCTGGCGGTAGAG
>CAZVOI010000593.1:0-4188 GCA_964628275.1 uncultured Acidobacteriota bacterium | reverse complement strand
GGGCCGCACGAACAGCAGGTTCTCGCGGATCGAGCCGGAGAAGAGCTGGGTGTCCTGGGTGACGAAGCCGATGCGTTCGCGTAGCGCGTCCTTGTCCACGGCGTCGTGGGCCTGCTCGTTGTAGAGGATCCGTCCCTGTTGCGGCGCGTACAGGCCGACCAGCAGCTTCACCAGCGTCGTCTTGCCCGCGCCCGAGGGCCCCACGAACGCGACCGTCTGGCCGCGCCGCACCTCGAACACGATATCGCTGAGCGCGGGCTGGGCGGCGGTCTGGTGCGTGAAGCCGACGTGGTCGAACCCGAGCGTCTCGAGCGGCCCGAGCGCGATTGGGTGCGCCGGCCGCGGCTCGCGCGGCGTGTCCAGGATCTTCTGGAAGTTCGCGAGCGAGACCTCGGTCTCGCGGTACAGGTTGACGATATTGCCGAGCTCCTGCAGCGGCCCGAAGATGAAGAACGAGTAGATCCAGAGCGAGAAGAACTGGCCGACCGTGATCTCGCGCGAATAGAACAGGTAGAGCATCATGAACAGGATGCTGGTGCGCAGCGCGTTCACGCAGGTGCCCTGGATGAAGCTCAGGCTACGCAGGTAGCGGACTTTCTTCAGCTCGAGCCCGAGGATCTTGCCGGTCGTCGCGTTGAGGCGCGAGACCTCCTGGTTGGCGAGACCCAGGCTCTTCACCAGCTCGATGTTGCGCAACGACTCGGTGGTCGATCCCGCGAGCGCCGTCGTCTCGGCCACGATCTGCTTCTGCACCACCTTGATCCGGCGCGACAGCACCGAACTGAGCACGCCCAGGATCGGGATGGTCGCGAAGTAAACGGGTGCGATGATCCAGTGGACCGTGGCCGCGTATATCATCACGAAGATGAGCGCGACCAGCGTCGTGAACAGCACGTTGATGAACATCGAGATCAGCTTCTCGACGTCGGAGCGCACCTTCTGGAGCTTGCCCAGCGTCTCACCGCTCCGCTGGTCTTCGAAGACCTGGTACGGCAGGTCGAGCGAATGGCGGATGCCGTCGGAATAGAGCTCCGCGCCGAGCCGCTGCGTGATCACGTTGATGAAGTAGTCCTGGAAGTTCTTGGCGACGCGCGAAACGAACGCGACGCCGACGGCGCCCAGCAGCAACACGCTGACGCCGCGGATGAACTGCGCGGGCGTGTACTCCGCGTAGCGCGTCGCGTACTGGTCGATCACGTAGCGAAAGATCAGCGGGTCCAAGAGCGAGAAGATCTGATTGACGGCCGCGAGCGCCAGTGCGAGCGCCAGCAGGCCGACGTAACGGCGCAGATAGGTCCAGAGCAGCTTCATTTCCTGTTCTTCAGTCCTTCAGATTCTTCTTGAGGTCCGCCAGAACGGCGAACGGGTTGTTGAAGCTGGGCTTCGGCGGCCGAGGCGGCGGCCTCGGCGGTTCGGGCCGGCGCGGCGCCGGCGCGGGCCGCGCGGGCTCGGACCGGTGCGGCCGCGGCCGGTCCGCGCGAGGCGGCGGGAGCGGACGCACGACCAGCTCCGGCTTCGAGTGCGGGGCACCGCCGGCGGGGGCCGGCTTGGCCGTCGCGGCGGGACGTGCGGCGCTCGGCTTCGGCCGGTCCGGCTTGCGCCTCGGCCGCGGCTTGGGCTTGGGCCGCGGCGTCTTCATCGAGAGCGCGATCTGCTTCTTCTCGAGGTCGACCTCGAGCACGCGCACGCTGACGCGGCTTCCCGGGTGGACGACGGAGCTCGGCTCGTTCACGAAGCTGTCGCCGAGCTGGGACAGGTGCACGAGGCCGTCCTGGTGCACGCCGAGGTCCACGAACGCCCCGAAATGCGTCACGTTGGTCACGATCCCCGGCAGCATCATGCCCGGCTTCAGGTCCTTCAACTCCTTCACGTCCTCGCGATAGCGGAAGATCTCGAAAGCGGCGCGCGGGTCGCGGCCCGGCTTCTGCAGCTCGGCCACGATGTCCGCGGAGGTAAACGCGCCGACCTGCTCGCGGAAGGCGGCGTCCTCCGCGGCGAGCGCCGCACCCGCGCCCAGAAGCTCCGGGAGCGGCTTGCCGAGCCGCGCGGCCAGCGCTTCGAGAGCCGCGTAGCGCTCCGGGTGGACGCCGGTGTTGTCGAGCGGGTTTTCCGCGTCCGGAACGCGCAGGAAACCGGCCGCTTGCTCGAAGGTCTTCTGCGAGAAGTGCTTGACCTCGAGCAGCTCGCGCCGCGATTTGTAGAGGCCCTTTGACGCGCGACGCTCCACCACGGCCTTGGCGAGCGCCATCCCGATGCCGGAGACGCGCGCCAGGAGCGGCTCGGAAGCGGTGTTGAGGTTGACGCCGACCTGGTTCACGCACGAGTCGACGACGACGTCGAGGCTATCCTTCAGGAGACCCTGCGCCACGTCGTGCTGGTACTGGCCCACGCCGATGCTCTTGGGGTCGACCTTCACCAGCTCCGCCAGCGGGTCCTGCAAGCGGCGCGCGATCGAGATCGCGCCGCGCACCGTCACGTCGAGATCGGGAAACTCCGAGCGCGCCAGGTCGCTGGCGCTGTAGACGCTGGCGCCGGCCTCGCTGATCATCACGACCGGGACCGAACGGCCCGATTCGCGGATCGTCGCGCGCAGGAACGCCTCGGTCTCGCGGCCGGCGCTGCCGTTGCCTACGGCTACCGCGCTGACCTCGGCCTTCTGGAGCTCGGCGTCGAGCAGCGGCTTGGCAGCGGTCCGGCCCTCTTCGGTCTCGAGATGCAGCAGCGTGTGCGACACGAGCGATGAGGCGGCGTCCACCAGCGCGAGCTTGCAGCCTGTGCGCACGCCGGGATCGACGCCCAGCACCGGCTTCGGTCCGAACGGCGCTTCCAGCAGGAGCCGTCTGAGGTTGGCGGCGAACACATCGGTGGCGACGTCGTCCGCCGCCGCCTTCAGGCCGCGATGGACCTCGGCGTCGATGCTGGGCTTCACGTACTGCGCGAGCGCCAGGCGCGCGGCCTCGGCGAGTATCGCGGCGCCCGGGGAGTCCGCGACCGTGCATGCCGCCCTCGCGAACGCCGCCTGCACGTCCTGGTCGAAGTTCTTGTCGTCGGGCGGGCCGACCACCTCCAGCTTCAGCTCCGCTTCGGTCTCGCCGCGACGCATCGCCAGATAGCGATGCGAGTTGCGCGCGAGCTTCAGGCTGCGCACCGATTCGCGGTGGTCGAAGTAGCGCTCGAACTTGCTCGACGGTTTGGCGCCGGCCGCCTTCTGCGAGTGGAGGTAGCCGCGCTCGACGAGCCGCGTTCGCACCAGACGCCGAAGCTCGGGATCCTCTGCCAGCCGCTCGGTCAGGATGTCCTGGGCCCCCTGGATCGCTGTCGCGGCGTCGCCGAAGCCCTTCTCGGGATTGCGGAACGTGAAGGCCCACAGCTCGAGCGTCTGACCTGGCTGCGGCGTCTCGGTTGCGTGCCCACAGTTCCAGATCCAGTCGGCGAGCGGCAGCAGACCGGCCTCGCGCGCCTTCTGGGCCTTCGTCTGGCGCTTCGTCTTGAAGGGCAGGTACAGGTCTTCGAGGGTGTCGGCGTCGTGGGCGCTTTCGATAGCCGCGCGCAGTTCCGGCGTGAGCTTCTTCTGCTTTTCGAGCGTTTCGAGAATGAAGGCCTGGCGCTGCGTCAAGCGATCGAAGCGACGCTTCAACTCGAGCGCCTCGCGAATCTGGAGCTCGCCGAGATTCCCCGTCTGCTCCTTGCGGTAGCGCGCGATGAACGGCAGCGTCGCCCCGGCTTCCGCGAGCCGCACCACCGCCAGCGCTCCGTCAAGCGGAAGCTTGGGTTGCGTCGTCTTGAGCCAGCTCGAGAAGGAGGTCGTGCTCACCGGGTGGGCGGGGGACGGAGATTATAGTCTCCACGTGAGAAGACGGCGCGCGCTCGGAATTCTGGCCTCGGCGCCGGCGCTGGCCGCGGCCTGGCCGATGCGCCACGCCCAGGCCCAGGCGGTCGCTTCGGCATGGCCCCAGTTCCGCGGCAATCCCGCGCTCAGCGGGGTCGCCGCCGCCGCTCCGGCGCCGCCACTCCGGGTCGTGTGGAGCTACGAGGCGGGTGAGGTGGTCGAGTCTTCCGCCGCCATCGCCGACGATGCCGTCTTCGTCGGCGTCCAGCCGGGAGCACTGCTGGCTCTCGATCTCGCCAAGGGCACGCCGCGCTGGAGGTACGCCATCGAAGGCGACGGTGTGGGCGAGTCGTCGCCGT
>CAZVOI010000592.1:0-2615 GCA_964628275.1 uncultured Acidobacteriota bacterium | reverse complement strand
GCGGGTGGACGTCATTTTAGCGAAGTCAGCTAGCCGCGGGCCTCGCCCGACTCCAGCGCGCGGACGACTTCGAGGAAGCGCTCCACCGGATCGAGGTTGTCGAGCGCGTCCACGACCCGGCGCAAGTCCAGCGCGACGTATTCGTGCACCAGGACGTTCCGGAAGCCCGGTAGCGGCTCGAGCGCGCGCACGAGCTCGGGCGGGAAGCGAGCGTCCCGCGCCAGGTTCCGGATCGCGCCGGTGTAGTCCTCGAAGCCGTCACCGCGGCGTGCCGAGAGTTCCCCGGCGACGTCGATGACGAGCTGGCAGACGGTGAGGAGCGAGAACAGAACGTCGTTGTGAAGCGAAAGATCGCGCTCGAGAGACTCCGGTCCGTTCACGCGTGGCCGGATCTCGCGCAAGTGATCGAGGTGCCGCCGCAGCTCCAGCAAGCGTTCGACGAGAAACGTCAACGCGCGAGCGCCGCGAGCTTGAGCGCCCGCCCGCGCCGCAGGAAGGGCTCGACGTCGGCGGCCCGAAGCTGCACGTTCCGCCGCTAGGCATGATCGGCTTCGGCGTCGGAGCAGCGCAAGCGGCGGCCGGCCGTCACGATCCGCCGGCCGAGCAGTGGTGGCGCGTCGTTCAGGATCACGAGGTCGATACGGTCGGTGCGGAGCGCCGCCTGCAATCGGCCAGACAAACGAAGCCCCGCCTCGAAGCGCTCGGCGCTGGTCGCGTGAATGCCGCGATCCAAGAGCACCCCGACGTCCACGTCGCTTTCGCGGTGCGACCGGCCCTCCGCCCGGCTCCCGAACAGATACACGGAGACGAGGCCCGGCACGCCGGCATCGTCAAGAGCAGCCCGAAGCCGATCTTCGAGATCGTCGCTTCCTGGCGCGTTCGTCATGGCCGATTATCCCATGCCGAACCCAACCTGCCCTTCCGGCGCCGCTTTCACGGCGCCTCGTAGCCGTGTCTGCGAGTTTGGCCTCACGCCCCCGCGAGGGCGAACAGGTGAGGTGATGAGGATCTCGGCCTCCGCGATTCGCCGTTCCACATCCGGGGCGAAGAGCCGCTCCAAGAGCGCCAGGTGATCGATCTGGTGGAGCGCGATGAGCGGACTGGTGTCCGCTACGACCGCGGCCAAGCGTCGAGGGCAGACTTCTCCCTCTCCCACTCGTCCGAAGTCATGTCGATGTACGGAATGCCGAGCTTGGAGGCGTGCTTGATGAAATCGAGCCGCGGCATGCCGAGCAGCTCAGCCGCTTTGCCGCTGGAGAGGGTCCCCCGCCGGTAGAGCTCGAGCACGATCATCTCGCGGGCAACCTTCTCGAGGGGTTGATTGGTCTGGTTCAGCAGCGCTGCGAGGTCCTCTGCCACGTCGATCTTCACGGTGCTCACGGGCGTCCCCCGAGTGACATCTTACAGCCCCGCGCTCCGCCTCCAGCCCGTTCACGGCTCTGGCTGGGTTCGCGAAGACCGGCTCGTGAGCAGCCGAACGTACCCTCCGCCTGGAGGCGGTAGCCGCGTCGACAACAGCGCGAATCATGATCGCGGCGCGACGTGGAGGTCATTTCAGCGAAGCCAGGTCGCGCTCGATCGCGGCTACCAGATCCTGCTGTCCGTACTCCGCCGCCAGGTTCTTCGCATCGGTCGCCCACTGGAGTCCGAGCTCCCGGTGGCCCGCTCTGACGTGCGCGACCGCGAGCGCGAACAGGTAGCGCGGCGCCTCGGAGTCGCGCGGCGGCACCAGCCGCTCGAATTCAAGGACCGCCTCGGCCGGCCGGCCGAGCGCAACCAGCATTCGTCCGGCGTTGAAACGGGCCAGCCGGAACGTGGGTTGACTCGCAATGGCCCGGCGGTATGTCTCGAGCGCCTGGTCGAATTGGCGCCCGCGTTCGTGGATCTGCCCCAGGTTGTTGAGCGCCTCGGCATGCAGCGGATTGACGCCAATCGCCCGCCCGTATGCGTCGGCGGCGAGGTCCCATTTCTCCTGCAGACCGAGCAGCACTCCATGGTCGTAGTGCGCCTCGGCGAGGTCGGCGCCGAGCGCAAGCGCGGCTCGAAGGTGCGCTTCCGCCTTGACCCAGTCTTGGGTCCGGCCGTAGAGCTTGACCAGATTGGCATGCGCGAGCGCAAGCGATGGATCGCGCCCGAGCGCGGCCTCGTACTCGGCGATCGCGCCTGCGAGATCGCCGGCATCGGCGAGTTTCTGGCCGCTACGGAGCTTCGCGCCGGCATCGTCTCGGAGCGCCATCACCCCGTCGAGCACGCGATCGGTTACGCCGGGCCATGCGGCGCCAAAGCGGGAGTGGTTCAGGAGCGCCCGTTGCGCTTCGTCCTTGCGTCCGAGCGCGCGCAGCGACAGCGCCAGCGAGTAGTAGGCGGCGCCCCACTCCGGAAAGAGCGCGGTCGCCTGCTGCAGGTGGCTGACGGCCGTGTCGTGCTGGCCCAGAGCGGCGGCAATGCGGCCGAGACCGAAGTGCGCGGCGGGCTCCGCCAGCCGCTCCCGGAGCAACGGGTCGTAGAGCGTCCGGCTTTCCTGAAGCTCCCCTTCCTCGAACAGCGCCTCGGCGAGCTTGATGCGCGCCGGGAGGTAGTCGGGAACGATGGCGAGCGCGGCCTCCAGGCGCTGG
>CAZVOI010000591.1:0-3725 GCA_964628275.1 uncultured Acidobacteriota bacterium | reverse complement strand
CCGGCGTAGAAGCGAACCGACGGCGCGGCCCGCACCAATGGGTTCTGGGCGAAGCGCGCGTCCGCGCTCAGGTCTTTGACCTCGAGCAGATCCCGTCCCTGGATGGTGTGGGCGCAGAACGAGCTCGCGCGCGGCATCTCGGAGATCTCGAGGCCGAGATTCGATTTGAACCACTGGCGATCGCTGCCGATCACGGTCACCAGCGCGATCGGCGTGCCGCAGATCTGCGCCGCCAGCCGCGACAAATCGTCGAAGTCCGCCTCGGCCGGGGTGTCGAGCACGTGGTAGCGCGCCAGAGCTTCGAGGCGCGCGGCCTCGTCTACGGATTCACCCAGCTTCGCGGGCATTCCGGCCTAAGTATCGCCCCAAAAGGTAAGATCTCGCGCCGATGTTCCGCCTCGCGAAGCTCGGCCTGACCGCTCGTTCGGCGCTGGCGCTGTGTGCCGTGGGCTTGCTGCCGCTCGGCATCGTGCCGTTCCTGGTCGACTTGAACCGTGACGCGATGGAAACGCAGGTGCTGCGACTGCACGCGGTGGCGGCCAAGAGCGCGGCCGCCCGCGTTCAAGCGGCGCTGTATCCGCTGCGCAGCGCGGCCGTCTCGCTGGCGCTGAACCCACTGGTGCAAGGGAACCCGCGCTCGCGCGAGTCACGCGAGGTTCTCGGGGCGCTGCTCCAGTCTCAGCCCAGCGTCCTGGGCATCGCGCTGCTCAACGAGCGGCGCGAGGAGTACATCCGCGCGCGCACCCGCACCGGCGGCCTTGCCGCGGAACGGCTGTTCGCCGAAGAGCTCCTGGCGCCGCTGCTGTTCGAGCGCGATGGCGCGGACGCGGTGGTTCGCCTCGAGACGCCGCTGCCCGGCGGCGCCGGCTTCGTGCGCGTGGTCGCCGACGCCAAAGAGCTGCGCGAGGTGACACGCCCCGCGGAGCTCGGGAGCGACGCGCTGCTCGCCATCGCCAGCGCGTCGCGCGGCCTTGTGGCCACAGCCGACCCGGGCACGCAACTCGACGCCTTCCCAGAGGCGCTGCGGAACGCCGCCAGCTCCGGGCGGATCTCCGGCGCCGGCCGCTTCCAGGCGCCGGGCGGGGGCGCCGTGCTCGGCGCCTATGCCCCGATCGCCGACAGCGACTGGTTCGTCGTCTCGATGCAGCCGGCGTCCGTGGCGGAAGCCGTCGCCAACACCATGAAGCAGCGGGCCTGGATCGCGGTCGGCGTTGCGCTCGGCCTGGTCGGGCTCGGGTCGCTGTTCGCGTATCGCGGCGTGGTGCGCCCGTTGCGCATACTGGCGGTCGCGCAGCGCCGGCTGGTCAAGCAACGCGGGCCGGCGGGCGCGGTCAACGAGATCGAAGACCTGCGCCGAAGCTTCGCGTCATTGGAGCGCCAGCTCAAGGACCGCGATGCCGTCGGCCAGGTGTTCGTGGGCCGTTACCAGGTCCTCAACCCGCTCGGAACCGGCGGCATGGGCACGGTGTTCAAAGCCTGGGACCCGAAGTTGAAGCGGCATGTGGCGTTGAAGACGATCCACCTCGGCAGGACGCTCGCCTCCGATGCCCGCGGCGAGCAGGTGCGCTCTCTCTTGAACGAGGCGCTCACGGTCGCCAGGTTCAGCCATCGCAACATCGTGGCGATCTACGACCTCGAGGACTTCGGCGAGGCGGCGTTCGTGGCGATGGAGCTCGTGGATGGCCAGAGTCTGGAGCGCTACCTGGCCGACCACGGCGCGCTCAGTCCCGGACAGGCGGTCCCGCTCGGCGTCGCGATCGCGCGCGGCCTCGCGGCCGCGCACGCGCAGGGCCTCGTCCATCGCGACATCAAGCCGGGCAACATCCTGCTCGGCCGGGATGGCTCGATCAAGATCGCCGATTTCGGGATCGCGGGGGTGCGGTCGATGCTCACCGAGCAGGTCGAGATGGTCCTCGGCACGCCCGGCTATCTGGCCCCCGAGGGCATTCGGGGCCATGGTCAGACCGAGAAGGGCGATATGTTCGCGCTCGGCGTGATCCTCTACGAGTGCTTGAACGGAAGGGCGCCCTTCGAGGGCAAGAACGCCAGCGGCCTGCTGAGACGAACCCTCGACGCGCCGGTCCCCAGCTTCACCGATCTCGGCAACAGTGTGTCCGCCGATCTCGCGGCGCTGGTGATGGGGCTGGTCGAGAAGGATCCGCGTGATCGCCGGCCGGAAAGCGCCGCCGCGCTCGCCGACGCGCTCGGCAAGATGGCGCTGCGAAACGACTGGCGCTGGAGCCCCACCCTGAGCGAGAAGGAGTCGTTCGAAGAATTACCCTCCAAGACCTACGCGCGCCTGAAGACGCGCCACGACACCCACACCATGGGGCCCGAGGTATGAGGCTCGGGCGCGCCGCGGTCGCGTTTCTGCTGGCGCTCGCCACGTTCCGCGGCGAGGCGCAGACGCCGGCCCGGGCCGAAGCGGACGAGATCATCTGGCACGACGTGGTCGCGGGCGACACGCTCGAGGCGTTGACGGCCCGTTACCTTGGCGACGCGAGCCTGTGGCGCGAGAACTGGAAGCTGAACCCCGACGTGAAGGACCCGCACCAGCTCCGCCCCGGACAGCGGATCCGGATCATCGTGAAACGGCAACAGCCGACGGCCGAGATCCGCGGCGTGTCGCGCAAGGTCGAGTCGAAGCCGCAGGCCGATCCGACCTGGACCCCGGCGCGCGTCGGCGAGGTCTTGAAGGAGAAAGACGGCGTGCGCACCTACGAGAAGTCGTCCGCCGACCTCGGCTTCGCCGACGGCTCGCGGTTGGTGGTCACCGAGCAGTCGCTGGTGTTCCTGCGCGAGATCGGCGCGCGCCTGGTCGGAGCCGTCACACGGCGCGCGGTCGAGATCGTGGACGGCCAGGCCGAGATCCAGGCCAAGGGCCTGGCCAAGCCAGCGGCCGGGATCGAGTTCGTGATCGGCGGAGCGCGCGCGCTCGCGCAACCCGGGGCCGGCAAGGGCATGGAGACGCGCGTGCGCAAGTCCGCCTCGGGCGGCTCACAGGTGATGGTGTTCGAGGGCCAGACCGACGTGGAGGCGGGCGGCAAGAGCGTGCTGGTGCCGAGCGGGATGGGTACATCGGTGCCGAGGGGCGGCACGCCGACGGCGCCCGAGAAGCTGCTGCCGGCGCCCGAGCTGCTGGCGCCCGTCGCCGGCACGGCCTACGGACAAGCCAACCCGCGCTTCTCGTGGAAGCCGGTGGCCGGCGCCCAGTCCTACACCGTCGAGGTCTGCGTCGACGCCGAGTGCGGCCAGGTCGTGGACCGAGCGACGCGCGTCGCCGGAACGCGCTGGTCGCCCGACGGGTTGCCGCTCGGCGAGTTCCGTTTTCGCGTGATGGCGGTGAGCGCATCGGGGCTCGACGGCCTCCCGAGCACGACACCCGGCTTCCGCATCGAATCGCTGTGGCGACGGCCCGACCCGACGCGCCGGCAGTAGTCAAGCTCCTGGCGCGCGAGGTCGGCTTCGATCTCGTCGGGATCGCGCGCCCCGAGCCGCCCGACAGGCTGGGCCTGTTTCGGGAATGGATCGCGCGCGGCCACGCGGGCGAGATGACCTACCTCACCGAGCAGGTGGAGCGGCGTTCCGATCTGCGCGTCGCGTTTCCGTGGGCGCGATCGTTGTTGGTGGTGGGACAGCAATACGACACCTCCCACCCCTACTCGACCGAGGCGCCCCCGGAGCGCGGCTGGATCTCGCGCTACGCCTGGGGCGACGACTACCAC
>CAZVOI010000590.1:0-4538 GCA_964628275.1 uncultured Acidobacteriota bacterium | reverse complement strand
GCCGCGGCGTAGTACCGCATACCCGGTGTCCGGCCGCCGACGCCGTGCGAGTTCACGATGTTGCATTCGTAGCTCAGGACGAAACCGGGATATTCATACGTCGCCTGATGCACCTCAGGCAGGTCGCCGACTACCTTGTTCTTGCGGAAGTGCGTCCAGGACGAAGCCACCGTGAGAGGTGCCTCGACTCCCATGATCTGGTGCACGCTGTCGAAGCGGTGCATCCCGTAGTCGGAAATGATCCCGTTGGTGTAGTCCATGAAGTTCCGGTAGCCGAGCCGGTCGGGGTTGAAAGGAACCTTGGGCGCCGGGCCGAGCCAGAAGTCCCAGTCGAGCCCGGGTGGGGGGGGCGCACCCGGCCGTGGAGGCGTGTCGCCCTGGTGGCGATAGTTCCAGACCCTGACGAAATACACCGCGCCGATCCTTCCGCTCTGTACGAGGCGCGCCGCGTCCGCGTAGTGATCTCCGGAGCGGTGCTGAGTGCCGACCTGAACAATGCGCTTGTTCCTGCGCACCGCTTCTCGAATCGCACGGCCTTCACGGATGCTGTACATCACGGGTTTCTCGAGATAGATGTCCTTGCCCGCTTCGCAGGCGAGGATCGCGATGGCGGCATGCCAGTGGTCAGGTGTCGCCAGCACGACGGCATCGACTTCTTTGGACTCGAGAAGCTTGCGGAAATCGGAGTAGCCGGCGGCCAGCGGTGCGAACTGCTTGGCAGCGTCGATTCGCTCCTGAAAGACATCGCCGAGCGCCGTGATCTCGACGTTGCGCGCCAGATTGCCGAGCCGCGGGTCGGGATTGGCGTCGCGATAGCTCTCCGGCGCCGCGGCTTTGATGTCGTCGGCTGATCCGCGAATCAATCGAGTCACCAGACTGCCACGGCCGCCGCAGCCGATCAGGCCGATGTTGATGCGGTCGTTTGCCCCGACGATGCGGGATCTCGAAAGAGCAGTCAAGGCTCCTACCGTGGTGGCTTGCAGAAATCCCCGTCGCTGCATGCTTCGCGCTCCTTATTTGCCTGAAGTTGCGATTCTATTACTCCGAGACGAGCTCGTAGGGACCACGCGGCGGAGCGGTCTGCGCAGCCGAGCCACAAATCAAGACGCGAGCATCGGTCGTCTTGCCGGCGTCAGACCGCTTGGATACGGGCGCGGTGACCGTGGGATCGGGCGAGGCGACCGTCGGCGGTCAGGAGCGGGGCTTGCGCCAGCTCCGCCACGGCGACATACGCGGCGTCGTAGGCCGACAGGCTGTCCCGGAGGTCGAAGATCCGCCATGCCAGCTCCGAGTGCCCGTGCCGCTCGATGGCCAGATCGAGGAACCAGGCGAGACCGTCCCCCGCGCGATCGAGAGAGACCTGCCGCAGCCGCAACAAGCGCCGCAAGCCGCTCAGGACTTCGACATCGATCAGATGCGGCGCATGAATCTCCTCGTTCAGGATGCGGTCAGCGAGAGCCTCGGCGTTTCCTTGCTTGAGGAGGAGCTTGAGCGCACACGAGGCGTCGATCACGATCACCTGCCGCGACGGCTCTCGCGAACCACCGTGGCCGGCGCCTCCCGCGTCCGCACCTCGGTCAGCGATCTGAGTCTCTGGAGCATCTCCTCGCGCGTCGGACGCGAGGTCTCGCGCCGCAGGATCTCGAGCGCGTAGTCCGAAAGCGCCACGCCCTTGAGCGCTGCGCGCGACTTGAGCGTCCGGTGCACGGCCTCGGGCACGTTGCGCACTTGAAGCATCACGGACATGCGATCAACGTACATCGCATGTGATTCACATGTCAAGGCCTGCCGCGCCACTCGATTCGTGAGACGATTCCCCTCGGTGCTGTTGCTGCTGATGTCGTTGCAGGTGCCGGCGGCGACGGCTGCCCCATCGCCGGCTGCGGTTCCGCCCCGTACGTACCTGGCCTTCGGCGACAGCATCACCGATGGCGAGGGCTCCAGCGACGACACCGGCTACCGGACCATCCTCCAGGCGGCCCTCAGGGGGCGATTCGGCGAGGCCGACGTCATCAACGAGGGCATGCCGGGGGCCGACTCGCGTCGCGGACAGCGTGCGATCGCTGCGGCGCTCGTCAAACACCAGCCGGCCGCCACGCTGGTTCTTCTCGGAACCAACGACTGGGCAGACGAGCCGCGCGAGCCCAGCTCGACGGCGAACAGCCTGCGCCGGATCGTGCGCGACGCGAAGTCGCTCGGAGGCGCGGTCTTCCTGGCGACGATCCCGCCCGTCAACACCGGCTTCGACGAGAACGTCCCGCCAACGCGCGGCGAGTGGATCAGGAAGGCGAACGCGCTGATCGTCGAGGTGGCGCGTGAAGAAGGCGCGGCGCTGGTCGATGTTCACACGGCGATGACGTCCGCCGAGTCGCCGAAGTCGCTGTTCGCCGACGCGATCCATCCGAACGACGCCGGCTACGCCGCGATCGCGAGGGCGTTCTTCGACGCGATCACTTCACAACATTCGAGGTAGCGAGGTGCTGGAGCGCTTAGTCCACGCGGAGCAGTTCGATCTGATCCGGCCCGAACTTCTGGGGCCCGGAGCTCAGAAGGGCCTCGAGACGCGAATTGCCGGTCCTCAGCGTCAGATCCAGGACCGCGCTGGTCTGGCCGGCGCGGATCTGGGCCGATGTCTTCTGTGTGCCGCTCAGGAGCAGGGCGGATCCGTCCGCCGGGAAGGGGCGGAAGCGCAGGGTGACGCGCAGCTTCAGGCTTCGCGTCGAATGGATCTCCCAATGGCCCTGGCTGTCCTTGGCCCAGCCCGCCTCGGGCCCCCGCCAGTCCTGCCGGGTCAGCACCGTGGGATTCTCCTCCTCGAAGCCGACATGGATGCGGGGTGCCTCGAATTTGCGCGTGGCGGCAACGTCCTTGAACCAGGCTTCGTAAGCGGCCCCGAGTTCCCGGACTTGTTCGGGATGGACTTCCGCCAGATTCTCCTTCTCTCCGGGATCCTGGAGAAGGTCGAAGAGCAGCGGCGGATCCTTCGGCTGCTGGCCCAGCAGCTTCCATTGTTTCGTCACGACGGCATAGGAGCGGCGCAGTTCCGGCACTTCTCCGCGATGCCACTGCAGGAAGATCGGGCGATCCGCCGTTTCCTCCCCACGCAGCGCGGGCAGGAGACTGCGGCCGTCGAGACGCAGATCCGAGGGCTTCGGAAGCCCGCAGGCGTGGAGCAGGGTGGGAAGCAGGTCGACGTGGGCGGCGGGGCCGGCGATCGCGCGTCCGCCCTTGAGCTGCGCAGGCCAGCGGATGAAGAACGGGGACCGGATCCCGCCCTCGAAAAGCGTGCCCTTGAGGCCTCGCAGGGAAACGTTGTAGCGCGAATGCTGGGAGCCGTTGTCGCTCAGAAACACCACGATCGTGTCCCGGGTCAGGGTCAGGGCGTGTAGAGCGTCGAGGAGGCGGCCGACGTTCGTGTCGATGTTCTCCACCATCGCGTAAACCTTCGCGGTGGTCTCCGAAAGACCCCGGTCCAGGTATTTCTGCAGATACCCGTCGGGGACCTCGAGGGGAGTGTGGGGGGCGTTGTACGCGACCCAGGCGAAGAAGGGCAGTCCCGGCTCGCGGATGAAGTCCAGGGCGGCGTCCGTGATGAGGTTCGTGACGTAGCCCTTCATCTTCACGGGCCAGCCCTGGCGGTACAGCGTGGGATCCTGGTAATGATCGCCCCCAGGCGGATCCGAGGGCTGCCCGATGCCGCCTCCCTTCAAGGTGAGGGTGCGTTGAAATCCCTGGTCCATGGCCCGGAGGGGAAAGTTGTCGCCCAGATGCCATTTGCCGAAGAGCCCGCGGCGATGCGTGTCCACGAGCAGTTCGGCGATTGTGCGTTCATCGTCGTGCATCATCGAACGGCCGAGGAAGGTGTCCACGACGCCCGTCCGGTAGGTCCAGCGCCCGGTGAGCAGGCTGGAGCGGGTGGGGGAGCAGACGGGGGAAACGTAGAAGCGGTCGATCTTGACGGCTTCGCGTGCGAAGGCGTCGAGCCGGGGGGTGCGGATGTCCGGGTTGCCCTGGCTGCCGAGATCCCCGTAGCCCTGATCATCCGTGAGGATCACGAGGATGTTCGGCATCGTCTCCGTCGAAGCCGCTGCCGGCGCTGTCGCGCACCCCAGGATCAGGAGGAGCAGGAGGGAGGAGGCCGTTCTTAGGAGCATGAGGCCTCGGGGGGCGTGACGAAATCGGCCGCGAGCGCGGCGACCGCATCCGTCTTCATGTTCGCGCTCTGAAGCCAGAGCCGGTTGGGGCTTTGACTACGCGCCGAGCAAGCGCGCGACATGCCGTTCCAAATGGCAAGGTCATACCACAAATTTGAACCACGCGGCACCACGGCGACTGCAAGTGGCAGGAACCGAATGCCAACCACCCAGACGAGCGTGAAGTAGCGAACAAAAAACGAGTCGCCGGCATGGCTGAGATCGACGCCGCTGAGCTGGTGGAGCGGCGTCCGTACGTGCGTCGTAGAGCTCGAGGTTCTGCCTGAGCACGAACAGGTGCTCGGGGCGGTAGGGCCCGGTGAGCGCCGACGCGATCTCAGCCGC
>CAZVOI010000589.1:0-8593 GCA_964628275.1 uncultured Acidobacteriota bacterium | reverse complement strand
GACGCTGGTTGAACTCGACAATGGCGGTGACGATAGCTTCGCGTTTCGTGCGAGCCCGCGTGAACCGCATGGCAGCCTCGAGCTCCTCGTCTGGAATATTGACGGTCGTCTTCATGATTCCATCTTAGTGACATCTGGAGGGCAGGACAACGGTGACTAGCATCCGGTTGAGCCAGCCCTTGACGATCTGGATGCGGTCGCGGTTGGCGCCGATCGGGCATCGTCCTCGGCCCGACGACTACTTGCTGCTGCCCGAGGTGCGTCAGCCGGGGCGGACCTGTTTCGAGCCGGAGTGCTCGCGCTTCAGAGCTTGGCTTCGGCCGGGTTCTGGTGGCCGGCGGAGATTCCGATGTCGAGCTGCAGCGGCGGCGGCTCGTCCTCGATCAGATACGCGAACTCGCTGCGGAACTTCTCGAGCGTCAGCCCGCAGGTCGCGGCGAACTTGGCGAGCTCGTGCGGGTCGTCGAAGTCGTCGCGGCGCAGCCGGATCATGTAGCGGCGGGCGATCGCGTAACGAGTCGACCGGATGTCCACCATTCGGATCCGGGCCTTGCCAGTGGCGGGGTCGAGCAGGTCCTTGAACGGCACCGGCACGAAGTGGCCGGCCTGCATCGAGATCATCACCGCGTTGCCGCCCGCCAGCAGGTCCTTGGCGGCGCAGTAACCGAGATCGCGCGTGTACTCCATATCCAGAGGAATCGGGTCGGCGCAACGCAGCTCGTAGCCGATGTTCTTCGCCACGATCGTGGTCTTGATCCCGAAGGTCCTGAGCCGCGCTTGAACCTGCGCCTTCAGGATTTCGCCGATGTTGACCTCGGCGATCCGCACGTTGCCATGCGAGTCGCGCTCGACGTCCTCGAGCTGCGCCAGGTCGTCGGGGTCGATCGAGAGCACCAGGCCCTCGGCCAGGATCGCGACGCCGTCGCGGCGGCCGTAGCTCTGGCGCTTGATGATCGCGCCGACGAGCGTGTCGACGAAGACCTTGAGCTTTACCTTCCTGCCGCTCCATTCTTCCGGGATCATCGTGAGCGTGGTGCCGGCGGCCTTGCCGATGCCGAGCGCCAGGTGGCCGGCCTTCCGGCCCATCGCGATCACGAAGTACCAGCGCGAGGTGGTCTTGGCGTCGACCATCAGGTTCTTGACGATGTCGACGCCGATGTGGCGCGCCGTCTGGAAGCCGAAGGTGTCGACGTGAGGCGGCAGGTCGAGGTCGTTGTCGATCGTCTTGGGGACGTGCACCACGTGGATCCGACCGCCCGCCTTTTCTTCGAGCTTCATCGCGGAATACGCGGTGTCATCGCCGCCGACCGTGATCAGCATCGTGACGTTCAGCCGCAACAGCGAGATCACCGTATTTTCGAGATGCTGCTCGTCGAGCGTCGGGTTGGCGCGCGAGATGCCGATGTGCGAGCCGCCACGGAAGTGGATCCGGCTCACCTCTTCGATCGCGAGCGGCTTCACGTGATCGACGTCGCCGTGCATGATCCACTCGAAGCCGTCGCGGATCCCCAGCACCTCGACGCCCTCGAGCGCGCCGCGAATCGTGGCGGCGCTGATCACGCTGTTGATCCCCGGCGCCGGGCCGCCTCCGACCAGGATCGCCATTCGTTTTTGATGGCTCATGCTCGCCCTCTCGTCAGGCCGTCTGGATCACCCGCAGCGGCTGCCTGAGCGCCTGGATCGAGATCTGCTGCGCCACCTTGCCGGCGATCTCGGCGAGCGCCATCGCGGCGGGCGCGTCCGGCACGGCCGCCACGATCGGCTGGCCCTCATCTCCGCCGGACCTGACGCGCGTGTCGATCGGCACCTCGCCGAGGAATTTGAGGCCCATCTCTTCGGCCATCCGACTGCCGCCGCCGTTCCCGAAGATATCGGTGCGCTCGTTGCAGTGGCCGCACATGAAGTAGCTCATGTTCTCGATCACGCCGAGCACGGGAATGTTGAGCTGGCGGAACATGCCGACGGCTTTCCTGACGTCGGAGACCGAGACGCCCTGCGGCGTCGTGACCACGACGGCGCCGGCCACCGGCACGCTCTGCGCCATGCTCAGCGACACGTCGCCGGTGCCCGGCGGCAGATCGACGATCAGGTAGTCCAACTCGCCCCACAGCACGTCACGCATGAACTGCTGGACCGCGCCGTGCAGCATCGGGCCGCGCCAGATGATCGCCTGATCCGGCGCCACCAGCATGCCCATCGAGATCAGCTTGATGCCGTGCGCTTCGGGCGGGATGATCTTCTTGTCGTCGCCGACCTCGGGCTGGCCGTGGAAACCCAGCATCTGGGGGATGTTCGGGCCGTAGACGTCGGCGTCCATCAGGCCGACGCGCGCGCCCTTCCGGGCAAGCGCCACCGCCAGGTTCACCGAGGTCGTGGACTTGCCGACGCCTCCCTTGCCGGCGCCCACCGCGACGATGTTGCGGATGCCCGGGATCGCCTGCCGCGAGAAACCGCCGCGGGCGCGGGTGTCGGCCGTCATCTTGGCGCGCGCCGCGGTGATGCCGGGCAAGCCGGCGACGAGCCGCTCGGCTTCCGACTTCAACTGGTCCTTCACCGGACACGCCGGCGTCGTCAGCTCGATCGTGAAGTCGACCTCGCTGCCCGCGATCTTCACTTCCTTCACGAAGCCCAGCGTCACGATGTCCTTGTGGAGATCGGGGTCCTGCACGCCGCGCAGCACGCCCAGCACCTGCTCTTCGGTAACGCTCACTTTTTCTCTGGAACCTCTGGAGAAGACGATGCTAGCGGCCGGCGAGCGCCTTGTCGACCTCGTCCTGCATCCGCTTGAACTTGTCGGGATCGCTACCCAGCGTTTTCGAAACGATGAAACCCTTGGCGTCGACCACGAACGTGGTCGGGAACCCGAACGACGCGCCGTACTCCGCCAGCACCTTGTCGGTGCCGAGAAGCTGGCGGTACGGAATCCGGTGATCGCGCACGAAGTCCTGGATCTCCTGCGGCTCGCCGGAATCGAAGATCAGCCCGACCACCTCGACGCCCTTCTCCTTGTTGCGCCGCCAGAAGTCGGCGTACGAAGGCATCTCCTTGATGCACGGGCCGCACCAGGTCGCCCAGAAATCCAGAACCAGCACCTTGCCCTTGAGCGACGCGAGGCTGACGCTCCCGCCCGCGAGGTCGGGAAGCGTGAAGTCCGGCGCGATCCGCGGCGACGCATTGGGCGCACGGCAGGCGCCGAGGGCCAGCGACGCGAGAAGCGCGACAAACACCCGCAGGCTTCGGGACCGCATGGTCTCATTATAGGTGCCGGCTCGGAATAGGTGCCGGCTCGGAGCCGCGGCGCTTCGTACAATGGAGCGCCTTGACCGCAGACACGCGACACCGGGCGATCCGCGAAACGCTGACGGTCCTCTTTTTCCTGAGCCTCGCAGCCGTCGCGACGCGGCCATTGCTGTGGCAGATCGCCACGCACACCCTCCCCGGCCCCGATCCCGCGATCGACCTGTGGACGCTCCACTGGCTGTCGGGACACGCGCTCTCTCCGGGACAGCTCTTCGAGGGCAACATCTTTCGTCCGGTCACGCACGCCGCGGTCTACTCGGATCTGTCGCTCGGAACCGCGGTCCTGCTGGTGCCGCTGCGGCTCTTCATCTCAGATCCGGTCGTCGTCTACAACGCCGGTTTGCTGCTGGCTTTGGCATTCGCGGGCTGGGCGTTCGCCACGCTGACACGCGCGCTCACCGGCAACGGCTGGGCGGGGCTCCTGGCTGGAACGCTGGCGGCCTTCGGGTCGCACCAGATGAGCCACATCTACCATCTGAACCTGCTCAGCACGGGCTGGCTCGCGCTGCTGCTGCTCGGCCTCCACCGCCTGGCGACGCGGCCCGGCACGGGAGCCGTGCTGCTCACCGGCGTGAGTTTCGCGTTGTCGGCGCAGTCGAGCGGCTACTACGCCGTCAGCGCGGCGCTCTTGCCGCTCGCGTTCGCGGCCTCCCACGCGCGCCCGCTCAAAGAGCCGCGCGCGCTGCGGGCGACGGCTGTGGCCGCGCTGCTCGGAGGATTGTTGGTGCTTCCCTACCTCGTGACCTTCTTGGAGGTCCGCGAGCGAGACGGGCTGCGCCGGCCGCCCGGCATGTCGCGCAGCATGGCCTTCCAACCCGAACGCGACCTCTCCAGCCACGGCATCCTCTACGGAAGAATGCTCGGCAACGACGGCGAACGTCTCTTCCCCGGCGTGTTGAGCCTCGCGCTGGCCGGCCTCGCGATCCGGCGCCGCGCGCCGCACTTGCCTTTCTACGCGTCGGCTACAGCTCTGCTGTTGCTCGTCTCGCTCGGCCCCGAGCTGCGCTTCGGCGACAGCACGCTTCCGCTTCCCTATTCCGCGCTCTTCGGCATCCCGCCGCTCGACGCGATGCGCCACCCCTACACGTTCGCGGCCGTCGCCACGATGCTGCTGGCAGTGCTGGCGGGACTGGGCTTTTCGACCTCGCGGCTCTCGGCCTTTCGCTGGGGAGGGCCGATCGTTGTCGCGCTGGCGGTCGCCGAGACGCTCGCGCCGGCGGCGGACGTGCGCGCCGTGCCGCAGGGTCTCCCGCCGGCTTACGCCAAGCTCGGAGCAATGGCGCCCGGGCTGGTTCTGGAAGTGCCGCTGGCGGCGCCCGACGTGATGCTGTGGGCGGCGCGCCACGGCCGGCCGGTCGTGAACGGCGACGGCGCCTTCCTGCCCTCGCGCCATGCGCTGCTCGACCGCACGATGCGCCGTGAGTGGCTGAAGACGGCGCCCGAGGCGGTCGACGAAACGAAGACGACGGCCCTGCTGCGCGATGAGTTCGCGCTGCGCTACCTGATCGTGCCCTGCGGGCGCCAGCCCTCGACCTGCCAGTTGGCAGGCGCCCTGAACGGCTCGCGCGTGTTCGAGCTGATCGAAGAGCTGCCGGACGGCGATCGGCTCTACGAGGTCCAGCGCTAGTTCGCCTAGCCTCGCCCGCGAGGCGGCGCCGGTCTACGAGCACCCGTCTCCGGCCTTGCGTCAGCCGCGCTCGACGCGGCGCTGCCGCGGCTTCGCCACCTCCACCAGGGGCTTGCCGAGGACGCGCAGGCGCGGCTCGATGCCCAGGCCCGGCTTGGCGGATGCGGCCATGCGGCCATGCAGCCGTCGCGGCGCGCCCTCGGCGGTGGACACCGTGACGTAGCTGTTGAAATCGGTCGCCGAGAAGCGCAGCTCTTCCGGTGTCGAGTGCGCGAGGTGCGCAATGGCAGCGGTGGTGATGTCTCCGCCCCACGAGTCCTCGATGGTCATGGCGACACCGAGGCTCACGCAAAGGTCTCGGATCTGGCGCGCCTTGGTGAGACCGCCGACCTTCGAGATCTTGAGATTGATGACGTCCATGGCGCCTTCGGCGTGGGCCCGGAGCAGCACGTCCACCGAGTCGATGCTTTCGTCGAGGACGAACGGGTGGTCGGTGCGTCGCCGCACCGCCAGGCATTCCTCGAACGACAGACAGGGCTGCTCGATGTAGACGTCGACGTCCCTCACCGCCCGCACCACGCGCGCCGCCTCGTGCATCAGCCAGCCGGTGTTGGCGTCGGCCACCAGCACGTCGCCCCGCTTCAGCTTCGCCCTCACGGCGCGGATCCGGTCGATGTCCTCGTCGGGATCGCCGCCGACCTTGAGCTGGAACTTGCGGTAACCCTCGGCCCGGTATTGCGCCACCCGCGCGGCCATCTTCGGGGCGGCCTCCTGCGAGATCGCCCGGTACAGGTCCACCGAGTCGCCGAAGCGGCCGCCCAGGAGCATGCACACGGGCAGGCCCGCCGCCTTGCCCAGGATGTCCCAGCAGGCCATGTCGATGGCCGACTTCACGTAGGGATGCCCCTTGAGCGCGGCGTCCATCCGCTGATTGAGCTTGCCGAGCTCGCGCGGGTCGAGGCCCAGCAGGTGCGGCGCCAGCTCGGCGATGCCCGTGCGCGCGCCGGGACCGTAGGCGGGCAGGTAGAAAGGACCCAGCGGGCACACCTCGCCCCAGCCGGTGATGCCGGTGTCCGTCTCCACTTCCACGATCGTACTGTCGAACACCGAGACCGACTTGCCGCCCGACCACTTGTAGCTGCCCTCGTGGAGCGGCAGCTCCACTCGGTACGCCCGGATGCGGATGATCTGCAAGATGTCCTCCGTCTAGAGAGAGTTGGGCTTTGCCAGGCAAGACGATCCTTCGCCATTCCCCGCTCGCGCCCGCGTGCTTCGCGTGCCGCGCGGCCTTGGCTAGCGCCCGGGCGGCCGGATCTCGAAACCTTCCTTGTCCTTGGCCTCGCGCACCATGCGCCGCACGTCGGCGAGCAGCTTCGTCGCGTCGTAGACGATCCCGTCCTTGATCGTGTAGCGGACGCCGCCGACGCGCGCCAGCTGGTTGCTCTCGTCGAGCTTCACGGCGCCGGTTCCGTAGAGCACCTTCAGGTTCCTCACCGGGTTCTCGGCCACCACGACCATGTCGGCGAGCTTGCCGGGCTCGAGGCTGCCCACGCGGTCCGCGACACCGAGCGCCTGCGCGCCCGCGAGTGTCGCGGAGCGGATCACCTCGAGCGGGTGGAAGCCCGCCTCGCGCAGCAGCTCCATCTCGCGTACGAAGGAGAAGCCGTAGAGGTTGAAGGTGTACCCCGAGTCCGTGCCGACGCCGACCCGCCCGCCGCGGTTCTTGTACTCGTTGACGAATGCCATCCACAGCCGGTAGTTGTCGCGCCAGGCCACCTCGTCCTCGGTGGTCCAGTAGTGGAAGTACGAGCCGTGGTTGACGCGGCTCGGCAGGTAAAAGCGCCACAGCGACGGGATCGTGTACTCCTCGTGCCACTCGGCCCGGCTCATGCGCATGAAGTCGCGCGTCGTCTCGTAGGCGTGGAAGGTCGGCGAGAGCGTGAAGTCGAGCTTCAGCAGCTCGTCCATCACCGCGTTCCAGCGCGGGCTGCCGGGAGGGGCGGCCTGGCGCCAGAGCCGGCCCGCCTGCGAGAAGCGATCCTGCTCGTCGTTGTAGTTGTAGTCGCGCGGGTAGTCCTGGACGCTCCTGTCGGTGAAGAGCGCCTCCGGCAGGCCGTACCAGTGCTGCATCGAGGTGAGGCCCATGCGGGCGGTGTCGAGCACGTTGAGCCGCGCCACGGCCAGCTGGGCGTGGTGACAGGTGGTTCGCAGGCCGAGCTTTTTCGCTTCGTCGATCGCCGCGGCCATCAGGTCGGGCCGCAGGCCAAAGAACTTGATGCCCTCGGCGCCGCGCCGGGCCACGTCCTGGACGAACGCCCGCGCCTCCTCGGGCCGCGTGATCGGCTGTTTCACGCCCTGGCCGTAGAAGACGTAGGGCTTCAGGCGTGGAGCGGTGATCTGGTTCAGCTCGCTCTTCTTCTTGTGCTGGACCATGAACTCGAGGCCGTTGCCGCTCCCCGGGTCGGAGCTGGTCGTGATGCCGTGCGCCATCCAGAGCTTGAGCACGTACTCCGCCGGGGTGCCCTGCTCCTGGCCGCCGAGATGGCCGTGGAGGTCGACGAAGCCGGGCAGCACGTAGTGGCCGGCGAGGTCGATCTCGTGGTCGCCCGGCTCCGCCTTGGGCCGCCTGGCCGCGCTGATCGGCACGCCCGGCGCACCCACGCTCTGGATGTCCCTGATCAGGTTGCCCTCGACGACGATGTCCACCGGCCCCACCGGCGGCGCGCCCGTCCCGTCTATGACTACGACGCCGCGCAGGATCAGGCGCTTCCACGGCCCCTCGCCCTCGGCCCGCGGCGGCGCGGGCGGGATGCCCCGCTCCTCCTGTGCCCAGGAGACGCCGGCCGCGAGGCACGAGGCCGCCAGCAGCAGCGCGTTCGGAAGCGGCGCGCGCACGGGGATCGTCGGGAATCGCATGGGAGCTCTCCTCAATAGGGTTGCCGGCGGGGCGGGCCAAGTATCTTCCAAAGCGGGCGCCACAGCGGGCTTCAGCGTTCGGGCGTCAGGCGAATCCGGAGCGGCGCGTCGCTGCGCGACTCGATCCAGCCGCGACGGTGCCGTTTGCGATTCAGCCCGCGGCCGCCGCCCTGCGGCCGTCATCGGCGCGGGGTGAGGCGGTAGACGGCGCCGGGCGTCGTCTCGAACTCGAGCACGTTCGCTTCCGGTCGCCGCACGCGGATCGTCTTGCCTCGTGACGCCACCGAGAGCGGCTGCGCCGAGCGCACGCGGCAGGGCTTTCCGAGGACGGAGGCGACCGTCGCCTCTTCGAGCGTTCCCGCTCCCCAGCGCAGGCCGACCTCGAATCCGCCACGAGCGCGCAGGCCCTCGACCTCGCCGTCCCTCCAGGAGTCGTGCCGCGCCGGCAGGAGCGAGAGCTCGTTCTCGTGCGACTGGAGCAACATCTCGGCAAGCGCGGCCGTCATCCCGAACGAGCCGTCCACCTGCATCGCCTTGGAGCAGATCGAGAACAGGCTGGTGGTCGTGTAGTTGTGGAGGGCGTAGTGGACGTTGTCCATCGCCCGCGCCGCGTTGCCGAGACGCGCCCAGCTGGCCGCCTTCCACGCGGACGCCCAGCCGTTGCCCGGCAGGCCGCGCTGCTCGAGGACCACACGGGCGGCGTCGGCGAGCTTCGGCGTCCGGCGCGGCGAGATCTGAGCTCCCGGATAC
>CAZVOI010000588.1:0-4134 GCA_964628275.1 uncultured Acidobacteriota bacterium | reverse complement strand
CTCCCGCTCTCGCCGCCACTACGGAACGCCGAGGCGCCGTGGCTCCTCCACGAGCTGCGGACCGGCGGGCGTTCCGGATGATCGCGAAAGCCGCGAGCGCATCGGTCGCTTCGTGATCGGATTCGGCGCTTCGATCGTGTTGCGCGCCGATTTCATCGAGCCTGTCTCACTTTTCGCTTGACGCGCAGGGTCGCGATGCGTATCTCTGAATTGCGGAGTTTGCGCCGGTGTGGACTGCACACCGCTCCGCCCGTGACCGCTCTCGAGTAGAGAGGGTCGCCCCAGAAGTCAGCCATGGTCGCGACGACGTGGCGCACTGGGGGCCGGTGGCGAGCCGAACCCGAGGGTGGGCGCATCACCCTCGGTCTTGCTTTTCGGCCTTCTCCACGACCCTTTTCTCAGCGAGTCGAGATCCCGGGGCTAAACTCGCCAACATGAGTCCCGTCGAAGTCTTTCGCGCCAGCCTCAAGCGGTGCCTCGCAAAGCCGGAATTCCTGTTGGACTTCTACGGGATCTTCATGGCCTCCTCAGAGGAGGTTCGCGAGAAGTTCAAGAACACCGATCTCAAGCGCCAGACCCAGATCCTCGCCGACTCGCTGTGGGTGATGGCCACCGTCGCGGCGAGCGCCAAGGACAGCCCGGCCTGGGTCACGCTGCGTAGGCTCGCGGAGAAACACGACCGGGCACACCTCGACATCCGCCCCGAGCTCTACGACGTGTGGCTCGACGCGCTCGTCGAAGCGGTGCGCCGGCACGATCCGTTGTTCACGACCGAAACCGAGAGCGACTGGCGCGAAACGCTCGCGGTCGGCATCGAGTACCTGCGAACCTACTACTAACGAGGCTTCGCCTACTTCGGGATCAGCACCGCGTCGATGACGTGGATGACGCCGTTGGCCGCCGGCACGTCGGCCTTGATCACGTTGGCGCCGTCCACTTTCAGCCCTCCCTTGCTGGCGTCGATCTTGATGCGTCCGCCGTGCGCCGTGCTCAGGTCCTTCAGCATCTTCAGGTCAGCCGAGCCTGCGTTGCCGGCGAACACGTGGTACGTGAGGATCGCGGTCAGCTTGGCCTTGTCCTTGAGCAGGGCGTCGAGGTCGGCCTTCGGGATCTTGGCGAAGGCGTCGTCGGTCGGCGCGAACACAGTGAACGGCCCGGGCCCTTTGAGCGTCTGGACCAGGCCGGCGGCCTGAAGGGCCGCCGCCAGGCTCTTGAACGTGCCGGCGGCCACAGCGGTATCGACGATGTCCTTCGGTTGAGCGGCGGCTGGCGTCGCCAGCAGACCGGCGACAAGGGCGACGGCCAGCGCCACGAAGGCGGTTCGCGCGTGACGTGTCATGGGCTCTCCTTTCGACCAGCCTCTGGGGATCTCCCTCGAGGACTTGGGCGTGGCGGTCATCAGACCCCAGGTAGAGCTACCCCTGCCATGACGGCGATCATGAGGATGCGAGAAACCGTGCTCCCGGCGAGCCGGCGCGCTGTTTGCATAGCTCCACTGCCAAACGGAGGTGTGCTCATGACTCAAGGAAGCGCGACTCTGGTGGTGGAGGCCCCTCCGAAGGGCGCCCGGCCCGCCGAGTTCCTGACCGTCACCGATAGCCGGACCGCGAAGAGCTACGAGCTCCCAATCGAGAACGGGACCATCAAGGCGATGGACCTGCGCCAGATCAAGTCTTCGGCTGGCGACTTCGGCCTGATGAGCTACGACCCCGCTTTCATGAACACGGCCTCGTGCCAGAGCCGGATCACGTTCATCGACGGCGACCGAGGCATCCTGCGTTATCGCGGATACCCGATCGAGCAGCTCGCAGAGAAGAGCAACTACCTCGAGGTCGCGTACCTGATCCTGAACGGCGCACTGCCCAGCCAGGCCCGCTACGACGACTGGGCCTCGAACATCACCCACCACACGATGCTGCATGAGAACGTCAAGGACTTCCTCACCGGGTTCCGCTACGACGCGCACCCGATGGGGATGCTGCTGTCGGCGGTGGGCGCGCTCTCGACCTTCTACCCCGAGGCCAAGAACATCCACGACCCGCTGGTCCGGCGCAAGCAGGTCTACCGCCTGATCGCGAAGATCCCCACGCTGGCAGCCTTCGCGCACCGGCACTCGATGGGGCAGCGCTTCGTATATCCCGACAACGAGCTGTCGTACGCCGGCAACTTCCTGCAGATGATGTTCAAGATCGGCCCCTACCGGGTGAGCCCGGCGCTCGAGCGGGCGCTCGACGTGCTTTTCATCCTGCACGCCGACCACGAGCAGAACTGCTCGACCTCGGCGATGCGGGGCGTCGGCTCCTCGGGCGTCGATCCCTACTCCGCCGCCGCGGCGGCCATCGGCGCGCTCTACGGCCCGCTGCACGGCGGCGCCAACGAGCAAGTGTTGCGGATGCTGGCGGACATCGGCTCGAAGGACAAGGTCCCGCAGTTCGTGAAGGATGTCAAGCAGTCGGGCGGCGAGGTCCGGCTGATGGGCTTCGGCCACCGCGTCTACAAGAACTACGACCCGCGCGCCACGATCATCAAGGTCATGGCCAACCAGGTGTTCGAGGTGACCGGCCGCAACCCGCTGCTCGAGATCGCGCTCGAGCTGGAGCGGATCGCGCTCCAGGACGAGTACTTCCTGAAGCGGAAGCTGTACCCGAACGTGGACTTCTACTCGGGCCTGATCTACCAGGCGATGGGCTTCCCGGTCGACATGTTCCCGGTGTTGTTCGCGATCGGCCGGATGTCCGGTTGGCTGGCTCAGTGGGAGGAGATGGTCGAGGACAAGGAACAGAAGATCGCGCGCCCGCGCCAGGTCTACCTCGGAGAGGACGTGCGCGAGTTCATCCCGATCGACGCGCGCGCCTGACGCGGATGACAGAAAGCCCGGGCGGCGGGCGCGTCCGTGCGGACGATTCTTGAAGTAGGAGGTGTCCCATGACACTTGGCAAGACGACCCTGTTGGGGGCGCTGGCAATTGCGTTGCTGCTGCTGCTGCTCGGCTGCGAGGCCGCAGCCAAATCCTCGGCTGGCTTTCGACTGCCGGACGGCGACCCCGCCGGCGGGCGTCAGGTCGTGCTCGACATGAAGTGCCACGCCTGTCACCAGGTCGATGGCGGCGGCTTCCCGGCGCCGACCGCCGAGCCGCCGGTCCCGATCCTGCTGGGTGGCTCAGTGCCCTACACCAAGACCGACGGCGAGCTGGTGACGGCGATCATCAACCCGTCGCACAAGATCGCTCCCGCGCTGCGCACCGAGCAGGTGAAGAGCGGCGACGCCTCGCGGATGCCGGACTACGGCGATCACTTGACCGTTCGACAGATGGTCGATCTGGTCGCTTTCCTGCAGACCCGCTACACGGTGATCCGTCCGGGCAAGTGAGACATCGGGCGGCGGCAGGATTTGCGGTGGACGACCGTCCCCCGCTGCAGCCCTTGCGTGAAGGGGCTCAGGCTGCCGCTCGTCCCGCCCGCCCGGACGACGCCGGTTCGTAGCGAATCGGCAGGTACTCCGGGAGCCACATCGCGCTCTCGACGGTGCGTTCGAGGTGCTCGAGGACCTCTGGTTCGGCGTGGCCATCCTGCACGGCGCGCCGGATCGTGGCGCACGCCACCACGAAGGAGCAGTCGCGGATCCGCGATAGCGCGGGATACAGGGCGCCCTCCTCCAGGTCCTCTCGGGTCACCTTCGCGGCCAGCGCCTTCGCGGCGTCGAGGAACACGCCATCGCTCACGCGGCTCGGTCGTGCGATCGTGAGCCCGAGGCCGACCCCGGGGAACACGAAGGCGTTGTTGCACTGGCCGATGCGGTGGCGCCGGCCGTCCAGCGTAACCGGCGCGAACGGGCTGCCGGTGGCCACGATCGCGCGTCCCTCGGTCCAGCGAAGCGCGTCTTCCGGCGCGCATTCCGTTTTCGACGTCGGGTTCGAAAGCGGAAGGATGATGGGGCGCTCGCAGGCTCTTGCCATCGTTCTCACGACTGTCTCGTCGAAAATGCCGGGCGTGGCTGACGTCCCGATCAGCACCGTGGGCTTTGCGTGCGCGACGACCTCGGCCAGCGTGATGCGCGAGGCGTCTGCGTAGCCAAGAGCCTCATCCGCCGGCCTCGCGTAGGCGGCCTTGAAGCCCTCGAGGCCCGGCCGGCCGC